>JBDRBF010000042.1:0-36007 GCA_043822925.1 bacterium
ACACGTTAAATTCTGAACTCATAAGAGTAAGATTTTCTATTGTTTGAACTTCTCCATCAAAAAAAGTTTTTGTTGATGTGCTTTGGGGGGTATTAAAGAGCCGCTCAAGCATTGAGTTTTCGCCTAAGCTCTCTTTAATTAATGGAATAACGATTGCTCCATAGCCGCGGAAAGGGGCAAGAAAAGCATCTAGTGGGGTAACCAGGCGATCTCTACATGTTTTTACAAAATTTGCTGGTTTAATCCCTGGCTGTGCTATTTCTTGTAAAGTTTTGACAGCTTCTTCTTTTCCTTCCCACGCGGTTACTAGAAGTGTTGGTTGTGCTGCGATGCCTATACTGACCGCTTGCATCTTTAAAAAACCAAGTTTCTTTGGGGTGACTTTAAATTGAGTTGTCTCGGTTATAGGAGCTTTTTCAGGTGTCTCAAGAGTGTTAGCAGTGTTAATGTGAGTGCTCGTTATAGAGACGGTAATTGCGGCTATGATCACATATTTTGAACAAGTATTCATGACAGGGCCTTTCTATTAATGGGGTTTAATACTTTTTGTTTAGCTTTTTTGTAACTCTCAAGAGCTTTTTCAGATAAGCTTTTTTTTAGGTCATTAAAAAATATTACAAATTCATCACATAATTGAATGAGGGCTTTTTTGTTCGGAATTTTTTTACTCAAAAAAGATTCGGCTTTTTCGTCAGAGTCAAAAAGTTGAACAAGTATGGGGACCCCTGTTTCTTTATCGCATGTTCCTAAGCTTTCTTTTAGGAGGGGGACCACTATTAGTGAACCGGGTAGGCAGCGGGCCGGTTCCAGAAATAAGTTGAGCTTCTCGACAAGTAGGTTTATAAAGTCTTGGACGTTTCTGCTTTCGCCTTTATTTTCTGATTTTTCGATAGTTTTTAAGATTGATTGAGCTAATTTTTTTGCGGCCCATGCGTTTACCATAAAATGTGGAATTTTCTTAATTCCCTCGTTGACGAGATACATGTACTTGGGGCCGTAGCCGTAAAAGGATGTCGAAACTAGCTCTTTCGCTTCACGATGAGAACTTTTTGCTTTGTAATTTTTTTTGCTTGCGTGGGCGTGAGGACTTAAAAAAGAAGCAATAAGCGTTGCCATGATAATATATTTTGCAGGTAAATTCATTGAAGCTCTTTCTTTTTTTTGTTGCTGATTAAAAGAATAGTGTTGACTTGAAATATACGGTCCAATCTTTTCCTATGTGTACACTTGCAATGGTGGCGTCACCACCAATTCCAAGGGTAACAGGCTTTTTATTTTTGTATAAAGCTTCGGCAAAAAGTTTATGTTGCTGTGCTTTGAGCGACTGGGCTTCTTTAATTTTTAGTGCAGAGAGAGGGATAGTTGAGTGATTGATTTTTTTTATAACTTCGTGCTGCTGTTCATAGAAATCATAGCCGCAAGTCCAGCGCGTTGAACCAATAGTGGTACTTGCTGCTATTATTCCATTAATGATGGTGCCAGGGCTGATTTTTACATTATAGGAAGATGGAAAGACGAATTGTTTTAAATAATTATATGTTTGTTGTCCGGTGTTGAGCATGCTTGTAGAAATTGTTTGTTTAAAAAAGAATAAGCGGTCTTCATTTGCATCAAACAATTGGTTAAGCGAAATGCGTGTCCACAGTTCAACGCGGTCATTAAAGAGGCTTTTACGCAGTTCGGTATATATGCCCGCGCCGAAGTGACCAGAGTTGCCAAAGCGCGGGTCAAGGAGGTAGTTTCTAATATTACGTGCGATTTTGAGCATTTCGTTTGTTAAGTTATCTATGTCGGCTATGTCAGGAATTTTTTCAACATTGGTTTCATATTTTGGAGAGTATGAAAGTTTACTAGTGGGAATAGTTCCCTGAAAGCCAATATTGATTTTACATGAGGAGATTTCAAGATCATCAAGTCCAAGTACAAGCCTGGTATCTCCGATGCCTGGTTGTAATTTGTAAAATTCGCCTATGGGAATGTCTGCCAGCTTAACATCAAGAATATTTAGTACTTTGCGTATTTTATTAATGCTGAGCCAGCAATTTCTTTCTTCGATTATTAGGGGCAGGTGAATTTGGAACGAAAAAGGGTCTTTTTTGAAGTTTGATTGTAGAAAGAAGCCAAAGCGTCGCTCTTGGATACTTACTTTTCTAAAAATAGGCATAAGTGCTGCACGGTCATCGGGGTTTTGTATACTTTCTAAATACGTATCGAGCATTTCTTTTTCATTGGCGATGGTGGTGGTTTGCAAAAGGTTGCCTATGGTGATGCGCATATTGGGAATTTCATTGTAAAAAAAGTTTACTGTAAATGTGCTTTTTTTTGGTGGTGAAAATTTGTAGGGCATAAGATATAAGGCATCTCGTGCGGCTGGTACCCGGGTATTGGTCCATAATGGTTGTTGTATAAAGATGCTTAAGGTCTCGGCAAGTTGTTCTATTGTTGGATCAGGCATGGTACGCGTTGCCCCTATACTTTTTAACATGACGTCAATTTCAGCGTTTTCTGGTTCACTTAAAACTGTTTCGTTATTTGTTTGGCCGTCTGTTGGCTCAGAAAAAAGCATGAAAGAGAATATATTTAGTATGCTAAATATACAGAGTGCGATAAAAAGTTTTTGTCTTTTGTTAATTAGGGGCATTTAGGGGTCCTTTTTCTGGGTGTTTTATGAAGTAGAGAGAGTATATCAGAAATAAGTCTTGGGCCAAGGTGCATCTTTTGATGGCAGGTATAATTTTCAGTCTTGACCGGATTGTGCGATAACTGGTATTTTTACATGTAATTGTGTGTTGGATCTTGTTGCAATGCGATAATTTAAAGGGATAAGTGTTATGAAGAGCGTGAATTTTAAATTAGTTTTTGTGTTTTTGTTTGTTTGCGTAGTTATGGCATGGGGTGGAGTTAACGCTAACGTTACATGTTTAGATAGTTATGACTCAGAAGATAGAGCTCTTTTAGATAAACTATGGTCTGATTATGAGCTCGTCTTAATTGGATCGTCGTATAAATTTGATGAAGATTTTAGATTATTTATTTGGGTGCCAGATATAAGTAAAAATGGTGAAATAAATAGTAAGTTTGTTGCTATCATAGAGTGTTCCGGTGAGGACTTAGCCTATGAAGAAATTAGTTTATATCCTCGTCCAGAAAATAAGATTTACTATTTCTTTGATAAACAAATAGATGTTAAAGAGATAAGTGCTAAATTTGAGAATAATTCGGGTATTAATGAGCTTAAATGGTATCGTTTGATAAAAAAAATGGATTAAAAAATGTGTTGATGTGTCTGAGGAGATGAGAGCTCGTGGCGTATTCTTAGGTATTGGGGAGTTTTTGTAAGTGTTATAAATATGGCGAGAGTTAATTTCTTTTCAAAGGGGAGCTGGAGATGCGGTTGTATCGTTTAGGATTGCGTTATGTAATTATTTTTTTATTTGCGTTTTCGTTGGTGTCAGGGTTTGTTTTGGCATCGGGTTCTGATGTTATTAGAGCGCGAACAAAGAATCCTATATTGCGAGCAGATTGTGATGCGCGAAGCTTTCAGTTACTTGAGTCTATTGCTGCGTATGCGCATGAGCTTGGGGGGAAGATTACTGAGAATTTTAATAACTTGGTAACGTATATTCAGGCTGTTTTTCATTCACAACAAAATATGATTTCTGGGGTTGGTCAAAAAAGTAACTATGACGTTACGATTGTTGGTTTTGTAAATTTTGCTGACGGCATAGGTCGGCAGCCAATTTTATTTAAAGAGTGTTTTAATAATAGAGTTACGGTAAATTTTTTGAGTACACGTGATATCCCAGTAGAAATCGAAGATGTGCAACTTGGTTTGCCTCGTCTTAACTTTGCGAACAAAAAAGATATAGGTGCTGTTTCTATATTGGTAGATATTCTTGCAGATAAAGCGTTGCCTCTTTATACCAAAATGCCTGAAAGTCTTGTCAAAATTGCGTATACGATGATTGAATCAACAGAGATCCCAAATAATTGGGCATCAATTTTAAATAGTAAGTTTGATATGGCGATTGTTCCTGATCAATATTTTGTTGAAGTGTATCAAAAATGTGGTGTTACGATACCTATATTTGTTTTGCCCCTGCCTCTTATGTTAGAAAAATTTTTAGCATTAAAGCCTCCTGTAAAAGCACATAAGCCATTTGTATTTGGTATGACTGGTGGGTTTTGGAAGCGAAAGAATCATTTAAAAGTATTGGAAGCTTTTGCACGGGAATTTGGTAACAGCTCTGAAGTTAAACTTAGATTACATGGGCGTTTTGGTGAGCCAGAAGTTATTGAGCAGATAAAAGAAAGAATAGCAGCATATGGGTTGACCAACGTAGAGTTTATTGAGAAGCAGTTTAATTGGAGCGAATATTTAGACTTTTTCAGCTCACTCGATTGTTATGTCTTTTTATCCATGGGTGAAGGGTTTTCTATTACCCCACGTGAAGCGCTTGCAGCCGGTATCCCGTGTATCTTAACAAAAAATACGGCCCAAATAACTATTTGTGAATCTGGAGCGGTTCGACCGGTTAAATCAGATATTTTAGTCCCTGCGTTTTATGATTGTCATTATACCAATAATATGTTGACCTTGGATCAGATTAAGAGATTTTTACAAATTAGTAATTCAGAAGATAGTGAAGACATAGAAAAAAGAGAAGATGTGTTTACTCTGAGATCTTCTAATATTGGGTATCAATTTGATTGTACGGTGCGTGATGCGCGTAAGGCAATGCGTGATATGTATAAATATTATGATGAATATTTAGAAATGGCGCAGCAAGGTAGAGAGTGGGTCAAATGTTATTTGTGTGAAAACTTGAGTGATAAGTACGTAAGCGTTGTTAAGCCTGAATCTATTGTTTTGGGGCGAGAGAATATTATTGGTGATAAATTTCTTATGATGAATTCAAAAGCGTTGTATGAAAAATATCGGTGCATCTTAAATAGTAAGTTTTAAGTTATGACGTGAAATATGTTGAGACGTATTTGTTAAAATTGTTTTATATCGGGCCCACTTTCGTGGGCTCATGTTTTTTTAGTAAATAGTATTTAAGAGTTTAGCGTATAAGTTTTATAAATTATTTGGGTAAACTTGAGCCAGGCTGGGGTATGGGTTTGGATGGGCTTGAAAATCTTGGTCTTGCAAATAATAATCTGAGTGGTATTAATACAAAAGATATTGGCAGGTGTTATTTAAAAAAATAAAATATTGTTATTTATAAAAAATATGAGAGTCATGAAGTTTACGATAAAAGAAGGCATTAAGGCTTGTGAAATTTGGCATCTGGTAGCCGGGCAAGTGCCTTGGAATATGGTTATCCAGGGCCACAATTTCGAGTTAATTGATTGGGATGATTACAATGCTTTAGACTATATGTATAAGGGTGAGGCTTGTTGGGCTCATTTTGAAGCAAAGTTATAGAAGTAACCATGTATAATGTATTAAAGACAGCAAAATTGGTTGTCGATAATTCAAAGTCAGTTACGATTAACATTCAAACTGTAGTTACCAGTAGTTATAGATTGAATTTTCAAAGAATTAAATCTTGGTTTCGATCTGATTTTATTAATCTAAAAATGTTCACCAAGCAGGAAAAAATTAATTTTATTTATATTGTTCAGGCTGTGTTTTTTACATACTGGGGGATACAGGCTTTTACATTTACTTATGGAGATTATTATTGGGATGCAGGTTATACTTTCGTAACGTTATTTATTAGAATTCTTTCTGAGAGACAAAGTATTTTTGATCGTAAATTTCTCATTTCATTTGTTCGTGACGAAGCGCAGTATCTTTTGAGTTGGAATCTTCCTATGCCGTTTTATACTGACAATATGTACATTTTTAAAGAAATTGGATTTGTTTTTTTGAGTAGGTTTGATGGAACTTTTATAAATATTCTCAAAAAAACAGATATGGATCCTGTTGGTATTTTTTGTTTTGTTTTTAAAAGTCTATTAATTACGCTGCGTGAATATTTTAAGGGTAAAATATTCTGTCATAAATGAGGGGGATTAGTTGTTTCTGATATTTGTTATTTCTTTCAGGGTTATACGTATGGGATTTTTAGTAATCTTGGGCGCTTAATTTTTTGTGCTGAATATACGTTTCTTCAAGTTTTGAGTAATCTGGGCCAATGGGGAAACTTAGCAATCAACAACGTCGCAGGCACAGAGGCTTGAAAGAAAAATTCCCAGAAGTTGCTTAGAAGTATTCGATTGGATTTTTTTTGACAGGTGCTTTATTAAAATACCTGAGGCACAGTTAGCATTGTTACTTTTGGTCGTGTTGGTAGCGCTGTTATTTCTAAAGTTATACTCAAGTTTAATGCTGTTTAACCCATTATTGAGGGAGTTTTGTATCATGGCTGTTTGGGTTACTGTTCCATAGGAGAGTAATAACGTTAGGAGTAAAAAACGCTTCATAAAAAAGTCTTTCTTTTGTGTTTGTTATAAATTGTGTGTTTTGACGTTCAAAATACACGTTTATAGGGCATGCGATTTTAGCAAAGAATGGGCTTTTATAAAAGTTTTTTTTAAGATTTTATTAACGGGGCAACGTAAAGAAAAACGGTAAAAAAGTGGCATATGCTGCCGCTCAAAACAAAGAGATGCCATATCACATGGTTAAAGGGGATGCGGTCAAGCGTAAAAAAAATGGTGCCAAACGTGTAAAATAAGCCGCCGGTGCCAAGCAATAAAAAACCGGCCAAAGAAAGACCGGTAAAAAGTGGCTTAATTGCTATCAAAGTCATCCAGCCCATGCCGATATAAAGAAGTGTTGAGAGTAGTTCGAACCGGTCAACCCAGAAGATTTTAAAAATAATGCCGACAATTGCGATCGGCCATAAGATGCAAAGCATGAGCCGTCCCCATTCCCATGGCATAGTAATCAGGCAAAAGGGAGTATAGCTCCCGGCGATTAGTAAATAGATTGATGCGTGGTCACAAATGCGCAAAATACGTTTTGTGCGTGGCGATTTGGCGCCGTGATATAACGTTGAAGCGAGATATAGAAGTAATAATGTTACGCCATATATGCTAAAAGCGATAATGCGTTTTATATCGCCACTTTGTACAGCCAGATCTATGAGGAAAACGAGCCCGATAGCGCTGAGCCCAACGCCGATGCCGTGTGAAAGGCTGTTTAAGAATTCTTCTAGATGAGATTGTTGCTTGGCCATGACAATTCTCCCTAATATTTTCCCTGAATATTATCCCGTTTGTGGGTTTGTAAAATATGCATGCGCATACTATTGCATATTTTACTTAAAATGCAACTTTCAGAAAAAAAAGAGGCCCCGGGTTTTATTCCGGAGCCTTTTAGGTCAAAATATTGAGCTGAGAAGATTTGTTTTTTATCTATTTAAGATAAGAGCCCGGTATTTTTTGCCTCGGGTTTCATAGTCAAGGTTTTGAAATTTATTTTCGGTCTTTTTTCCATGAACAGTGTTCGGGCTTTTGGTTATTGTGTATTCACAGATATTGAATGGGTATTTGTTGTCAAATTCCCGTGCGCCTTTAACATCGGCTGCTGTAATTAAGATAGCCATGTTCATAATCTTTGTATCAATGGGGTATGTATACCCAGCTTTGATAGCATATGGCTCGAGTTGGTTTTTGAATTTTTCGTGTAAATTTACATCAGAAGCATTTCTTAAGAGATTTCCAAATTCGTTATGGGCGCCGACAAGTATCGAGACGATTTTTTTGTCTGTCTCTGATAGTTTTAACAATTTAAAGAGTTTATCGAAGTTAAATATTTTATTATTGCTTAGCATGTAACGTTTTGTGCCAATAATATAATCTTGGCCGTTAGTATCATGGTTTGGCTTGGTATAAAAGGTGAATTCTTGGTCGCCCGCTTTGCCGACATCATGTAGTAATCCGGCTAGCAGCACTATTTTTTGGTCGTGAGCATCCAAGCCATCGGTCCATTCTTCATGTATTTTGAACCATGAGTTTATGGTAATAGTAACCCAGAGCGAATGCTCATAAAGGTTGCCGGCATGAAACGAGGTGTTTGTTGTTTTATAGCTTTTAAAATCTTCGATTAAATCATGTAACATATACGCTTCGCGCTTATTGATATGTGTTTTTTTATACGTATCGGCGTTGCAAACGCTTGCGCATGCTATAAAAAGCAGTGCTATTTTTATTAATTTTTTCATGATAATTCTTTTTCTTTTTTTATGCGTACGTCTGTTGCGATTTTATTTATTAGTTGGTTAAGTTTTATTTTGTATTTTTTCATATTATTGGTTTGGTTATAGAACCGAAAGAATTTGATGCCGCTATTTGGGTTGAGCGTCGTTTGATTTATTAAAAGTCTAAATTGAATTAAATCAAACGAGATGATGCTTTCCCAAAAACTTGGTCCATTTTTATAATAATCCAAATCAATAGTTGCGGGGTGGATTTCAGGTTTTTCGTCTGTATAGTATAAGCAGCCACAAACTTCGCAGCGATATGTGAGTGAGTTAATAAGTTTTTCTGGAACAAATATTTGGAGTAATATTCCCGTTTTGTCATTTTCTGACTCTGAAAGTAGGGTGTTTAGTTCTTGAATTTCTTTTTTATATTTTAAAAAATAGGATTCATAAGAAAAAGAACTAAAGAGGTCTTGTATAATCTTTATGACGTTTATAGGATCCCAAGACATAGAATTTAAGAAGTAATGAAAAGAGCATTCGTTAGGTTTGTTTGTATTGCCAAAGAGTGATGGACTAACGGCTAAAATGCGTTTTTGTACGTCGCTTGAACTATAGTTAAAATGTCTGTCTTTAATTTTGCCATTATTTATGTAGAAATGGAGAAAGTCGTTAATATTTTTAAATTTTGAATAATCTTTGCTTGGGGTTCGTAAAAAAATAAAATTATATAATGCTTTTTTATTTATTATTTTGTACAGGCTTTCATATAAATCTTGAAATAGCGCAAATTCTCTTTTTTGTGCGTGATAAAAAACGCGATAGTTATTATTAAAATCTAATTCGTTTTTTATGATTAATTTAAAGAGTTCGCTGAAATAATTAACCCCGATTTCTTTTATTTTAGCATTATATTTTATATTTAAATTTAAGCGTAAACCACTTTGGTCTAGATAGGTGAGCGTTTGTGTTTGTGTGTATCTGTATGGCTTAGTTGGTATTTTTAGGTATGTATATGTTTCGTCTAAGAGTTCTGTTATTGTCGGGGAGCTATATAGATAACTAATGTCGTAAATAGCCCAGGCAGTAGTTGGTGCTTGAACGGTAACAAATAATGTTATCGCAATTAAAAAATGCGTTTGTATTTTCTTAAAATTTTTTATTTTAATGTGTTACCTTTCTGCTTTTACGTCTGCAGCGATGTTCGCGCATAGGTTTTTGAGTTTTTCTTTGTATTTTTTCATGGTGTTTGTTCGGTTGTAATATCTAAAAAATTTGATGCCACTGTTTGGATTAAGCATTGTTTGATTAATAACAAGCCTGAATTCAGTACAATTAAAATCCCAGGTATTCCAGTGGGTAGAATTGTATATGTAATTTTCTAGATCGATGTTTACGGGATGATCTTTTGGTTTTTCATCTGTATGGTATAATCCTCCACCATTGACGCAACGATAAGCAATTGAATTTACTTGTTTTTTTGGAATAAAAATTTGAAGAAGAATGCCTGTTTTGCCTTTTTCTGCTTTTGAAAGCATTTTATTGAGCTCTTCAATCTCTGGTTTATATTTTTTAAAATATTTCGCGTAATCAAAAGCATCAAAAAGATCTTGAATAATAGTGATTATATTTACAGGATGCCAAGATTGGGAATGGAGAAAGTAATAAAAAGAGCATTCTGCCCATCGCTTTGTATTACTAAAGAGCGACGGATTGACCGATA
Organism: bacterium; assembly: GCA_043822925.1. GTDB lineage: Bacteria > Babelota > Babeliae > Babelales > RVW-14 > JBDRBF01. The sequence continues at coordinate 9,883 of JBDRBF010000042.1, forward strand.
ATAAACGTTTTCGTATATCATCAGTAACATAATCAAAAACAGATATGGGCTTACGAACTCTGATTTGTTTATTTTTTATGTGGTAAAAAAGAAAATCATGAGCGTCTTTAAATTTTGAAAAATCTTTATGTGGCACGCGAAGCATTTTAAATTTTTTACATAGATCCCGGGTGTTTATTTTGTTTAATTCTTTGTATAAATCTTGTAGTAACGCAAATTCTCTCATTTGGGCATGATAAAAAACATAATGAGTATCTTTAAAATCTATTTCATTCGTTATTATTTTTTTAAAGACATCGCTGAAATAATCAATGCCGATATCTTTAATAGCGTTACTATATTCTGTATTTAACTGTGCGCGTAAATCAGTTCGATTAAGATACGCTAACGTTGGTGTTTGTAGTTTTCTGCTTGGTTTATCTAAAATATGCAAAGAATGATACGTTTTGACGATAATATCCTCAACGGTTCTATCAGGTGGAAAAATATACGTAGAACTTGGTTTTTCTCCAACCCAGGCCGCCAGCGGTGTTTGAACCGTAAAAAACAATGTTAACGCAATTAAAAAATGCGTCTGTAATTTCTTCAAAAAGTTTGTTTTTTTGTGTTGTTTTTTTATGATCATGGCTTATCTTTCAGCTTGTACGTTCGCTGCGATTTTATCGCACAAATCTTTGAGCTTTGCTTTGTATTTTTTCATGGTGTCCGTTTGGTTGCAGTATCTAAAAAATTTGATGCCGCTGTTTGGGTCAAGCATTGTTTGATTAATTAAAAGTCTGAACTGGCAGTTGTCGAATGAACTGTTGCCGGTCCAAGAACTTGGTCCATTTTTGTAATTATTTAAATCAGTTACTGCAGGATGTTTTTCTGGCTTTTTATCTGTGTGGTATAAGCACCCAAAAGCTTGGCAGCGGTATGCAAACGTATTAACCATTTTTTCAGGAATAAAGATTTGTAGAAGTGCTCCTGTTTTGCCTTTTTCTGATTCTGAAAGTATGGAGTTTAGTTCTTTGATTTCTTTGTTATATTTTGAAAAATATTTTTTGTAGTTAAAAATATTAAATACGTTTTCTGCTAACTTCAAAATATCTATAGATGCGATCGAGTTGGAGTTTATAAAATAGTAAAAAGAGCATTCCCCTAAATTGTATGTGTTGCTAAAGAGTGACGGGTTAGCTGCCAGGAGATTTTTATTGATGTGTGGGTTATGGTCAAAGCAACCCGTTTCAATTTCTTTATTTTTGATGTAGTGAGCTAAAAAATCTTTGATGCAGCTAAATTTTGAAAAATCTTTATCTGGGGTTCGTAACAGAATAAAGTCTTGTAACGATTTTTTATATGCTATTTTGTTTAATTCGTTATATAAATCTTGCGGTAATATGAATTCTCTTTTTTGTCCGTGATAAAAAACATGATGGGTATCTTTAAAATCACATTCGTTTTTTAGAATAGTTTTAAAGATGTCTTTAAAGTAATCGATTCCGATTTCTTTAATTTTATAGCTATAACTTGCGTTTAAATTTGTTCGTAAATCTGTTTTATCTAAATAGGCAAGCGTTTGCGTTTGTGCATGTTTACCTGGTGTATCTATTATATTTAAATGTTTGTATGCCTGCGCAATAATATCTTCGACCGTTTTTTCAGTTGGGCTATAAGAGCCGTAAGCTGAGTAAGCAGTTGCTGGAGTTTGCGCAATAACAAATAATGTCAACGCGACGAGAATATAGCTTCGCAATTTCTTAAAAAATATCGTTTTCATGAATAAAACCTCCATTTATCTAGGTTTATATTATGTAATAAGCACCTGAACTACGATTTAAATTGCTTTCAAATCTTGTGTAATTTTTTGTTTTAGTTGTTCTAATTTTGTTTGGTATTCTTTAATTTTTGCTGTTTTATTAAAGTGTCTAAAAACTTTAATAGCGTTTATCGGTCTACGGTTTCCATGATTGAGCATTTCTTGATTTAACAAGATTCTAAATTGCATATTATCAAGCTCTGTGCTTGAGTAAGAGCTGTTGGCAAATAAACTTGAGAAAAGATTTTTCTGGTACGCTTCCAGTTCTATTGATGGTTTTTTAATGTCACGGTCTGGTTGCGTATAATAAGGGACCCCTCTTGGCATTGATCTATATATTAATTGGTCTACTTTGGTTTTTGGTATAAATATTTGCATGAGCAGCCCTGTTTTGTTGTATTCATATGTTGTGAGTGTTTTATAGAGATCGTTAATATCTTGAGTGTATTTTTTGTATATATGTGCATATGAGTAATGGTCAAATACTTGAGAAACGAGACTTAATGGGTTTATCGTGAAGGCTGTTTTTGATGCTAAAAAATAGCAAAAAGCAGAAGAGGTTTCACGGTTTACGGTATTTCCAAAGAGCGATGGGTTTACGGAAAGCAATAGACTGCGAGCCGGTTCTATGCTGTCATCAACTTTAGTGTATGTATACGTATTTAAAAATTGTTGCACAGAATTATAGGCTTGTGCTTCTGGGGTTGGGATGCGTAATAAGAAAAAATTTGTAAGTATCTTATTTGTCTTTATCTCTGTTAATAACTTAAGAAGGTCTTGAAATAACAAGAAATCAAGACTGCATCCATGGTAAAAAACATAGTGAGTTTTTGAGAATTCTTTTTCTTTTCTAAACGCTTTGTTAATTGTCTTGCAGATTGCTTCTTTGCCCAGCGTTTTTATTTTTAGTTTAATTGCAGCTGTATTTAAGCAGCCGTCTTGTAGCCCAGGTTGATTGTAATGAGCAAGTGATTGAATGTTTGTTGCGTTTAGTTGGTTAGTTACATTGAGGTGAATGTAGTTATTAAAAAATGATTCTTCAAGTGTTACTAGTTGAGGTTTATTTGTATTTACACAATACGTTGCGGATACGGTTGCTAAAAAGAGCACCGCGCATAAGCTTATTTTTTTTAATCTTAAATAAAACATTAAAGACCCCCCGTCTAAATTTTGTTCCCTAACAGTACAAGTATATCGGTTTTAAAGCTGTTTCTCAAATGGGTGCGCGTTACCCTGTTCTTTATTTCTGGTCTAGTATAAATAGAAAAATTACGTATTATTCTCGGTGCAGTTTGAATTTTTTATTGCGAGTTCTCGAGCTTTTTTTATAAGAGCAGCTCCAATTGGTATGTTTCTTTTCTTTTCATCTACCCAGTGTGCAGCAATTGCCATACCTGGTAGTTCATTCTTAAATGACGATGTTTTGGCTATATCTATTTCTATGTATTTGGTTGTTTTAAACGTTGGCCTTTTTTTTGCGTGGGCATAATTTGTTACGTGAGCTTCTAGTGGTGTTTTGCTTTCATATATTTTAAGCTTCCAGCCATCCCATTTATGTGCTGTTGTTAAGATTCCGTAACAGTCATATGGTTGCCCACATAGTGGGGTTCCTGATGCTGAAGAAAATGTAAATACCGGCATTTGGATTTTGCTGATAAAAAATTCATTATTGTTTCTATCGCATTTTGGAATAACTGAGGTCCAATGGTTATTTTCTGGCATTTTGAAACCAAAAGCATAATGTTGGTGGCCTCTGATAAAACCATTTAGGCCAATGCCGTTTTCTGTTAAATATGCATTTACCCAATTTTTATCAAATTTATATCCACGGCCACTAAAAGAGACGCCACCTTTAATTGTTGTTCCAGAAAAATCGGTCCAATTAAAGTTTCCCGCCCAATTTGGAAACCCATTGCCTGCACGGTTTTCAGAATTATATTTATTGTGTGCCCCTGTTCCGGGAATTTTTTCAAAAATTTCGAGTGTGCTATTAATAAGTCTTTGTGGTTTGTAGCCAGGATTTAGACCACCATGGCAACATTGGATAACGCTATCGCCGGATTTAAGTAAGAGCGCAAGCGGGAAGCAGCGTACTAAATTTGTTATAGAAGCTAATAGGTCATGAGCTGGTTGTTTGCCGAATTTTTCTTTTAATTCAGCTGCAAAGCTATAGAGCCGTGAAAGAGCTTCATATTCATGATTTCCACGCAGTAAATGTACGTGTGTTGGGTTTGCTTTTTTTAATAAATAAAGTGTATGTAAGACTTCAATGCTATAAAGACCGCGATCAAAATAATCACCTAAGCAAATTAAATTTATATTTTTTGTAAGTTTAAAATTGTCATCAAGTTTATCTTCTGCAACAAGCCCCCATAATGTTCTTAAGAGTGAGTGTACGCAGCCATGTATATCACCTATAAAACAGGTTTGGCTATCAACTGGAGTTTCGTATTTTTGTACATAGTCCCATGCATGTTTCCCGGCCCAAAAGTCTGAGTTTGGGACTTGTGCCTCGAGCCAGTTTTTTGAGTTTCTAAAAGCGCTGTTTTTAAAAAGATTGCGAAAATCTTTGAGCATATCAGTAACGTCTTGTGCTGTGAGAATGGTTTTGTAGTTATTTGAATATTCTGGAAGTTGGCTGAAGCAGGTGCTTGTCCAGGCAGTTAATGTTGGTGTTTTGCCTGTATATAGCGTTTTATTGGGTACGGTTTTATGGGCGATGGTATCTTGTGATGCGTGATTTATTTTGTGTGAAGATATTGTGTCTGTAGACGTGGCAGCCCATAAACAAGAAAACAGGCCAAGAACAGATAAAAGAATAGATAGTTGTATAAAAAGAGTTTTAGCTCGCTTGGCGAGCTGTGTAATAAATATCATGAGAAAACCCCCGTTTTCTAAAAGTAATATCTTAGTTTTTACTTTCTAAGCGTATCAAGAGCTGGAGGGTTTGTCATATGGGTAGGCCTCTTTGGGGCTATATTTAGTACTGTTTTAGTATTAAGATAGATGTGACTAGTTGGATTTAATACTGTTTGGATTATTGTGCATGGTCTTGTGAGTTTTGAATATTATGTGCTGGGCGTTATTTTACTGGTTTTTTTGAATTCTTTTGTTAAAGTTTTCTAAGTAAGTAAAAATTTAACAAAGAGAGGTTCTATCATGTTTACATTGCCAAAGCTTCCGTACGAGAAGCATGATCTCGAGCCATATATTTCGAGCAGAACAATAGAATTTCATTATGGCAAGCATCATCAGGCCTATATTGATAATCTTAATAATTTAATAACGGGAACTGATTTTGAAGAGTTTTCGCTTAAAGAGATCATGGAACAAACGGTAGATGCTCCTGATAAAGTTGCGATTTTTAATAATGCTGGTCAGGTTTTTAATCATGATTTCTATTGGAATTGTATAAAAAAGAATGGTGGCGGAGCTCCTGAGGGCAAGCTGCATGACAAAATTCTTGATGATTTTGGTCTGTATCTTAATTTTGTTCAAGAATTTAAAACAGTGGGTACTAAGCTTTTTGGTTCTGGATGGGTTTGGCTTGTTCTTGATGGTGGCAAACTAAGAATTGTTGGCACATCAAATGCGGGCAATCCAATTACCGATGGCATGGTGCCATTACTTGTTGTTGATGTATGGGAGCATGCGTACTATCTTGATTATCAAAACGACCGTAAAAAATATATAGACGATTTTTTGAATAATTTAGTGAACTGGAAATTTGTTCAAGATAATTATATTGAAGCTGCTTAAAAAAACAGGAAAATTATGATCCGTTTAAAAAACACGCAAACAGAAAAAAACATACTAACGGCGTTTGCCGGAGAGTCTCAAGCTCGCAATAGATATACGTATTTTGCATCACAAGCAGTAAAAGAAGGCTACATGCAAATAGCAGCAATCTTTGAAGAAACAGCAAATCAAGAAAAAGAACATGCAAAGCGTTTGTTTAAATTTCTTGAAGGTGGCGACGTTGAAATTACTGCTAAATATCCAGCTGGTGTGATTGGCACAACGCATGAAAATCTCTTAGCGTCTATCGCAGGGGAACATTACGAACATAGTAGTATGTATCCAGAATTTGCTAAAACAGCCAGAGCTGAAGGCCTTGTTGCTATAGCAGCAGTTTTTGAAGCTATAGCCAAAGCCGAAGTGCATCATGAAGAGCGCTATAAGATATTAGCTAATAATATAAAAACAGGTACCGTGTTTCAAAAAGGTGCATCAGTACAGTGGGAATGCAGAAATTGTGGCTATGTTTCTACGGGAGACCATGCTCCTGATATGTGCCCAGCCTGCGCACATCCACAAGCTCATTATCAGGTTAAAATAGATATACGATAAGATAATAAGATATTTGGGCAAGAAATATTTAGATAGATCAGGAAAAAGAGGGCCGGACATATGTTTGTGTATGTCCGGCCCTTTATGCGTTTTATCTAAGTATTTTTGAATAACGGTGACTAAAATTGCAACAATGTTACATTTATGTATACTTAAATTGTAACATTGTTAAATTATAAGGGAGTTTTATGTCTAAATTAATGAGAATTAACGATTCTACAATAAGTACGCTTGAGAATTTAAGTAAGCTTACTGGTCAATCAAAACAAAAGCTTTTAGATAGAGCGGTTGCGCTTTACGCCCACGAGCAAATTTTGAAAAAGGCAAATGAGCAATATGCTGCTTTAGAAAAAGATCCTAAAGCTTGGAAAGAAATGCAAGATGAGTGTCAAGAGTGGGATGTAACGCTCAAAGATGGGCTCAAAGATGATTAATCCACAAAATCTTATTCGTGGGTCAGTTTGGTTTGTTAACTTGGATCCAGTTATAGGACATGAGCAAGCAAAAAAACGTCCTTGTGTTATTCTCAGTGCCAACACGTATAATCAAAATAGAGCTGGGTTAGCTATTATAGCCCCTATTACCTCTCAGCCGCATGAAATTTACTGGCGCATCCCCATGGCTTTATCAGAGGGAGGTCTTGAAAAAAAATCTTTTATAATTTGCGATCAAATACGGACTGTTTCTATATTACGTTTTTCATCGAAAATGCTTGGGATTGTCAGTGATTATACGCTTGAACGGATTGAAGAGCGATTAAAAATATTGTTTTGTTTGGTTCCAAGAGAATAAAAAATATTTAGATTGATCTTGAAAAAGACGGCCGGACATATGTTTATGTATGTCCAGCCTTTAGTCTGGAGCGTGGCTTTTTGTTTTTTACCCTTAAATAGCTATGATAAAGAATATTTGTTTTATGAAGATAAGAAAATATTAGGTTGTGGAGAAAAAAATGAAAAAAGCTTCAGTTTTAGAAACGATTCAAGGGCAATATATTGTTAATGAGCGGGGTGAAAAGACAAGCATAATTCTAAATATTAAAACTTTTGAAAAATTGCTTGAAGAACTTGAAGATGCTCACCTTGGTAAAGTAGCCACTGATATTTTGAAAAAAGAAAAAAAGGCGAAAACAAAGAGATATACACTTGATGAGATCAAACAACAGATTCTCAAATAACTTTTTCTCATGAAGAGCAGTTAAAGATTCTAAAAAAAAAGGCCGGACATATGGTTATGTACGTCCGGCCCTCTTTTTTTATTTTTTTTGAATTATTTCTTTAAAGTCTGTGAGTATCTTTTCGATTTCAGGCTCGGTTAACTTGGTTTTATCATCTAATGTAGTGTTTTCTAAATCTTTTTTAATATCTGTACTAGTTTTGCCAAGGTTATTTGCTGCATTATATAGTTGATGCTCAAGCACATAGGCTAGAACAGCTCTGAGCTTTATGGTTTTGTGTCTTTCATTTTTAATACTGTCGGCGGCATCTTTAATTGCTTTAGCATATTTTGCCAAGTCTTCTTTGTTGCCAATTATGGCGGGACTTTGCGTAGGTTTTTTTTCTTCAGGGATTAATTTGGGGGCGGGGTTTGTTTTGCCGATTGTAAGTTTAACCTGTGTTATTTGATTAGCTAAATTTACTAAGGACTTTTTAAGCTGCTGCAAAGCTGCTCTCAATTTGGCAACCTGTTCTTGTAAATTGTTTTTATCATCGTTGTCATTTTTAGTCCATGCGTGAGGGTCTTCTGCTTTTAAATCTTTTAATTTCTTAACAGGCTCTTTTGGCTGAGCAAGTTTTTTCGTCATTTCTTTTTTGATTGGGCTATTTGGGGTAAAAGCTGTTTTTATTTTTTCTATACCTTCGTCGGTGATGCTGGAGTGGAGCAAAGCGCCTTCGCGTTGTTTAAATACTGGCTGTTCCATATAATAGACGCCGGAATCGTCTTTTTTGAGGAATTCATCTCTGTAATCACTCTCAATTTCTTCTAGCTGATCTTTATTTGTATGGTATGTATGAAATTTTACATTAAAATAAAAATATATATTAAAATCATTTTTTTTAACAAAGACATCGGTGATTGTTACGGGGGCTTCCCCTAGAAGCCCAGAAGTTCCAAATACTTCTTTAATCCAACAAATACCATTCTCGGGCAGTTTTTCTGTTATAGATTTGAGGGTGGTCATCATGCCTAAATTCTTGTCGGTAATTTCTATTTTCTCGATGCTACATTTTTCAGATAGGTCATTAAATGGTAAAACATTGGATTCGATTTTGAATGAGCCTAATTTCTGTACTTTTGCTTCCGCTTTTGATTTAAACCTCCGGTAAAGATTATTTTGTTCTTTGTTCGGACTTTCAATATTCGCATAGACATTTGGTTTCTTAGTTAGAGGGTTAAGGGTTTCTTCTTTATAGCTTAAGTCTTTTATTTTTATTGAATTTTTTCCGTCATTATCTTGCTCTTCAAAAAAAGCATATCTGTTGTATGTGCGATAATCTTTTTTATTGTAAATAAGCACATTTTTAATTTGGCGCTGGTTAGCATCGTTGATTTCTTCAATGAAAAATATTTTGAGAGGATCGAGCATTGTTATTTGCATGAATAAATCAAAGATCTGTTCATATGTTTTAGTTGTAGATGAAATTTTATATATTGTGTGAATGGCATCTCCGGGAATCATAGAAATTATAGCTTCCAGCTTGTCTGAGTTTATAGCTAGATTTAATGGGATATTTTTTGCATAGAGCAATATTATCTTTGGATCGTTAAAGTAATTTTTCACATCTAGAAGCGATTCTTTGTCCCTTGTTTTTGCTAAAATTTCACCTATGGATGCAATTTCATTTTTCTCTGACATAACAGAAAACCATGTTAATCCTGGTAGTTTGATTTGAGGTACATCTGCCCAATTCTGGTCGGGTGTTTTAAGTGCTTCTATTACATTTTTATAATCGATGCCTTCTTTTGTCATAGCTTCAAAAAGTTCAGAGTATTTTACCAGCATAGGACGCCCTGATGTTGGTGCATCGGTGAGCGCTGTAGTTATAATGGTAAAGGGATAGGCTTTTTGTATTATAGCATTATTCTCTTTGTATATTTGTTCAGTGTTTAATCCAGCGCCATAGCATGTCTGATATACAACTAATCTGGTATTAATTTCATGTTCAAAAAAATTTAGTACTTTCGGAAAAGTTAATAATTTAAGGCTAACAACTCTCCATTGCATTTCTCCATGACCTGTTAGGTATATGGACCATTCTGGCCATTCATGTGTACCACTTTTAATATAGTCTGAGCGTGTACAAAAAATGGAACCTAAAGCATCAAAAAAGTAATCTGCGTAATCTGATAATTTCATCCCATCCAAACTATCTTCACCAAAAATTTTTTTCGTTATCTTTTTTTGTTTTAACTTATCATAAGATACAGATGGCATATGTTCTACTTTTAAGCCCAGTTTGAGTTCGTTGGGAGAAGTAGTAGTTAATCTAAGCTTCTCAAGATATGTAGTGGGCAGCAGAAGATAGAGGGGCGTTTGTTTATTCTGGTCCTCGCCCGTTTCGATTTCTTTGATGACCCATTTTTCTGTTTCATAAAAAGAATTGTCTTCTTTGATTCTTCTAATAAGCAAAGATGCCGAAGTAATGATTGGACCGGCTTCTTGCTCAAGCGCTGCTTTTAGAGAACCACTAACGGCCCCAAAATGTTCTTCGCTGTCATCTAAAAAAACAAGCAAGCCACGTGGAACATATGTTGGTATATATTTTGGCTGTTTTTCTGTTTCTTGCATTGCAAAAACGGAGCCGGCGTGGCCAAGTAGGCATAGGCTCAGGAGCAAAAGACAGGCTATATGTTTCTTCATATATTCTTTTCCCTTTTTTAGAACACAAGAATGTACACGCAAAATAGATGTACTTTGTCGTTATTATCTTGAAGGCTATAAAAAAAATTGGTTAATTTGCAAGAGATAGGGCGAATTTGGAGGGGTGGATAAATATGCAGAGAAATGCAAGATAGGGCACCAATTGGTGCCCTATCTTATAAAGATTGGATCCCAGATCAAGTCTGGGATGACAAGATTTTATGATAAGCGTGTGCCGTTTTCGATAGCTTTGCCAACGGTGACCATGGCCATATCTGTGTCATCTTTAACAAATAACATCATGCCGTTAGACTCAAGTCCCATGAGTTTTCGGGGCTTAAGGTTAGTGACAAAAACGCCTTGTTTGCCGATCAAATCTTCAGGCATAAAATTCTTAGCTATTCCCGACAGTATTTGACGGATGCCTAGTGGTCCAAAGTTGACTGTAAGCTTATAAAGTTTATCTGACCCTGAAACTGGTTCACACGTTTGGACCGTTCCCACGTGTAAATTTACTTTGGCGAAGTCTTCTATATTAATACTGGAATCTGGTGTGCCAGAATTTGTAGGCGCCTGGGTACTGGCGCATGTTGGCGAGCCAGAATTAGTGAGCGTTTTTGTATTCGAGTTAGTAGGTGCATGTGCACCAGGTATAGTTGTGCTTGCGTCAGGTGCTGGTACATGTGTTTCTGGGCGAACAAATAATGGGGCTTGTTGTGTTAATACAAAAGTTTTATCCCATTTATTTTTGCGTAACTCGTCTTCGTAGTTTTTACCAAGTTCGAACTTTTGCCCAATAGATGCAAGCAGTTCTTGTGTTTTAGTAGGCATGACCGGCCAGAGCATAATTGCAATAGCATATAAGCTGTTACATGATGCTGCTATTACGTCATCAAATTCTTCTTTGTCTGTTTGTGCTAATTTCCAGGGCTGTTGTGCATGAAAAAATGCATTTACTTCTGAAATAAATTTCCAAAGTTCTGAGAGTGCTATGTGATAAGAGCATTTATCCATTTCTTCCCAGTACATTCTAACAGCTTCTTCGCATTTATCACGCAGGAGGGCCGAATGGCCTTCCCATTGTGTTGGGGTTTTTACTGTTGAGAGGTTATTTTTAAGTGCTAAAGATACGGTGCGATTAAGTAAGTTACCAAGATTATTGGCCAGATCTGAAGTAATACAGTCTTCTAGTCCTGGTAGATTAAAGTTGCCATCTTGATTTATCGGCATATGTCTCAGTAAATAGTAACGAATTTGATCTGTGCCGTACCAATCGGCCAACTGGTTTGGGTCGATAGAGTTGCCCAGAGATTTGGACATCTTTTGGTTGTCGACAAGAATATATCCGTGCACGAGTAAGTGTTTGGGTAATTCGAGTTCAGCTGACATCAGAAATGCTGGCCAGTATACAGCATGAAAACGAACAATATCTTTACCCATAACATGCAAATCAGCCGGCCATAAATAATTAAATTGCTCTTGTGCTTTTTTATCTGGGTTGCCGTAGCCAATTGCGCTTATGTAATTATTAAGTGCATCGCCCCATACATATATTGTATGTTCTGGGTCGCCCGGAAACGGGATGCCCCAAGAGACGTTTTTACGTAGGCGTGAAATACTGAGATCTTTTAAGCCAGATTTTACGAACGAAATTACTTCGTTAAAACGTTCTTTGGGAATAATAAAGTTTGGATTTTTTTCATAAAAATCTAAGAGACGAGATTCGTATGCTGAGAGCCTAAAGAAGTAGCCTTCTTCTGAGACTTCTTTTAGTGGTCGTTTGCAGTCCGGACACATTTTATTATGGGCTAGAGCTTCTGTATCTGAGATAAATTTTTCTTCTGGGACGCAGTACCAGCCTGAATATTGTGATTTATAAATATCATCTTGCTCTATAAGTTTCTCGATCCACTGGGTAACTGCTTGTATGTGTTCTGGATCTGTGGTGCGAATAAATTTGTCATATTCGATGTTATAAGTATTGAACGTATTTTTGTAGGGTTCGATCATAGAATCAACAAAAGCTTGTGGCTGCAAGCCAAGTTCTTGTGCTTTTTCTTGTACTTTTTGGCCGTGCTCGTCTGTGCCGGTTAAGAAATAGACATCTTTTGCGGCAAGTTTTTGAAAACGAGCGGTAGTGTCTGCGAGTATTGTTTCGTATGTAGATCCTAAATGTGGCTTTGCGTTTACGTAATAAATTGCTGTTGTAACGTAATATTTATTTTTTTTCATATATTTACTTTACGCCTTTATAGCTGGCTCCAAGGCCTTTAAAAAATCTATCCCAACGTACATGTTTGGTCCAAAAATCTATTGGATGATTGATTAAGTCAAAGAGCCAAAAAGGTTCTTCACTATCAACTGAAAATAAAATAAAGCTTGCTCTACCGTGAATAAATTTGCGGTGTAGCGGGCCCCAGCATCTACTGTCATCGCTGTTTTGTCTGCTATCTCCCATTGCCCAGTACATGTCGTTAGGTAGTGTGATTGGACCAAACGTATCGATGCTGTAAAATTCTTTATTTTGTAAATTTATATTGTAAATGGGTGTGAATGCATTGGTTATGATTGGTTTATTTGTTTCAATATCTTTTACTATTGCATCTTCAGACATGTGATAAAATGGCTGGTTGTTATAAGGCTTATCTGGGTCATAGGTGTAGCGAACATAGCCTTTAGGGCCAGCATGATCAGGAGTTCTTTTTCTTAAAAAGTTTGGCATAGCAATGGGGCCGAGATTTTCTATGTCAAAAAAACCTATAGTTCTTTTTATTGCTATCAATGGATATGGATTTACATACGGTTCATCAAGTTTTTTGCCATTTAGATAAATAACAGTTTTGTTATTTTCTATTTTGCCTTCAATAGTATCCCCTGGTATAGCAACAACGCGTTTAACGACGTTTATAGGGCCTTGCTTGAGACCAAGGAGTGGGATTGGAAATCCGATATATTTTTGCCAGTAATATTGAATAAAGCTTGAACGGTCATAAATGTGTCTGACTTCATCAAAAATAACAAAGTCGCCACGTTTAATATCGTTAAAATAATAGGCCATTTTATTTCCCCAAATACGGTCGCCAACCAAGATGCTTGGTTCGGCTGATCCTGTTGGGACATGATAAGGGCTAAATATTGTGTGACGTAAGGCAAATGCGAGTATAAGTGCTATAATAATCGCTTCAGCCCATTGCCTGAATGCCGACTTTGTAGCCTCATTTAATTGTTTATATATTTTTTTAAATTCTTTTATTTTAAGTTTTAATGCTTGTGAATTTGCATCTGGACTGATTTCTAAAAAAAGTTGTTTTTTAAGCTCATCAGATATGGCGTCTGCTTTTTCAAGTAGTTCTTTGCCTTGGACATATATTTTAGTCCAGCCTTTTTTTCCCCACGATTCTATGGTTTTTTGAAAATAGCTTTTTCTTTTTTGATATTTTTCAGAAAGGGCTCGAAATTTGTCTTTTAAGTTATTCACGTGGGTACCTCGTTATTGGTTAAATTATTTATTAAGTTGGTTAAGAACTTTTAACTTCCCACCACATTTCTGTTAATTGTTTTATTGGCAAATTACTTGGCAATAATTGTAATGTATCAAAAACTTTATTATCAGGGAAAAAATTTGGATTTTTTAGAAATTTTTCATCTATATCGGCGTATGATGTTTTGTTTGATGGGTTATGTCCCAGTATTAGACTATTGAGGGTTGAGATTCTTCTTGAAAGAAAGAAATTAATAAATTTGTGTGCAAGCTCCTGATTTTTGGACAGTTTTGGAATTGCAAAGTTTTCGATTACAAGCAAGCTACCTTCTTTGGGCAGGATGTACTGGAAGTTATCGCCGTCTTTAGTTTCAAAAACTTTACGAATATATGAGCTTGATGTTAATGCAACATGAAAAATTTCAGACAAAAGAAAATAACGAAGATCTTTGTGTACGTAACTTTCGACCCAGTTTTTTTGCTGTGTTAAAAGTTCTTTAACTTTTAACATTTGTTCTAAGTTATTGTTATCTAGTTTAGTTTCGCCGCCAAATAAAAAAAGTGCTGCAAAAAAAGTTAATTCTCTTGGGTCTTCCAGCATGCAAACTTTATATGGTTTTTTGATGTATTCAGGAACAAGATGTTTTGGATTTTTGAAAATAAGATCGAGCGAGTCTTCAGGGAAAGGCTTTTTTAAAATATTTTTATTATAAATAATGCCATACGTAACCCATGAGATAGGTAAAGAGTATTGGTTTGTGGGATCAAAGTATTTATTAAGTAGCCGCTCATCAAGTTCTTTAATTATAGGGAGTTTAGTGTGATCTAGCGGTGCGAGTAAGTTTTCTTTGCGTAGCAAGTCAATCATGTGGTCAGATGGGGTTATTAAATCATACCCTTTGCCTCTGTTTATTTTGAATTTCGCAAAGAGCTCTTCATTCGTATCAAAGTATTTGATGCTAACTTTGATTTTATATTCTTTTTCAAATTCTCTAATAGCATCAAGAGATACGACGTCAGCAAATGCATATATGTTTATTACGGTATCTTTTTTTATGAGGTCTTTTAGTGACGGGATTACATAAAGAAATACTGAGACAATAATTAAGTATCCAAGTGTAATAATCGTGCGAGCAATTGTTTTGTTAAGTGTATAAAATTTTTTTATTTTTTTCATAATCTTTAGCAACTCAGTGTTTAAGAACTTTTAATTTCCCACCACATCTCGGTTAATTTTTTTATTGGCACATCGCTTCGAAGTAATTGTAATTTATCAAAAGTACTATTATCAGGAAAAAAATTAGGGTTATTGAAGAATTTTTTATCAATATCTTGGTACGAATTCTTATTTGTTGGGTTGTATCCAAACGTTTGGCTGTTTTGTGTTGCGACTGGTCTTGAGAGTAGATAATTAATTAATTTATGTGTGAGTAAAATATTTTTTGATTTTTTTGGTATGGCAAAATTTTCTGTTACAAGCATGCTGCCTTCTTTAGGAATAACAAATTCAAAATTATTACTTGTTTCAAAAATTTTTCGGACAAATGTGCTTGCTGAGATAGCAACATGAAAAGTTTCAGAAAAGAGAAGATAACGTAAATCTTGATAAACGTAGCATTCGACCCATTTTTTTTGTTTTATAAGAAGCTTTTTGATTTCAGGTATTTTATTGGCGTCTAATTTTTGTGTATGGTCAAATAGATATAAATGAGCAAAAAAACTTGTTTCTCGTGGGTCATCTATCATGCAAACTTTGTATGGTTCCCAAATATATTCAGGGACAAGATCTTCTGGGTTTTTGAATAGTAATTCTAGGCTTATTTGGGCAGGTGGCTTTTTGAAAATACTTTTATTATAGATAATACCATATGTTACCCAGGAATAAGGGAGTGAAAATAAATTTGTAGGATCATAATAATAATTTAAAAAACGAGTATCAAGTTCGTTAATAACAGGTAAGAGTTTGTGGTCAAGGGGGGCAAGCAACGCATGTTTGTGTAATAAATCAATCATGTGATCTGATGCGGTTATAAGATCATATCCTTCACCTTTGTTTATTTTGAATTTTGCAAAAAGTTCTTCGTTTGTATCAAAATATTTTATGCTTACTTTGATGTTATGTTCTTTTTCAAATTCTTGTAAAGAGTCAAATGTAATTGCATCTGCCCAGGCGTAAATATGCAAAACTTTATTTTTACTTGAAAAATCTTTGATTTTTGGAAAAACATACAAAAAAACTGCAATAATAAAAAGATATCCGGTAACAATAATTATATGCGCGATAATCTTAGTCGAAAGATAGTTCTTAATTCGAGGTCTTTTGGGCTTTTTTTTATTCATGCACCAGTACCTGGTCAACTACTTTAAAGAAACAGAGCAATAAGACGATAATGCTGCTGACAACAAGAAAGATAGCTGAAAGAGCATTTATTGTTGGGTCAATAGTTGTGCGTGCAATAGAGAATACGTAGACAGAGAGCGTTTGTACTGATGGGCTTGAACAGAAAAATGCGATAAAAAAGTCGTCTAGCGAAAGTGTAAAAACTAAAAGAGCCGATGTGATAAGCGCTGGGGCCAGTAGTGGGAGGTGAACTTTTCTAAACGTTTGTAAGTATGTTGCACCTAGATCAAGAGAAGCTTCTGTGAGTATTGGGTCAAGCTCAGAAAAACGGGCACGAATTATTGGTATAACAAAGCCCAATCCCAAAAGCGTATGTCCTGTAATTAAACTTGTATAGCCCATAGGTATATGAAAAAAAGTAAAAGTGCTCAAGA
This sequence comes from bacterium, assembly GCA_043822925.1. Taxonomy (GTDB): domain Bacteria; phylum Babelota; class Babeliae; order Babelales; family RVW-14; genus JBDRBF01. Next base: position 26,149 of record JBDRBF010000042.1, read on the forward strand.
CGCAGACAGCGAGTATGAGATCAGGTAATATAATATTTGTGTAAAATAAGTTAAATGGGCGATCATTTTTCCACCATTTACTTGAAATAACAAACATTGTTCCCAAAATGATACTGAGTATGGTAGATGATAGTGCGACGATGATAGAATTTTGAAAAGCTTCTAAAATTTCTGGGTTATGTGCAAGCGCTTTGTACCATCTAAAAGAAAAGCCAACCCATTTAGCTGAGATTGCAGAATCGTTAAAAGAAAAGAGAGCCAAAACAAGTATGGGCAAATATAAAAATAAATAGACAAGCACTATAAATAGAGGCTGCAACGACTTTGCGAAATATCTTTTACTTTCTACCATTTTTATACCTATTCTTTACCATATATCATGTTGCTTACGGGGAACTTCTTGGGGTCTTTTTTTTATAAACGTAATAATTTTTGAAATAATATGAATGCTGGCGATAAGTAAACAGGTAAATAGAACGCCAAGTGTTGCAAATGCAGCGCCTGATGCCCATTCACGAGATACGAGTAATTTATTTACTATTACAGTTCCCCAAAAAGCCATCTTGTTTCCACCAAGTAGGGCAGGAATGGCAAATTCACCCAGCGCGGGTAAAAATACGAGTAAGAATCCAACATAGACCCCCGGTAACGATAGTGGAAAGATAACTCGTTTAAATGTTTCTAAGCGGCTTGCTCCTAAATCAGCTGATGCTTCCAGTACGGTTGGGTCAACTTTTTCAAGTACGGTGTAAAGTGGTAATGTCATAAATGGCAAGTATACGCAAACCATGCCAATGAGAACTGCAAAGTAATTATTTAGTAAATGGGCAGATTCTGAGAGTAAGCCGATATATTTAAAAAATTGTGTAATAATACCGTTTTTTTCAAGTAAGAAAAACCAGGCATATACTTGAATAATTAAGCTGGTCCATGATGGTAAAATTAAAGAAAAGAGTAAAAAAGGACGGAATCGTTTTTGTACTTTAAGGGCTAAATAATAGGCGAGCGGGTATGCAATTAAAAAGCAAATTAATGTTGTGCTGGTGGCTATTATGATAGAGTTTATAAGAATTTTGAAATACGTTGTATTTAATAAAAGCGAATAATACTTGAGCGTGAACGTGTAGGAGTTTGTGACCGGTGAAAATTCTATGACGCTATGCAGCAATAGAATTGTGAGCGGCAAAAACAAGAAGAATACTTGCCAAATAATTGCCGGACATGCAAGCAAAAATGAAAGCTCTTGAGCTATTTGGCTCTTTATTTGCCTATATAGTTTCATCTATTGTTCCAATAAAACGACGTTTTCTTTTTGAAAGTATAAGAATACGCGGTCGTAATAATCTATTGTTTGTTGTGGGAAGTGTTCTTCGTTTTGTTCGAAAACGTTTATTATTTGTCCATTTTCAAGTGCTACACGATATTGCGTTGAGCGACCATAATAAATAATATCTTGTACGACGGCTTTTAGGCAGTTAGAAAAACCGACCATTTCTTTTTTTGAAATAAAGATTTTTTCTGGACGAATGCTCATGAGAATAACGCGCCCAGGTATCATCCATGGTTTTTCGACGGGAAAAAATACAGCAAGAGTTCCGAGTTTATCTGTAGAGAGTGTTTGTTGGCCTTTTTCTTTATGATAGGTCCCTTCTATGAGATTGGTACTTCCAACAAATGTTGCAACAAATTTTGATTTTGGGAATTCGTAAATTTCTTTTGGGGTGCCGATTTGTTCGATTTCACCTTGATCGTTCATGATTGCCATTTTGTTTGCAACGGTCAGGGCTTCCGATTGATCGTGTGTAACGTAAATAAAAGTTGTTTTTAATTTATCATGTAAATCTATTAATTCGATTAACATCTGTTCTTTGAGGCGTAAATCAAGTGCTGCTAGTGGTTCATCAAGAAGTAATACTTCTGGTTCATTTATAATTGCGCGAGCAAGAGCTACACGTTGTTGTTGTCCACCAGATAAATTTCTTGGGTATTTATATTCATGTCCTGATAAGCGTACTGTTTTTAAAGTTTCGAGTACTTTTTCTTTTATTTCTTTATTTCCAGCACCACGAATACGCAAGCTATACGCTACGTTTTCGAAAACAGTTAAGTGCGTAAAGAGTGCATATTGTTGAAAAACAGTATTAATTTTGCGTTTATAAATTGGTTCATACGTAATATTTTGATTTCCAAGATATAATCGTCCGGAGTCTACTGTTTCAAGTCCTGCGATAAGTCTTAACAGCGTTGTTTTACCGCAACCACTGGGGCCAAGTAGCGCAAAAAATTGACCTGACGGGATTTCTAAGCTGAGTTTGTCTAGAATTACTTCGTTTTCAAATAGTTTGGTAACTGATTCCAGGCGAATGCTTCTCATTTATCTTTTCCCCTGCGTTTTGCAAAAAGCATAGGAATTATAATATCTGCAAAAGTACAAGGTACCATTACAGCAATAATAATATACACAAATACAAAGTTCATCATTGACCACCAATTAAAAAATCCAAAACTAATAAAATATAAAATAGCGGCCATTGAGCTTATAAATATATGGCAAAAATGAAAACTTATTGAGTAAAAAACTTGTCTGCTTGGGTTGTGTTTACTCATGGCCCAGCCGTTAAGCATGCCGGCGAGTAAAAATGGAAGAACGGTTGTCCAATGGCTGATAAAACACCAGTGAAATTGCATAGGTAAGCCTATGAGTATACCTCCTAAGTATGGGATAACAGCGTCAGAAAGTGTACAAAATATAGCAGGGACAAAAAAACCAACTAAAAGTCCTGGAATTATTTTTTTTGAATAGCGTCTAAACATAAGCATGGTGCCGGTACCAGCAAAGAGTAGGTGTAAAAAGTGAAAACTGTGAAAGAGGCGATAATATATTGAATCACCATGAGAGCAAGAACCAGCATGATTGTGTCCCGGCGTTGTGCACGCATGTGCAACAACTTGGCCATCAGAGTAAGATAAAAAGCTGAGTACAACCATAGCAACAGCGACTGAGAATATTGCATAGGGCATATGACATAGTATTTCGTCCCATAACGAGTCATGGTTCTCTAGTATTGCATTGCTTTGACAGTCGTGATCATGCGCATGAATGTGCGCGTGTTTATGGTCATCGCTGCTGCAGCAACTATGAGAGCTGTTTTTGGGGTTTTTTTGTGAGTTCTTGTCGTTATCAAAATTTGTGTTACACATAGGCTTTATTCTTTCAATCACGAGAGCATGCTTTTATTGGGCATTTTTACGTGTTTTATGTACATGTTTTAGTAAAAAATACGAATATTGAGCGGTAAATGTCAAGTATAGGGAATAAAAAGAAAAATAAAAGCGCATTTAGCCTTATTTTTCTCTGGAGCACACATGATTTTTTTGGGGGCGTAATGGGGGGTGTAATGAGCATTAGTTTTTATGAAACAAGTACTTGGGCGAGTAATGGTTTATTTAGGTTAATAATAGATCCTGCGATAGGCTTCTGATCAGTGATTATACGGCTTTGGTCATCTATGTTCGTTTCTGCGTTGATAGTTGAACCTGCTGTATCGTATATTTCAAGAGTAATGTTTTTTTGTTGTAAGAGTGTTTGGACGGTTTGCAGATTTGTCCCTTTAAAGTTTGGCATGATGTGCATATTTGGGATTTCGGTTGAGATATAACAGGTGATTTTTTGATTTTGTATAGTTTCGCCTGGTTGTGGTGACTGGGCGACGCAGGTATTGTTTGTTTTATTGGTTGCGAAAGTAATAATTTTTTGGCTTATCCCGTTTTTTAAGAGCTTTTGGGTTATAATTTCTCGCGTTTCTTGTAATAGATTAGGGGCTGTGTTGGGGGCTGTTCTTTTTGAGATAGTTACGAAAATGCTTTGATTTAGACGTGTTTTTTGAAATGCTCTGGGGGTTTGTTGTACAATTGTTCCTTCAGGCAGGAGGGCATCTTCTTTTTCTTGCAAGAGCCGTAAAGAAAGTTGCTTGGCTGATGCGGATTCTATTGCGCTGTGCAGGTCTTTGCCGATAAGATTCGGAACTTCTTGTGTTTGTGTTTGAAAAAAGAAAAAACCACCAGCGTAGCCGAACATAAAACCTATGAATGGGATGAGGCCAAGAAGTATAAATTTGGGGTCGATTTTTTTTAACATACGTGTCATCCCAGACTTGATCTGGGATTCAAGTCCATATTCTTTCTTTATTCTTTCTATGTCTGTTTTTTTCATGGCGATTAATGTGGGATAGGTTCTTTTTGGCACACGTATAAGCTGGATTCTGTACGCCGACATTTATTGCTAAAAGTCGTGTAGCAACCATCTATCTATGCGATATACCCGTGAATTCTAGGTAACAGGGTAACCGTAATTCACCTATTTTATCTTGCTCCAGGTGGGGTTTTCCGCAAGAACGCATTACTGTGCTCCTGTGTGCGCTCTTACCGCACATTTTCACCCTTACCCATTATTTATTATATTTTATTATTTTAAATTCTGGGCGGTTTAATTTTCTGTGGCACTTTCCATGGACTTACATCCCCCTCATTTGAACGTTTTTTATGACGCCTTATGAGGCACCTTTCCTGTTAGGAGTCCAGACTTTCCTCTCTTTACCTCTTACAAGAAGGGGTAAAAAGCGATTGCTCTGCGTACCTAAAAGAACCAAATATCCTACCATGACTATACAACAAATCTGTTCTATAGTCATGAGAAAATTAAAATTATGCCCAAGAATAAAGCATTTTATGAGTATGTTTTGTATTAAGCTAATGCAAAAAAGTAACAAAATGGGTAAAAAAGTACTCGTGTGAACAAATACTTTTCGCCCTTTTTGGGCGTAAAATATAAGGGGGACTAGATATATTAGTGTAAGCCCGAAGCGCTCGTACAAGAATGTATCTTGTAAAAAAAGTAGTCCGATTGGCAAAATTATAGTACTAAAAAAGTGTCTGTTTTCTGGAAAACCTAGTAGCGTTTGTGGGCTTTGCTGGTTTTGGGTGGTTAGCTGGCATTGTTTAATTATTGTGTAAATCAAAAGGGTGCTTATTACCCATTTTTTGAGCATGCAAAAGAGCGTAAAATCTAATAAAAATAAGAAAAGTGCAATCATAAAGAGCTCGTCCTGTATGTTCTTAGAGTGTTTTACGAAATAATCTGTAGCTATCTTATTTTGGCTCGTGCGGAGCACGATGCTTTTTTTAGTCTGGGGTTTTAGCCCCAGGCATTTTTCAAAACGTCTGGGATTGGCCAATTTTAAGTACGTGTAGTTTTTTATTTATGAGTTTTTCTTGTTGCTCGTTCCATACAGCGTAGAGCCTACTGACTGGTTCGTCAAAAGAATGATGTTCAAAGGGGAATGTTCCCCAGTGCATAGGAATAAAGTTTTGCGCATTTAATTCGCCAAAAGCTTGTATTGATTCATGAGTATTAACGTGAGAATCTATCACGAGGTGTTCAGGGGTGTTTGGTGCGATAGGCATGAGGGCAACGTCGATGTTTCCATATTTTTGGCCAATTTGGCTAAAGTGCTGGCCGTATGCTGAGTCGCCAGTAAAGTAGATTTTAAAGTTTTCATGTTCAATCATCCAGCTGCCCCATAATGTTAAATTGGTGTCGATAATCTTTCTGCCGGACCAGTGATGTGCTGGTAGAAATGTAAAGTTTATAGGTGTTTGTGAATGGGAAGTAGTGGGATTAATTGTGTGCGCTTGCCACCATGATTTTTCATGTACATTGTTTATATTTCGCCATTTGAACCAACGGCCTGTGCCCTGCGGGGTTAAAATTATGGGGTTATGACCATGTTTTTTAAGCATGCGTACAGATTGGCTGTTCAAATGGTCTGGGTGGTTGTGTGAGACCAGAACAACGTCAATTTTGGGTAAATCTTTTGGGTTCATGGGAAAAGGGGTTAGCCGAGGCAAAAGCATTGATATTTCAAAGAAAGAGGGGTCTGTTAGAATATTAAACCCATTTATTTGTACTAAAAACGTTGCGTGGCCAAGCCAGGTTATTACCGGTTTTGTACTTGATTGTTCTATTTGAACGGGAATTACCCAGTTTTTAAGTATCTCAGCCCTATTTATAGCTATTTTGGGCCGGTTTTTGTGCATGAGGCTGAATTTGAGCATTTTCTTTAGGACGTGTTTAACGTTGTTAAGCCAGGTTTCTAGGCCATGGGCCAGGCCTTGTCCGTTATTAAGCTGGGGTAATTTGTGGGATTTTTTGTGTTTTTCTGTTCTTTTCATTGTTTTGTGCTCAAAAATGTTAAAAAAGAGCCTAAATAAAGCATTTATTACGAAATAAAGAGAGTTTCTAGCGTATAGATAGATGCTTATTTAGTCAAAATAACTCATATTTATCTCTATCTGTAAATTATTGTTGATTTTTAATTTGTTTAATATATTCTAATAGTATTACTATTGATTAATAACTTGTATTAATTCGAATGTCTGCGGAGTTCGCAGGCTTGTTTGGTGCAAGTGAGTTTTGTTCTAAATGTTTGTTCTAAATGGAGGACTATATTATGAAGAAGTACATAGGGTTATTGATTTTGTGCTTGGCCATCAATTTTGGTGGTTTGTCTGGTATGCCGCAGAAGCCGGTTGTACCGACAGAAGTTGTACCGACAGAAGAAGAGTTTACAGATTTCATGACCAGGTTGCGCAACGAGTCGAATAACAACGCCGAAAAATATACATATGAAAAAATTGCACGGGCATTAATTAACTATGCAGCGGGCAATGTTAATGTTATTGGTCGCGATGGCATGCTTAAAGAAGCGTGTGTTGCTCAAGTGCTTACATCTTTGGAGGCATTTACCAAACCAGAAAATGAAAAAAATGCTTCTAATGCTGATGAGAATGAATATATAAAAGACTTTTTTGAAAAAAGTAATTTTTTAAAGAAGGATACTTCAGACGATAGATTAATAAAAAAAATCATGGGCATGGTCGGGGTCATTCGTAAGACAGTATTTCTTCGGGGAATTACTAATGAAGTAAGAGTGAAGATTGCTGGACCAATAAGCCAGTTTACAGTAGAAGCAGCTAAAGAATTGTCTAAAAATGCAAAAAAAATCGCACAGCAAATAATTTACAATGCGACTGCTAAGTCAGAAGTGCAAGCAAATCAAGAAAACAAAGTATTTAATGGAAAAGTTCGTAAGATTTTGGATTTGCGCGAAAATAAACCTACAATGTCAGATGTAGCAAGCGCTCTTGATTCGCGCTCTCGACTTAATCCTATGAGATTTATTTCGGCTTCGTCGTTAGCCCAAACAGATCGCGATGCTTTAAAAACAGTATTAAACGAAGTTCGTACTAAGCAAGAATATTTAAATAAAGAGAATTTAGATAAAAATATTGGTGATGTACTCGATGGTAAGACGGTAAGTGATACAAAACCAGTTTTTTGGAACAAAGGTAAGCTGCTTGGTTTAGGTGCTTTGGCTGGTTTAACAGGTGCTGGTTTATATGCTTTATTAAAGCCGAAAACCACAGATTCGAAGAAACAGTCTGAAGGTCAGAACGAATTAGTTAAAGCTGTAAATGAAATTCAAGAAGAAGTAAAAAATCAACAAAATAAAGTTGAACAAGTTGAAAAAGTTATTAATGGCAACAACGTCAACGAAGAAACTATTTCTGAACCTTCGGGAAATTCTAGCTCAGGCAATATGCGTCGTAATTTGACTATTGGTGGTGCGGTGGTTGTTTGCGGGGCAACTCTGCTTGGATTGTATGCCTTATTAAAGAATCGCCAAAATGGAGCCATTGAACCGGGTAGTTCAAATAAATTTGGGCCATCTTTGTCTTATGCTTATGCAGAGAATAGATTTCCAGAATATTTCCAAGATTCTTCAGAAAACTTGGGGATGTGTTCTTATGGTGATTTGCTAGCTAAAACTAAAGAGTTTGAAGAAGCTCGTATTAAGAAGATCGAAGAAGATCGCTTGAAAGAAGAAGTAAAGAAGAAGCAAGAAGAAGAGAACAAGAAGAAGCAAGAAGACGCTCGTATTAAGAAGCAAGAAGAAGACAAAGCAGAAGAAGTTAAGAAGAAGCAAGAAGAAGAGAATAAGAAGAAGCAAGAAGAAGAGAATAAGAAGAAGCAAGAAGAAGAAGTTAAAGAGTGTCTAGAGCTAGAGAAAGAATGCAAGAAAGAAGAAGAACTTCTTGATGCTTTAGAAGCAAAGCAAAATGAGACAGAATCTGCGCTTGATGGCAAAAAATGTCCAAATAAAGACGAATCTCTATTATTTGCGCGATCAGGAAAAGATGGCAAATGTTCAAAAACGCATAATGCTAAGAGAGCCGAAGCGCTTAAACAGAGAGGCGAAAATCTTAAGACGAGAGGCAAAAAATGTACGAAGTATCTTGAAGCTCGCAAGCAAGAAGAGCTTAAGAAGAAAGAAGAAGTTACGAACTTTCTTAATAAAGTAAATAAAGATAATTATTTTAGGACCGCGAATCTTGTTTTAAGTAAGGAAATAGGAAAATCAGATGGATCTGATGCCCAATTATTACTAAATCAAATTGAAGAGAAATGTAAGGATAAATGGGTTAAATTAGGTTACTATGGTTGGGTTTGCGATGACCTTGTAATGATGAAGAAAAATCAAAAATAACCTAGTACTGTTATTTGCTCTGATATTTTCGAAAATGGTTTTGCCTCTTAATCCCAGGGTGTAAAAGCTCTGGGGTTTATGAGGCAGGTTATAAAAGTGTATTAAAATGGGAGAATTTATTATGAAAAACTTACAAAAAATATTATGTGCGTTGTTTATGGGACTTATGTTTATTGGTGATTTAGGTGCTATGCGAATGAGAGATGAGGAAAACTTCGGAACGGCTGGAAAGCGTAAGCGTGAGGAAATTAGTGAGCAAGTAGTTGAATCAAACGATAATAAGCGAAGAAAAATTGATTTGGCAGAAAATGTTCTTAATTTTAATGTTGGTGATTTGAATATTACTGATGTGGAAGTCAAGCGTATTTTTGGTGATGATCAAAAACGCATGCAAACTAAGTATCTTGTTCATTATCCTCTAAAAAAGAGTGATTTTCAGCTATATATTTATATGTTATTAAAAAGAAAATCGCCTCTTTTAGATAAGACAACTAAGGATAGGCTTAACGGGGATAATCGTCCTGATTATATTAAGGTATATCAGACGTATACTGAAGACACTATAGAAAGAATGTTTGAAGATAAGTTCGGCAATAGGGAAAATTTTGATTGTAATCACGATAGTGACGGCGGTGATGTTGGTGAAGATTATGATATTCCGAATCGAGAGTCCCTGTCTTTTACTTCGCCAGAAGTATCCCGTTCTATTATTGATATAAATCAATCTTCTATTTCTCAGCCAAATTTGGATGATAATGTTCAGCAAAATTTATCTGAGATTATTGGTACAGATAGTCTAGGTAGTCTTGATGAAAACAATCCAGCCGGATCAAATATTAGATCTGATGTTAATGAAGAAATAGTTCAGCCAAGTAGTTCTTTGGTAAATAAGGTTGTAAATCTTATGAAAGTTGTTCTTGCTGGTGTTAATACTAAAATAGCTTTAATTGATTTTACGCCTACAGTTCGACTTGTTTATAAGAATTTTGGAGGGTGTCCAAGTTTACAAATGGAGCCTTGGAAAGCAGGAATTACCGTTGCTGGTTCTTCTCTTCCTGAATATTGTTTAATCGCTATTTTTTCATATTTAGCTGTAAAAGATAAATCTAATGCACCATTATATAAGCGTGCGATTACCGTTTTGTGCGGAATTGCACCGGTATGTTTTTCTTTATTTGGTAGATATTTGTTCGATCGTTTTGAGCCTTAAAATTAAAAAGTAAGTTAGTTTAAAAAGAGAGGCCCCAGCTTGC
>JBDRBF010000043.1:0-12604 GCA_043822925.1 bacterium
ATTATATTGGGCTTCAGGGTTTTCTTGTTTTGCTGAGCGTTCAAACCATTTAAAAGATTTTTCAAAATCTATACGCGTGCCTAGGCCAAATTGGTAGCAGAGGCCAAGTTGGTTTTGTGCCAGATCGTTATCTTGTGCTGCAGAGGTGTGAAACCATTTGAAAGCTTCGTTAAGATCTTGGCGTGTTCCTGCTGCGTATTTATAACATATTGCAAGATTATATTGTGCTTGAATATCTCCCTGTTCAGCTAATTCTTTGTAGGCTTTAAATGTTTTTTTTGTATTGTGTTGTATTGCTGGGCGGGGGTAAAATTTATATGAATTATCTTCTAGTTGAGGGTATTTTTGAGCAGTTTCTTGGTTAGGTATGGTGAGTTGGTTTTCAGGTGTTGCATGCAAGACTAAAGTAGACAGTGCTAATATAATTAGAACTTTTGATATATTTTGGATATGACACATATTTGTATCCCTATCTTTTTTTTATTCGCAAGCTTGCTGCTTTTTTATACCAGTCAAAAGCTTGATCGATATTCTTTTCTGTTCCATAGCCTTCTTCATAGCAAGTTCCAAGGAAAAATTGAGCATCGGAATTGTCTTGTTTAGCTGATTTTTCAAAGTTTTTAAATGCTTTGTTTAGATCTTTTTCTGTTCCAATTCCATTGAGATAGGAGTAGCCAACTATTAATTGAGCCTCTGAGTGCTCTTGATCAGCCGCTTTAGAGAGCCATTCAAATGATTTTTTAATATTTTTTTCTGTGCCAATTCCATTTTGATAACAGATGCCAAGATTATATTGTGCAGCATAAAGATTTTGTTCAGCAGCTTTTGAGTATAATTGGAAAGCTTTATTTAAATCCTGCGGAGTTCCTTTGCCTGACTGGTAGAAAATACCAAGATTATATTGCGCAGCCGCAAATTCTTGGTCAGCAGCTTTTGAATATGATTGGAAAGCTTTTTCAAGGTCTTTTTTTGTTCCCAAGCCGTATTCATAGCAAACGCCAAGATTAAATTGAGCAAGTGCAAGATTTTGTTCGGCTGCTTGTGCGTACAGCTGGATCGCTTGTCTTAAGTCTTGTGCTATGCCATGGCCAAATTGATAGCACTGGCCCAGGCTGTTTTGTGCATGAGGATCACTTTTTTGGGCAGCTTGAGTATAGTAGTCGAATGCTTTTTCAATATTTTTTTCTGTTCCTAAGCCAAGTTCATAACAAGCGCCAAGATTAAATTGAGCGATACTTAGTTCTAGCAGTGCAGTTTTTGAGTATAATTCGAATGCTTTTTTTAAATCTTGTTTAGTTCCTTTACCGAGTTGATAGCACGCGCCAAGATTGTAGAGAGCTGGTGCATATTCTTGTTGCGCACTTTGTGAGTACCAATAGAAAGCTTTTTGATAATCTATTTCTGTGCCTTTGCCTAGTTCATAGCATGTGCCAATATTAAATTGTGCTTCAGCGTTTGCTTGTTTTGCCGATTTCGTATACCAATAGAATGCTTTTTGAATGTCTACTTCTGTTCCATTGCCATCTTGGTAGCATGTGCCAAGAAAAAATTGGGCAGGAGCGTAGCCCTGTTTTGCTGCTTGTGCGTAATATTCAAATGCTTTTTTTGTATCTTTTTTTGTCCCTAAGCCAAATTCATAGCATGTGCCAAGACTGAATTGTGCAGCGCCAAGTTCTTGCGTATGTGTTTTTGAGTATAATTCGAATGTTTTTTTTACATCTTGTTTTGTTTGGTTGTTTGATTGGTAGCATTTTCCAAGATTATATTGAACGGGCATGTTTGCTTGCTCTGTTGCTTTTTTTAACCACTGAAAAGCTTTTTCAAAATTTATTTCTGTTCCCGTCCCGGTTATATACGAAATGCCAATATTATATTGTGCATCAGTATCCCCTTGGGTGGCTATTTTTAGTTGTTCTTCAAATGTATCTGGTGTTATTTGTATTTCAGGTTCTGCATGTAATATTGAGGTAAAGAGTAAAACTGCGACAAGAAGTTTCGATCTGTAAGTCATATTAGTCTCCTTTTTTGGTTTTAGTACAAATGAGATCGTTCTTCTAAGAAAAGTATCAGATTTTTTTTAAACTAAATATTAGATTTTTTATTTAGAAATTAGTTTTTAGATGTTTTGCATGAGCTTTTGAATTTTTAGATTTTAAGTTTGGGATGTTAAAGCAAAAGTTTTTTGGGTTAAAGAGTGTTATCTCTTTAACCCAATTATTTGTGAGATATTTTAGTTAGTAATAGTTTGGTATTTCTTTTTTGACCAACGGTACATTGCGTATCCGATCGGGATGCCGATAAGAATAGGGGTTGAATAGATCAAGCGTTCCCAATTATTGTTACCCAAGTTTTGGGTCCAGGTTAAAAAAAGCAAGATTCCCATCGAAAAAAAACTTATGGCTGCCATGACCAGAACCCCGTAAATTTTTTTGCGCCAGCTTTGTACAAAAACGGCAACAAGCGTGAGCAAGAATGCGATGCAGACGCCTAAGTTTGTAATAGCAGTGAGTGTTTTTGTGCTTGGAATTAAGATAATAAGCACAATAATAAAGAGTGCGTGTATAAAAGCTGCGTTGGCGGGCATGCCGTTTGTATTAAGTTTTGATAAAAATGGAGACTGAAACACTAGTTTGCTTTTAGCCAGCACGTTAATGTTTGTGATATTATTAAGCGCTGCTCCGTATGTAGTATTGGTAAAGCTGAGCATCATATCGACCAGTAATATGAGTGCAATAATACTTGCAGCTTGTGCCGCAAAACCCATGAATTGTGGGAATGCTTGTACGCCTTGGCTTGCAAGTGCATCAGGGCCCATGATGTGCAGCATGCCCAGGTGAAACACGGTATATAAAATAACAGACGTTGAAAACGCAATTAAAATTACGTTAAATGCCCGCGTCGATCCACCACGGATATAGTGGCTGATATTGCAGCAACTTTCAAAACCTAAGAAAGAAAAGAGTGCCATGGGAAGCGTGCCGCTCAAGTCGCCAATTTTGGTTATTTGATAATCAAAATTGGGGTTCCAGTAAAAATAAATAACGCCAAGCATAAGCACCAGTGGGAGTAATTTTAATAGTGTGATGGCGCTTTGAATTCTGCTTATGAGTTGAATATTTATGATATTCAAAAGAGATATAAGTAAGAGAAAGACGATATAAAATATGATTGGGTAGTTCTGGACCCAGGTCAGGCCGATCGGGTCGATTAGTCGATCACGAATAACACTGGTAATAGTTGCAACTGTTCCCATGTAGCCAAGCAGGTAGGCCCAGTTTGCAATAAACCCCATATTTTCGCCTAGCGCAGTTTTACTGTAATTATAAAAACCGCCTTCGCCTGGGAAAATCCTGGCAGCTTGAGCGATGGTTAAAACAATGGGAAGTAAAAGTAGTCCGGCAAATATCCAGCTCAAAAAGCTTATGCCACCGGCTTGTTTGGTCATAAATTGTGGATAAATATAGATGCCGCTGCCGACAATAATATTTATGTTCATGAGTATTGCGGCTAAGAACGATATCTTCTTTGGTTCTGGCATAGGTCTGTCCTTTGCTGTAATAGTGCTATAAAACAAAAAACCCCGGCTGGTTTTAGCCGGGGTTTTATACTATTTGCTTGGTTAATTAAGTGTTCTTATAGTATATATCCCCGGCTTTGATTATATGAGCATGTAAACGCGTATGTAAATGTAGCGGGCATAGAAATAGACGAATTTGATAAATGGGTAAATATACTGGTATTTTTACCAGTATATACAGAAGAAGTCGTAAGATTTTGAGCGAGATTTAATATGTTTTTGCTTTGCATAATACTTTGCTTCTTTGTATACCCACTAGACTATAAGATTAAAATTTATGTAGTAAGAATTACCATAAGATTGTGAATGTGTCAATATTTAGGGCTTGAAGCTGGATTTTTCAAGCCCTAAATAAAATTATTTTATCGGTTGATATTTCTTTTTAGCCCAGCGAAACATCAAGTAGCCAATGGGAATTCCAATGAGAATAGGGGTTGCATGGAGAAAGCGTTCCAAATTATTATCACCTAAAGTAGTTGTCCATGTTAAAAAGAGCAGAGCCCCCATAGAGATAAAGCTTATGCCTGCCATCAAAAATGAGCCATAAATTTTTTTACGCCAACTTTGTACAAGTACTGCAACTATGGTCAGTAAAAATGCCAGACATATGCCTAAGTTTGTAATGGCTGTAAGTATTTTTGTGCTTGGGATAAAAACAACGAGTGCAATAATTAATATTCCGTGAATAAGCGCTGCGTTAGTTGGAATGCCGCGTGCGTTTTGTTTTGCTAAAAATCGAGAAAGAAAAACGAGTTTGCTTTTTGCTAAAATATTGATGCTCGTAATATTATTGAGTGCTGCTCCATATGATGTGTTGATGAAACTGAGCATCATGTCAGCAAGAAGTATGAGCGCGATAATGCTTGCTGCGCTTGCAGCAAAACCCATAAATCGAGGAGATGCTTGGATGCCATAAATTGCGAGGGGTTGGCTGCCCATAATATGTAGCATGCCAAGATGAAATACTGTATAGAGTAATGCTGAAGTTGAAAAAGCAATTAATATTACTCGCGATGCTTTTGTTGATCCGCCTTCTATGTAATGGCTAATGTTGCAGGCGCTTCCAAAGCCTAAGAAAGAAAAGAGCGCGAGTGGTAGCGTGCTCCCTAGGTCACATATTCTGTTCGTTTCATAATTAAATGAAGGATTCCAGTAAAAATAGATGACGCCAAACATTAAGAGCAATGGCATTAGTTTCAAGAGGGTTATTCCGCTTTGAATTCTGCTAACCAGCCGAATATTTATGAGATTTAAAAGGGAAATAATTAAAATAAAAAGAATATAAAAGAGAATCGGGGATGTTCGAACGAATGTGCAGCCAATGGGGTCAATTAATCGGTCACGTACAACACTCGTGATTGTTGCAACGATTCCCATGTATCCAAGTAAGTATGCCCAGTTTGCGATAAAACCTGCGTCTTCACCGAGCGCTGTTTTACTGTAATTATAAAAACCTCCTTCACCAGGAAAAATTCTGGCAGCTTGAGCAATAGTTAGAACAATGGGCAGTAGGAGTAATGCTGCGATTACCCAACTGAGAAAACTTAGTCCTCCGGCTTGTTTGGCCATGAATTGAGGATAAATATAAATCCCACTTCCAACGATGGTATTTATATTCATGAGTACAGCAGCCATGAAAGAGATTTTTTTCGAATTTGGCATAGTCGCCCTTTCAGTAATAGTTGTGCAAAACAATAAACAATCGACTTTGACTGTTTATTTATGTTATTCGCTTCGTTAAATACGTTTTCATAATTGACAACACAAGTCTGTGGTTAACTTGCGTTTATTAGGTAATAGATATGACGGATATATTTCTCTGAGATTGTTCACAATCATGAATGAAAACTAACATAAGATTATAATTGAGTCAAATTGATAGTCAAAAGCTAGGTTTAATGGAGTTTTTGGTGCAATTGTTTTGTTGATCTATAGAAAAGACAGGCGTCAAACTTGTTCAGCATGGGGTTTTAACCCCATGCTGACGTGTGAGTGTTATTTTCAAAATTAATTTCTATCGCCCACGCGTTTCTTCAACTAATTGGAACATGTTCCCGTCTGTGTCTGTGAATACGATCATGCGTGGTACGCCAGGTACGTCAGAGATTTCGTCTCCAAATAGTACCCCATTTTCTGTAAGTTCAATTTTTGTTTGGTCATAATTATCTGTCGTAAAAGTAACGATCGCGTTTATGCCTGCTGGCATTCCTGCTTCTGGATCTGCGGTGCATACGCCAAGAATGGGGCCGCCATCAGGTCCACGTAATTCGAGCCAGCCGTGCTCTTCTTTGTCATCAGTAATTTTTAGTCCCAATGTGTTTGTAAAAAAATCTTTTGATTTATTCATGTCTGAGGTGCCAACCCAAGCTAGGCCTATGCGTTTAATTGCCATAACTTGTTCTCCTAATTTTATAGTTTTATTAATGTGAAGATGTATGAACGATGATACTTTTACGATATAAGATTTTTTAAAAAAATATATTTTTACTTACTTTTAAACGAGCCCTCAAATATTATTTCTTGTAAAAGTTTTCGGTCAGATGGTTCTTCTTTATCTTGTAGTTCTGCTGGTAGATCTCTTACTTTTCCTGGTTTGCCTACTGCGCACATTGCTTCGACTTGAAAATCTTCAGGAATATCTAATTCTTTTTGAGCTCGTTCGTAATCAAAGCCTTCCATGCCGTGTACAACCAGGCCATTAATTGAGCCTTCAAGTGCCATGCTCATCCAGGCTGCACCTGTATCAAAAGAATGTGTGCGTGATGATTTATTGTTAAATTCAAATGTTTTTTTTGAGATTATAACGATGAGCGCTCCTGCGTTTTTTGCCCAGCTCTGGTTAAACGGAACGAGAAGATTAAAGAATTTTTCCCAGTGTTTTGTTTCTCTGTGTGCGTAAATAAATCGCCATTGTTGGGTGTTATACGAAGAAGGTGCCCAGCGTGCTGCTTCAAAAAGTTGCATGAGTTCTTTTTTGCTGACTGGTTGCCCGGACATGGCACGTGGTGACCAGCGTTTAATAAAAATGTTGTCGATTGGATAGGTGACTTTGCGTTTTGACATAAAAAACCCTTTATTTATATGTTTATATATATTTTTTTTACTCGAGTTTCAGTGTAATTTGCAAGAGTATTGTTTATTGAAAAATCTAGCATACTGTTTTGTGCGTTATTTTTATAGTTATGTGTGCTAGAATGGCTGTATGAAACAACAATTATCGCTTTTTAATAACCACAAATTACCGCTGGCGGAACGTATGCGTCCACAATGTCTAGAAGATATTGTGGGGCAGGACCATTTATTGGGACCAGATACGTTCATGCGTCATGCTATTCAAACAGATATGGTTGGTAACTATATTTTTTGGGGGCCGCCAGGCACCGGTAAAACAACACTCGCACGCGTTATTGCAAATGCGACCAAGCGCCGTTTTGTTGCATTTAGCGCCGTTTTTAATGGCGTTAAAGATATTAAAGAAATTATTGAGCAATCTCAAGTCGCTATAAATTCGGGAAGCAAAAGTACGGTGCTTTTTGTCGACGAAATTCATAGATTTAATAAAGCCCAGCAAGATGCTTTTTTGCAGCCGCTTGAAAGTGGGATTATAACGCTTATTGGTGCGACTACCGAAAACCCGTCGTTCGAAATTAATGGCGCATTACTGAGCCGGTGCACGGTTTGTGTGCTTAATTCTTTGCAAGATATACATGTTGAACAAATAATATTAAGAGCTTTAAGTGATACTATTAATGGTCTTGCTTCTTACAAGCCTGAGCTTGATGCTCAAGCGCGTGCGCTACTGGTTAACTATGCAAACGGCGATGCACGCGTTGCCCTTACGGCGCTTGAATATGCGGTACAAAGCACAAAAGTTACGGGTGAAGTTGGCGATCAGTCTGGATCGCCTGAGCGCAATAGCAAACGCATTATCACAGAGCAAGCAATTAAATCAGCACTGACGAGCCGTCATGTGTCTTACGATAAACAGGGCGAAGAGTTTTATAATCTTATTTCTGCGTTACATAAATCGTTGCGTGGCTCAGATGTGCAGGCAAGTTTATATTGGCTTGCGCGCATGACCGAGGGGGGCGCCGACCCGTTATATATAGTACGCAGATTGGTGCGTTTTGCTTCTGAAGATATTGGTCTGGCCGACCCGCAGGCGTTAATACAGGCTCTTGCAGCACAGCAGGCAGTACACTTTTTGGGATATCCAGAATGTGACGTTGCTCTGGCGCAATGTGTGATTTATTTGGCGACTGCGCCAAAATCTAATAGTGCATATATAGCCCTTGGTAATGCCAAAAAAGCAGTTGAACAAACCCGCAACGACCCAGTACCCCTACATATACGTAACGCGCCAACTAAATTTATGAAAAATATTGGTTACGGTGATGGTTACAAGTATGATCATGACGAAAAAAATAAATTTTCTGGCCAAAACTTTTTGCCTGACAATATTCGTGATTCTGAATTTTACGAACCTGGCGGGTTTGGGTTTGAACGGGAAATTAAAAAACGGCTTGATTACTGGGCGGCGTTAAAGATTGAGCGTTAAGAGTAATAATAATTGCTGTGAGAGTAAAATACATAGGGCTACCTAAATTAGGTAGCCCTATGTGATTAAAGTTTTTTTTGAGTGTTAGATGTTTAGTCGACAATATCTTCTTCTTCTTCTTCTTCTTCTTCTTCTGAAGCTTTTTTCGTATTTTCTTTTGCCAATTTTTCAAGTTTTTTACCGATAGCAGGGAGTTCATCTGTTTTATCTGTCCAATGTACGGCGATATTGCCTCCTTCTGCTTGGTTTACAAAACCATTTGCGGGGTCGGTTGCTAAATCTATTTTTACGTATTTATTGTTTCTAGCATCGCGGTAGTTATTGACGAAATCCGTGGTGTATAGTTTTACATTCTTGGTAGCTTTTTTTCCAGCGAAAAATGTTTTTATGAGATCTTCGCTATTCTTTGGTAATCCCTTTAATTCGTAAACTTTAAGCGTCCAGTCTTTCCATTCTTTTGCGGTTGTTGCAATGCCGTAACAATCACAATTAAGTGTACAACTTTGAGCTCCTGATGCTGTGGAGAAAGTGAAGACAGGATGATAGTTACTGCAAATAAAGCCATCTTTTGCATTTTGTTCTTGATCTTGAGCCGACAAAATGTTTTTCCAGTAGTTGTTATTTTTTTTGTCTGGGGCATTATCTCCCATCATTTTTAATCCAAAATAACTGTGATTGTGTCCGCGGAAAAAAGCTTTTATTCCGGTTTTTTGCATGTAGGTTTTTGTTGAGTTTATGTGTCCGCAGCTTTTTCTACACTCTTCGCATTTTGCAAAATCGTTTTCGTCTTTTCCTGGTAAGTAATCAAAGTCGCCATTAAAGAAGCTGAGGCAATCTTCGTTTCCGCTTGGAAGTTTTTCAAATTCTGCATCAGTGTTGATTAGTTCTGTAGGATTGTAACTAGGGGCTATTCCTCCATGGCAGCATTGAACAAAGTCAGCACCTGATTTAATGAAAAGAGCCACGGGAAAGCTTTTAAATAGAGCGAAGGTTGATGTTTTAAAAAATGGAATAGTTTTTTCTTCCCAGGCTTTACGTGCGGCAATTTGAGTTTCGTTTGCTGAAACGTTAGGGGCCCATTTTGGCAAATTATATTTTTGAGGCATAGAGTTTTGCGAAAATGTGCATGGTTCTATTTTGTCGATGTCATCAAGTGTTGCTATATCATGGTTTCCTTTGATTATAATAACTTTGTCCCAATTGCCTGGTGCTAGTTTTAGTAAGCAGAGGGTATATAAAACGTCATCTCCATATATTCCGCGGTCAATGTAGTCGCCGAGAAAAACGAGATAAAATTTATCTTTTATAATTCTAAAGTTGTTATCAATGATCTTTTCAGTAACTAAATTCCATAGACTTCTGAGAATCGCGTGTATACTTCCGTGAACATCTCCGATAAAAAGAACGTTACTTCCAATTGGGATTTCTTTTTTTTGCACATAGTGACACATGCTATCAGGATCATTAGGGAAAATATCATCTTTAGTTATGAGTTTGTCTGCTTTGTTTAGCCAGAGGTTTTCATTTTTGAACGCTCGTTCTTCGTATTGCTTGAGAACTTCATTTATTTTATTAAGTAGTTCTGCTGGATCTACTTTCCCCCATAGCTCTATTTGATCAAAGGTATCAGTTACTCCGTTGAAATTGAGCAATAGATTATAAAAAAAAGTTTTTTTGATGGTATTAAAGTCTTCTTCAGTTAGTTCTTTTCCGTCGACGTTGTAATTTGCGGTAATAAATTGTATCGTCTTGAGGTTTTTCCCAATTATTGAATAAAGCTCAGTTTTTGTTATCTTAGGCGCGAATTTATCGAATAATTTGTTGTATTCTTCGATTTTTTTAGCGAATTGACCTTCGATATCTCTATTTTTATACGACTGTGAAAATAAATAACCTTTTTCAGGTAATGCTTGTTTAAAATCTTTTAGTCCTGCTGTTATTTTTGTTATGAGATCTGCTTTTTCTTCGGTCCATTCTTTTTCTTGAAGTTCCGTTCCT
This sequence comes from bacterium, assembly GCA_043822925.1. Lineage (GTDB taxonomy): Bacteria > Babelota > Babeliae > Babelales > RVW-14 > JBDRBF01. The sequence continues at coordinate 10,134 of JBDRBF010000043.1, forward strand.
TTTTTTATCGCAGCAAGTTGTTTTGTTATTGTTGTTCTGCTCTGGGCGATTTCTTTTTGTTCGTTGAAAGTTTTTTCGAGATCTTTGCGGTATAGGTTTAAATCATATATTTCAGGGAGACTTTCAAAGCATTCTTTAGTCCATTCTGTTAGTGTTGGTTGTTTTGCGTGTGCGCTTTGTTCTGAAAAAAAACTAAAAAGAAGAAGCATCGGTATGAAAATTTTACCTGAGTAATGAGTTCTTGCTGTCATATTAGTTTTCCTTTTGTGTTGAGTATAAGAAAATACTTGTTCTGTTGTTTTTCAGATTGTTTATTTGTAATATATTTAAAGTGAAACGTTATAGTCAATGGTTTTGTGTTTTAGTGTGTTGCTTTGACCGAGAGATGTAATGGTATTACACTTTTGGGGTCGGTTTTGATAAATTTAACTTAAATATTGAGGTGAAAATATGCTAACAAAAAATCCGCGTTTAAATATTACATTTGATCCAAAAGAAGAAAAATTTCTTACAGCTTTAGCCAAACAGGAGCGCAAATCTGTTTCTCGTTTAGCCACAGAGCTTATTTTAGAGGCGCTGGAGCGACGTGAAGATATGGCGTTTTCTGCGATTGCAGGTGAGCGGGACAATAATACAAAAGAAACGGTTGTACATAAAGATGCTTGGAAATAAAAATGGCATATGTCATTGAATATCTAAAAAAAGTTGTGACAATAGATATTCCAGCAATTCCAAAGACCGTTCAGAAGCAAATTAGATGGGCGATTGAAGAACGATTGATGGTGGATTCTGTTGGTTTTGGTAAACCGTTGCAATACAGCTTGAAGGGGCCCCGTCGATTGAGAGTTGGTGATTACCGTGTCATTTATAAAATCGAAAAAAAATAAAGTAATTATTTCAGCAATTAAGCATAGTAAAGTTGCTTATGAAGATGCATGAAAAAGTTTAGAGAGTGTTTTTGAATAGGCGTTTATTTTTAGAAAGGGTCTTTATGGTGTTTTCTTGTTATTCACGTTTCTTAGCAGTGCTATTTGCGTGCTTTGTTTCTTGCCAGATAGTTTTTGCTGAAAAATCGATAGAGCAAGCTCTTGACCAAAAAATGACATTTACAACTGATGCAGTAGCTCCAGAAACAGAAGTTAAGAAAGAAGTTACGAAGGATGCACTTCAAGATATTGCTCAAATAACTGGATATCCAAAATCTCTGAATAAATATGTCAGCGATTTTGCCAAAATTATAGATCCAGCAGATGCAGAAAGAATACAAAAGACCTTTGAGTCGGTAGAGGAGCAAACAGGTATAGAAATTGCTCTTGTAACAATAAACTCGATTCATGATTACAAAGATACGGAAACTAATTTTGAACGTTTTACGACTGGGTTATTTAATAACTGGGGCATTGGTAAAAAAGACAAAAATAACGGGGTGTTGTTTTTGGTTGCTCAAAAAGACCGTAAAGTACGTATAGAACTTGGCTCTGGTTACGATAAAATTTACGATGAACGTGTGACTGCGATTATTAAGACTGATATTTTGCCATATTTTAAACGGGATCAATATAGCAGGGGCATTTACGAAGGTTCTATTGCTATAATTAAAGCGGTTACCAAAGAAGCGACCTGGTGGGAACGCAACATGTGGAATGTGATTATTTGGTTGCTTATTGTAATTTGTGCTTTAGTTGCATATTCGTGCTTCAAGTCTGGGAAAAAAGGCTGGGGCTGGTTTTTACTTGCTGGTATTGGTGCTCTTTTGTTACTTTTGTGGAGCATGAATTCAAGCAATAAATCTGATGGCCACGGTGGCGGGTCGTCATCTGGTGGTGGCGGCAGCGGCGAGTGGTAAGAAAGCGCATTTTGTTTTTCTGAATTATGTCATTCTGAAGAAAAATTGTTTTTTCTACGAACCGATACTATCTTTTCAGAATAGTATCGGTTCGTTTTTTTTAGGAAAAAAAGGAGAAGGTGATGGGGTTTCAGAAAAGATGTTTGGTTTTTATTATGGTGACATTTCTTTGATTTTCGGGTCAATCCTTTTGTAAAACAGGTCGTTTTTGTGTAAAAATTGTATATTTCGGTTTTAATGGGTTTTAGGGTGTTTGACATATCTAGTTATTAGGTATATATTTAGCTAATAATTAGGTGTTGGGTTGGCTGGGTTTCAGGTTTTGCTTGGGAGAGCTTTTTATGAAAAAGATTAATAAAAGCAGATATGCGATTTTAGGCATGTTATTTGATGGCCCAGCTTCAGGTTATGACATTATGGAGGGCATGCATCGCTCGACCGGGCATTTTTGGCAAGAAAGTGATGCCTCAGTATATCCCATGCTCAAAGTTCTTGAAGCCGAAGGCAAAGTTTCTTCGCGCAGTGAGTTTGTAGGCAAAAGAGAAAAAAAAATCTTTGAGATTACTCATTTGGGCAAAGAAGAGTTTTTGGCCTGGATTGTTCTGCCGGTTGGCAAAGAAACCCG
>JBDRBF010000044.1:0-7419 GCA_043822925.1 bacterium
TGTGATTCTAATTGTTGTTGAATTCTGTTGGGTAATTTTTCGAGGCTAAAAATATACCCGTGCTTGAGTAAGTAGCTCATGTATTTGAGAAAATCTGGCTCAGATTCTGTGGGGACAAAAAATTCAAAAATATTACTGTCGTTATTTAGAGCGCGCAAAAATGCAATATTTTCTTCGTTTCGAAAAATTCCTGAAATGAACCAGGCTTTTGACTTGAGAATATGTGCTTGATAGTACTGGCAATACATGAGGGTCTCTTGTTTTTTGATTTGTTTTAGGCTTAGATAGTTTTTTTAATATATTAAAAAGTTTACTCGAATAGGTTTTTTGAGCAATAAGTTTAATTTATTAATTTTTAGAATATAAAAGAAAAGAGAGCATGAAGCTTTATTGTTGCCCATGCTCTCTCTTCTTTTTGTATGTTATTTTTAGATTTATTTGGCCATTGGCATGCCGCCCATAGGGGTAGCTGGCTTAGGTGCAGGGATAGAGTACTGTACTTTTGGTGCAGTAGGTATAGTTGTTGTTGGAGCGACGGCGACAGGCATTGTTGGTCGAGCGGTCATTGGGGACATTGCTGTTGGAGCTGTAGCAGTTGCTGTTATTGGCATTGTTGGAGGTGTAGTCATAGTAGGAGCCGTTGCTTTAGGAGTCATCATTGTTGGAGTAGCCATAGGCATGGAACTTGAAGGTTTTATTCCCGGCATAGGAGTGGGAGCAGGCGTTGTAGGTGCTATTTCGTTGCCTTGTTCATCGACCTCTACTATTTCTTCTACTATTTCTTCATCAGGACCTGGCATTAGTGGTTGTTGTGGTGCTGCCATTGCAGGGGCTATAGGCTTGCTTGTAGCTGTGGCCATAGCTGTTGGAATTGCTGCCATAGGGGCAGCTGTGTTTAAGCGGGGGACATTTGGTGAAGTTGTAGGCATAGTTGGATGAGCGCCCATTGGTGAAATAGGCATGGTTTGAGTAGTTATCGTATGTTGTGTTGTCATTGTAATTTGTTTGCCCGCTTCGAGTTCTGTTTTGTATTTTGCTCCAAAAATTTCAAGTGCCTTTTTTGAATTTTCATAACGTGCTTTAACGGTTGCCCATTCGGTAAGTTCACTTGAGGATAGAAAATCAAGTAAAGGGTTTTTTATAGAAACTTTGAGATAATTTACAACTTCTTTTCCAATAGCGTTTTCATCTCCAGGAAGTGTGACGCCTGATTCTTTCTTCGCTTTTTTTATTATGTTTTCACTTATGTTAGAATCTAATTTTTTTGTAGCCCGGTCGCTGGCTATTTTTGTGATAAAAGCTTCTTCAAGTTCTTCGACATAGCTTTTTGTTTGAGTTTCTATTGCGTAGGTTTTTTTTGTGATATTGAGGGCGACGCTTAGGCTTAAAATGACAGGAAAAAAGACAATCGTCTTTTTTATGTTCTTCATTACGGACTCCTTTTTGTTACTTTTTTATTTTTTGACCTGCTAAATTACCATTAAGTTCCTAAATTAATAATATAACAATAGACCAAATTTATTCGTATAGTCAAATAAATCAAAAAACAGGAGTTTTTGGGACTCCTGTTTTTCATAAGTATTTATGGCATTATTAGATCAAATTTTTTGTGAGTATTTCGGTAATAATTTTGGGATTGGCTTTGCCTTTGGTTGCTTTCATAACTTCACCAACAAAGAATGTAAAAACGCGTAAATTGCCAGCACGATATTTGGCGACGTTTTCTGGGTTAGCCTGTATGACTTCAAGAATTATTTTTTCTATGTCTTCTTGTGATCCGATTTGCCCTAAGTTTTTTTCTTTAATAATTAAAGATGGAGCTTTACCGGTATCAGCCATTTCAGCGAAAACAGTTTGTGCTGTTTTTGTATTAATAATGCCTGTGTCAATAACCGTAACAAGCTCGGCTAGCAGCTCTGGCGTTACCAGAGATTCTGTGATTTCTTGCTTGTGTTCTTTTAAGTAGCCAAGTAAATCTCGGAGTATCCAATTGCAAACTAGTTTTGGTTTTTGGCTTATTTGAGCTGTTTCTTCAAAAAAGTCGGCTAAAATTTTGTCGTTAATTAAAATTTCAGCTTCATATATAGAAATATTATATTCTTTTTGAAGTCGGGCGAGTTTTTCGTCTGGAAGTTCTGGGATTTTGTGCTTAATTTTATCTATCCATTCTTGATCTATAACAAGTTCTGGTAGGTCTGGCTCAGTAAAATAGCGATAATCTGTGGCATCTTCTTTTGAGCGCATAGCATATGTTTGGTTTGTTTTACTATCCCAAAGTCGTGTTTGCATGACTATTTTTTCACCAGATTCAAGCAGTTTAATTTGACGTTCGATTTCAAAATCTATTGCCTGAGTAATATATTTGAACGAGTTAATATTTTTCACTTCAGCGCGTGTGCCGAGCTTTGAGTCACTCTTTTTTTTGACTGAGATATTGACGTCAGCACGAAAAGACCCTTGTTCCATATTGGCGTCGCTGATTTGTAAATATCTAACCAGATTATGTAAGCGAGTTAGGTAACTTTTTGCTTCATGAGCATTTGATATATCTGGGTGTGTAACGATTTCAAGTAGCGGGGTGCCGGCTCGATTAAGATCTACTAAAGAAGAGCCTATTGAAGTATGAATATTTTTACCTGCATCTTCTTCCATGTGCATACGCATAATGCGTACTTTTTTTTCAGTGCCATCGAGGGTTGAGATTAATAAATATCCATCAGAACAAATGGGTGTTTTGTCTTGAGTAATTTGATAGTTTTTTGGCAAATCTGGGTAAAAGTAATGCTTACGTGCAAAATTACCCTTGCTACAAATGGTACTGCGCGTAGCTAGGCCAGCTAATATGGCAAAATCAACCACTTTTTTATTTAAAATTGGTAAAACACCAGGATGTCCACAGCAAATTTGGCATATATTTGTGTTTGGTTGATCTCCAAATTTATTTGGGCAGCTGCAAAATATTTTTGAATTGGTTTTGAGCTGTACATGCGTTTCTATGCCAATAACAGCTTCATATTCAGGGTGTATCAGAAAAATATTTTGAGCAGCCATGAGTGGTCCTTTTGTTGATTATAGTAATTGGTTGAATTATTTTTCGAAAGGCGAAACATGAAACTGGAGGCCTTCTAGTTTTTCATTACTTTCGAGAATAACTTTGCATTTTAATTTTTTTTCAAATTCCAGAATAGCGTGATACTCATGGTGGATTAAGTAATCAAAAACTTTAAGAGAGACTGAAAAGATAATAGACCCTTGCATGCCATGACGAATAACTTCTTCCTTTGCTTTTCTTAAAATTTCAAAACTCTGTGTTGATACAGATTTGATGAAACCACAAGAGCTACAGGTTGGGCAGACATTGGTTAATTGTTGCATTAAAGTTTTTCCTGAGCGTTTTCGCGTCATTTGGATGATGCCAAATTCAGAAATTTTAAGCGTTACAGATTGATATTTGTCTTTTTCTTTGAGTTTTTTTTCTAAAAAACGTGATAATTTTTGTCTATTAGTTGAACTTGACATATCGATGAAGTCTATAACAATTAGGCCTCCGATATTACGTAATCTAAGTTGCGTGACAATTTCGTCGGCTGCTTCTAGATTTGTTTTTAGAATCGTATCTTCTAGGTTGTCTGATCCAATAAATTTACCGGTATTTACGTCAACAACTGACATTGCTTCAGTTGATTCAATAATAAGCGTGCCGCCAGACTTTAAGGATACTTTTTTTTGTAATGCTTTTTCTATTTGTTCTTCGACGTTAAAGCGTTGAAATAACGATGGGGGGCCTTCATAGAAGCGAATTTTATGGGCAAGTTCTGGCGTAAAGCTTTTAATAAATTTGTGTACATTGTTTTGAGTTTCTGTGTCATCTATAATTACTGATTCAACGTCCTCGTCTAGATGATCTCGTATGACGCGAACGGAAAGAGGGAGATCTTCGTATAACAATTCGCCAGTTTCAGCGCGTTTATATTTTTTTTGAATAGTATTCCATGTATCTATTAAATAGCCTAAATCCCGTTCAATGTCGTTTTTTGTTCTGTTTTCAGCTGTTGTTCTGACAATGGCCCCCATACCATTTGGTATGCATTGCGTTACTAATTCTTTTAGCCGAGTGCGTTCTGTTTTATCTTCTATTTTTCGTGAGATGCCAATTTGTGGAATGTTTGGCATAAGTACAATAAATTTACCTGGTAATGTGTAGCAGGTAGTAAGCTTTGCCCCTTTTTCATGGATTGGTTCTTTGATAACTTGAACTAAAATAGAATCGTTTTCGGTGAAAATTTTCCCAATATCAAGCGACGTCTTTATTTCGCGTTCGCTAATGTCATCTTCTTCATCAACCTGTAGGAATTCTAAAACTTTTTCTGTGGCTAAAGCCCTATCGACTTCAGTGATATGCAGAAAACCTGCTTTGCTTTTTCCGATATCAACAAAAGCTGTTTGAATTCCTGGAAGTACTTTTGAGACTTTGCCTTTAAAGAAGCATCGTTCGAGATTTTCCTTGCTTGGCGTGTCGAAGTAAATGTCTTGCAACCGATCGTCACTTAAAATTGCAACGCGAGTTTGCCAAACTTCTTTATTAATAAGTATTTTTTTCACGACTTAGCCCCGTTTTGTTTTAGGTCAGGCAAAATTTTTTTTACGTTAAATTTGGAATATTGAATCTCGTTCAGGATACTAGTTAAAAATTTTATTGAAGTCTTTAAATCTCATTATAGTCTAGTAATCTATATTGCAAATTATAATCTATATTGCAAATTATGAGTAGTAAATTGTAATAAATTGTGGTACTTTGTGGTGCAAAAGATGTGTTTGTGGGAAAATTTTAACAGAGAGGACCTATTTCTATGGAGAATATCATGAAAAAACTTGTATTATTGCCTTTGGTACTTGCCCTTTTTATTGCTGGTTGTGGTAAAAAAACTGACAAAAAACATGGCAAAAACTTAGCTCAGAATGAAAAAGGCATTCCTGTTACAACAAAAGATAGCGAACAATTGCTGAGTGATGGAAATGTTGGCGAATTTGCATTTGTTGATGAAGATCAATTTGGTAATCAAGTTGATGCTTCAAAGAAAAAAAATGGTTCTTTAGAAAACGAAATGCTTGCATCAGGCGAATCTAATGCTGATTACACATTTCAAACAGTTAACTTCAACTTTAATGAAAACAACGTTAAAGCAAGCGAACATGAAAAAGTAGTTCAAAACGTTGAAGAAGCAAAAAAAGTAGTTGAACAAGGCAAAGACGTTCTTGTAAGTGGTCATACTTGCCAAATCGGGTCAGCAGCTTATAATTTAGCTCTTTCTCTTAAACGAGCAGCTGCTGTTAAGAATGAATTGGTAAGCAATGGCGTTCCTGCTGAAAAAGTTAAGACAATTGGAAAAGGTTACGAATCTCCGTTAGTATGGAGTGATGCAATAACACGCGAAGCTAAGATTGAAGAACTCAATCCAAACAGACGTGCTGAAATCGTTGCGAACTAAAAGACGCAGTTAAAAAGTCAAAAGCAAGAAGGGCTCGAAAATCTCGAGCCCTTCTTGCTTTTTTGGTAAGATAACGTCATCTTCATCAAGTACGTAAGTTAAGAGTTTGGTGAAGTAAGCTTTAGAAAAGGGAGTCAAAATAAATGCTACGTAAAAAAATAGGTGAAATTCTTATCGATTTGAACGTTGTCACCGAGGATCGGCTTCAAGAAGCGTTAAAAGATCAAAAGATATCAGGTAAGCTTATCGGTAAAATTTTAATAGAAAAAGCTTTGATTTCCTCCAATGATTTGGCCCGTGCTTTGGCCAAACAGGTTGAGGCGCCTTTTATTGAGACGATTACAGAGCAGATGGCAAATCTTGATCTTTTAAGAAAAGTTCCCCTTAAATTTTTGCGTCAGCATAGTGTTATTCCTGTTATGTTTGAAGGTGGTAAGACAATTGTAACGTCTCATCCAAGAGATTTACAACCACTCGACGATCTTGCGCTTCTTATGGAGGGCGATGTCTCTTTTGCTGTCTCGACCGAAGCCGCAATTAACGATGCGATTAATAAATATTATCCTCTTGAGACCAGTAAAGAAATGATGGAAGAGCTCAAAGAAGAAGCTGCAGGTGAATTTGGCATTCCGGAAGCCATCGAAGAAAAAGACATTATGGAAATGGCCAACGAAGCTCCCATTATTAAACTCGTAAATCATATATTATTTCAGGCCGTGAAAGAAAAAGCGTCAGACGTGCACATTGAGCCGTTTGAAAAAGAATTACGTGTGCGTTATCGTATTGACGGTAATATGTATCAACGTGTAATCCCACCTAAAAGATATCAGAGTGCAATTGTTTCACGTATAAAAATTATGGCTAATCTTAATATTGCCGAGAAGCGGGTTCCGCAAGACGGCAGAATTATGATAAAAGTCGCAGATAAAGCGATCGATCTTCGTGTATCCATTTTGCCGTGTAATTTTGGTGAACGAGTTTCTATCCGTTTGCTTGATAAAACAAAAGGTGCGGCTGAACTTGAAAATATTAATTTAAGCCCACGTGATTATGATGTTGTGCGTAAAATAATTAAACGTCCCAACGGCATAATTTTGGTTAGTGGCCCAACCGGATCAGGTAAAACAACGACGTTATATTCTATTTTAACTCGGCTTAACGAACCTGATGTTAATATTATTACTGTAGAAGATCCTGTCGAATATACTGTTCATGGGATTGGCCAAGTTCAGGTAAATGAGAAAATAGGATTAACGTTTGCCGCAGCTTTGCGTTCTATTTTGCGCCAAGATCCTGATATTGTGCTTATTGGAGAAATTCGAGACGGTGAAACGGCTAAAATTGCAACACAGGCATCTCTTACCGGGCATTTAGTGCTCAGTACGATTCACACAAATAGCGCACCGGCAACAGTAACTCGTTTAATCGATATGGGTATTGAACCGTTTTTGATTGCATCTACGTTAATTTGTGTTATTTCACAACGTCTTCTGCGTACACTATGCAAAGAATGCAAAGAAGCATACAAGCCAGAAGAAGAGATGATTAGACGCATTGGACTTACTCTTGCACAGGCAAAAGATATTATATTTTATAGAGCCAAAGGCTGTGATAACTGTTTACAGACTGGATACACAGGTCGACGTGCTATTTTTGAAGTTATGGAAGTCGATGACGAGATAGCTAAACTTATTGTAAAACGAGTTGATTCGATTGTTATTCGTGATAAAGCAATGGAACGAGGCATGCTTAATTTAGGCCAAGACGGCGTACGTTGTATCCGTGATGGCCTTACAACGATCGAAGAAGTCATGTCTGTTGCGTATGTTGAAGAAGCGACTGAGACTGTAGCTAAGAAATAAGTTTAAAACAATTTAAAATTTAAATTCGCGAACAAAAACATTGAATATAACAAGAGAAAGAAGGGGCC
>JBDRBF010000045.1:0-2315 GCA_043822925.1 bacterium
ACAACAATTAGAATCACAAAACTAAACAATTCTTTTATACTCATGCTCTCAAAAATAAGAAAGCTTCGCATGAATAAATATCTTTTAACGCTACTTGCAGCAGCCAATCTTTTTACACTCAGTAGCACTCACGGCATGCAACAAGACAAACCCTGCATGCAATTGCAAGTAATCACCGAACCGACTCAAAACCTTTTTTCGCCACTCGACGAATTAACCATTAAATACGCACTCAAAACCGACAACTTAAAACTATTCTTAAAAATAGTCAGAAAAATTGATTACCCAACATTTACAGAAGATATGATGTTCGGAAAAATGGTAAAATACGACCAAATTTTACGCATCACCATGCCAACAAAAAACAAAAACTCTCTATTTTACAAATCAAAAATAAAAAACAACATCCGATATAATCTTGTCAGCTATATTTATAAATACATAAAAAAATGCGACTTACAGACAGAACATGATTATAAAATTATCGAAAGTAATAAAACATATGTAATGCAAAATACAAATTACATATGGTATAAAAATCATATTCCACTTCTTTTCAGACTCATTTATAATATAGAAAAATCAACATTAAATGCCAATTCTACAGCAATAGAAAAACTATGTGATGCCATTAAAAAAAGCTTTAACCTAAAAGAAGGATGCGCCATTAAACCACAGCTCTCAGAACTCCAACTTCAATTCACGTTAGAATTTTGTGCAGAAATAATAGAACTATTAGAAGAAAAAGATGACTTAAAACCAATTAAGGAGTCTGAATACAACCAAAACTTCTATGAATGATTCAAGACTCCTACAAAAACATATTATTTATCTGATACCTGCGAAAAAGCTGGCATTTTAAGCATAAATGCATCGTAAAGTGAAACTCTAAAAGCCGTGTCGGCTAAACTTTCTTGCACACAGATAATAGGCGTATTAAACACAAGCCAATCGTCGATAAAGCTCATAAAAACAGGTGTAAAAGAGCCGTCATAGTCAGTCAGGGGAAAATCAGTAAAATTGCACATTTCGATCAGAACTTTGCCCCGGGACCGATCACACACCTCAAAAATTTGCTGGTCGTTAATAACTAGACGCCATATGTATGGTAACTTGGCGTCAATTTTACGCTGTATCTTTTCTTTATAAAACAATAACGTCCCATGCTCGTTTACTTTAGGCCCCTGTTTACCACTTGGGAAAATACAGGATCCTGCTATAATTAACTTTAACAAACACACATAAATAAAAACGATACTTCCCATACTGTTAAAACCTAGAAAGCAAACATGGAAGAAAAACGAATAGCTTATCGTGGCGAGAAGTTTACACTTGAATGGTTTTTTAACGATCAAGAAAAAAGCGAGATTCTTGAGTATTTTACAAAGCTTTCCTATGATCGTAAAAAAAAGATTCTTCATTTATTTTATGTACTTGGAGACGAGGGGAAACTCTTTAACGAAGAAAAGTTTCGCTACGAAGGAGATCAGATCTATGCACTAAAAACTTCGGACGATAGATTTTTATGTTTTTTCTTTGATGGAGCAAAGATTATAATTACAAATGCTTATGTAAAGAAAACAAAAAAAATACCTCCACGAGAAAAGCAACGCGCGTTAAAAGCTAAAGCAGAATATATAAAAAGACGTAAAGATGGGAGCGATAATGGTTAAGAAGATAAAATCAACAGCAGAAGAGTTTGTTGAATCACTAAGTCCTAAACAAAAAAAAGAATTTGATGAGGAATACAAAGACCTTCTTTTATCAGAAATGATTCTTGCAGCAATGGAAGAAGATCATATCTCGGTAAAACAATTGGCCAAACGCGCAGGAGTGTCGCCAACGATTATTCAAGGTATAAAATCAGGAATAAAAAAAGATTTCAATATGGGAAATTTCTTTAAAATCTTGAAAGGCCTTGGCTGCACGGTGCTTATTAAACGCAAGGGACACAAATTTCCTTTGGAACTTCCACTACAATCAAATACTCAGATGATAAAAAAATAAGACGCACCAAGCCCAAGACTAACTCAAACACACATAAACCAAAACAATAAGAGACTAATTATGTATTGCCAGTACTATCAAGCACATATTCTCAAGTCAAAAGCCTGGTTTATTTCAGGTATATTTCGCAACGAAGAAAATATTGCATTTTTGCGCGCTCTAAATAGCGACAGTAATATTTTTGAATTTTTTGTCCCCACAGAATCTGAGCCAGATTTTCTCAAATACATGAGCTACTTACTCAAGCACGGGTATATTTTTAGCCTCGAAAAATTACCCAACAGAATTCAACAACAATTAGAATCACA
>JBDRBF010000046.1:0-42058 GCA_043822925.1 bacterium
CGAGTTATTAATATATGAGTTATTTTTTTTAATAAATACATATGCATTTTAAATCTTCTATTTTTTAATAATTAAACAAATATCATAAAACATGCAAGTCAAGCAACTGCTCCCGCACATATGCATGATCAGAACAAATTATGCCATCTATGCCGTGTGTTTTAGCAGCTGCAATATTGTCCGGTAAATCGTCAATAAACAAGCATTCTTCTGGTTTCAAGTTATATAAATTTAAAAGCGCCTGATAAATAGCCGGCTCAGGCTTAATGCTCGAATACTGGTAAGAAAAAACAGCGCCATCAAAGTCTTGCATAAAATCGTATCCAGAAATCTTATTATGCGACTGCTGAGACAAGTTCGACAAGATATACGTCTTGTAGCCTTTTTGTTTAATAGCTTTGAAAATAGACACGCCTTGGTCGATTGGCGTAAGACGGTCAAGAACTGCGCCCAAAAAAACATCTACTTTTTGTTTGTCATACTCTTGAGCAAGTATTTGAGCCGCACCATCAGGAGAGATTACCCCCCGGTCAACATCAGCCCAAACTTTAAACATAGATTTGGTTAAGCCGAACGGGACCGGATCTTCGTGTCCAAAAAAATCTGTAACAACTTTATCTGGATTAACATGAAAAAGTACGCGTCCCAAGTCAAATATAATATTGCGATATTTTGAATGTATTTTTAAATCTGTTATTGGAGGATTTATTTGAATGATTTTTTGCATGTTTTTCTCTTATTTTATTACGCAACTTATATTAAAGTCTGTTTTCCCCAACCATCTTCGCCATAAAAAATATTATTATCGATGTCTTTAAGTATAATTTTATGTCGAGGCAATGTTTTTTCTGGTATTTGGGCAACGGGAAACCAGATAACATCTTCATGCTTATCTGGTTCTTGATTACAAAACTCGCCTTCCCATGCGTTTACGTTAACCGTAAACGCTGCATGTTCAAGCCCGTCATAACCCTTAAAATATAAAACATGAACCATCGATATATCTTCTGTCTTTATTTTTACGTTTAAAATTTCTTTACCTAACCGAACAGCTGCTTGCAAAACAGTTTCACCAGAATCAAGATGACCACTTGGAACAGCAAAGAAGCCATTTCCCCATCCTGTATTTATTCGTTTGTGTAACAAAATATGCTCATCTTTTTTCATAACAAGCAAAACAAATGCCGAAAATTTAAATATTGGCTTTATCATAAAACATCTATCTCCATCACCGTAAAACAATAACCAGATAAAAACACGTAAAAACACTTCTAGTCACCATAAATTAACCTAAAACATGTTATATCACAAATCCCAAAAAAGCTTCCAACCATTTACTTTTTTTATCAAACAAAACCCATAAAAAGCGATATAAAACTTGTTTTTTCTTGATATTTGATAGTGCTATAATCCATAACAAGCAAAATATGATGCCGGCAAGATCAGAAAGTAACAATATTTAATGTCGACAACATCAAATATCAACAGAAAGTGATGAAATGTTTAACAGAATTATCAATTTACCGCTGAACGGGAAAAGAAGCATTTTCTAATGACTATTTTGACTTGGGCTACAAAATATATTTCTGGAGAACTACATCGGGAACCAAAGTCGACTTTGTGCTATACAGGCCACGAGGGCTATATGCATTTGAAACTAAACGTTCAACACAAGTAACAAACAAGTACCTGAGGGGTTTAAACACTTTTAAAGAAGATTACCCAGAAGCAAAATTGCTCTATATATAGTGGCAAAAACAAAGAATATCACGGGGATATTAACACTATCCCGTTTGAAGAATGCTTGAAAAACCTACCCCAAATACTAAACTAGGTATACAAACACTAAAAAACTCAACAGAACACACAAAAAAAACTATTATCGGGGAACAAAAAATGCTTATAACGATCGTCGGAACAATTGCATCTTTTGCTTCTCTATCAACATTGCCACCACAAATTTATCAAATGTATAAAACAAAATCGGCAAAACAAGTTTCTCTATTTATGCTTATTAATTTTTTGATAGCTGCAATATGCTGGCTTATTTACGGAATCTTAATACATGCAGTTTCTATAATTATAACCAACAGCATTTTACTTGTATTCTCAGTTATTTTGATTATTTTAAAATTTAAATACGACAAAAAAATATGTTTAAATCCTAAAACAAGTTCATGGTAACAAAATAAGACTACAATATCCCACGCTCTTTAAACTCATTAAGAACAGTTTTATAGTCTGTATAAACAATCCCATCTATGCCAAGTTTTTGAGCCGCTTTTACATTTTGTTCAGCGTCATCAATAAAAAAGCACGCTTCTGGTTTTAAGTTATACATAGCTAATAGTTTTTGAAAAATTTCAGGTTCAGGCTTTATCGCTTTAACATCACTCGAAAAAACTAAGCCATCAAAATGCTTAAAAATATCAGTAAAATCTTTTCTCTGCCTAAAATTCTCAAGATCATCTATGCTCAAATTAGACAACAAATAAAGTTTATATCTTTTTTGAGCAGAAATACGCTCTAATAATCTCAGCCCACCCGGCTTGACCATACTTAATCGGCCTGCATATTCAAAATACTCAATAATATCTTGCTTACAAATACTATCCAACTCTTTTTTACCAAGCGCTTTCTGCCCCCACTCTATAGCCATTTGAGCATACTCTGGCACTGTTTTTACACCTCTCAAGACATCATCAAACATATCATAACACTCAGGTCCACGCATAAGTAATATCTCAGTTTTATAATTCCAAGCCGTTCTTATAAACTTACCCTGGCGAGCCATTGCTGGTAATTTCTTAAGAAAACGTATAAACATGTAATAATCACCCTGCACATTCCAGTCCATCAAAACTCCACCCAAATCAAAAATAATCGTCGTGTATTCTTTTTGCGCGCTCTCTTTTATATCTTGATGGCCTATTTTTTCAAGCGAGCAAGAACTCAAGAAACAAACAAGTGTTACCAAAATAAAAAGAACCATCACCCCTTTAAGTTTCTTTTTCAATACAGATGCCATTACTTTAACCCCTCAATAGCTATTATTTTTAAAATCGCAAATCTTACGATCATGCAATAAACCATAAAAGCACGTACAATAAATACAAAAATCACAAAAACAAATATATTTTTAAATCCCAACAAGTTATTATATATTTCACTTAAAAAGTCAATTTATAAACCACGCCTAAATCACAAACTTATTAAAGCTCAGGAGAAAACTATGAGAAACAAAAAAACACGTTCTATACCAGTCATAACTGGTTGGTTTTTAATATGCGCCGCCGGAGTATATTTTATATTTAAAAAACCCGTAAATACCTGGCTCTCAAAAAAAAACTCACAAAATAACAAAACAGTAACAATCACTGAAACTTTTTTTACCGAAAAAAATAGCAATAATAATATAGACTCTTTAGCAGTATGGCATAGTCCAACAGGCCAACACTGGGTAGTAACTACTGCAAAAAAAACTCATAAACTTTTTGTTTATGATGCTGCAACGGGAAACAAAATAAAAGATTTTGGCACATTTGGAAAAAGCCTCATGCAATTTGCCCGCCCCAATGGCATAGCAATAATCGACAATCTCGTTTTCGTCGTAGAACGAGACAACCATCGCATACAAGCATTCACATTGCCTGAGTTTACCTGTGTCGGCTGCGCCGGCGAAGAAAATTTGATAAGACCCTACGGCATATCCATATATAAAACAAAACCAGATACGTACATTGCATATATAACTGACAACTATAAAACAGAAGCGCCAGATCACCTAAATCAACGAATACATAAATATGAAATCACCTATAACAACAGGCTTATAAAGAGCAAACTAATAACTGCTTTTGGATCAGAAAAAGAAAAGGATCCATTTTATAAAGTTGAATCTATAGTTGCTGATCCAGAAAACAATCGCCTTTTTATTGCTGAAGAAAAAAAAGGCAACCAAGCTATAAAAATTTACAACCTACAAGGAGAATTCACCGGACAATTTTTAGGCAAAGATTTATTTTTATATGAACCCGAGGGAATTGCATTATACACAACCGGCCAATCAACAGGTTATATAGTTGCAACAGACCAAAGTATCCAAGATAATACATTTCATGTTTTTGATCGCCAGACGTTACAATACTGTGGAGCATTTAAAGGCTCCCAAACAAGCAACACCGATGGCATAGCATTAACTCCCATAACTTTTGGTTCTTTTGCTAAAGGTGCTTTTTACGCCATAAACAACGATAGTAATATTGCAGCAATTGCCTGGAGCGAAATCGAGCACACTCTTAATTTAAAATAAATTTGTACGCATTTTTTTACGCAAAAATTTATATTATTTTTTTATAACCAATTCTTAGATTCTGTTCTTGAATTTTCTTTTTTTTGAGCTATCATTTTGCATACGAAAAAAGAGACATTAAAAACATAAATTTCCTACAACGCAAAGGCAACATTATGCAAACCAGACAAACAATAAAAACAACATATACAACTTCAAAGCTCATCGCTCTGTTAGCACTTCTCCTATTCTCAGTAAATAATCTCACAGCAAACAACCTCACTACTGATAATCTCGCTACTGAAAATACAGTTAAAATAAACAATAAAAATACCAAAACAGAATCATACTCATTTACAGAAAACGTCTGGCCTGCAATTAAAAATTTAACAAAAAGTGCTTCTATCTGGTCAATTGAAAGCACAAAAAGCTTACTACAAATGGCTTCAGACTGGTTGCAAGACTATCCAAATAAAAACGAAGATTCAAAAAACTTTTTTGATACAGGCGCTGAAATAATCAAAAATTTTCAAAACAAAAAATCCCTCAACAAACATATCCCACTTAGTTTACTTGTTGACTATCTTGCGTGGAAACAATTTTTGGCATACTTTGATGCCTCAACAATTGACTCAATAAAAAACCAAGATCTCGATGCTACACTCAAAAAATTTATCACAAACAATTACAAATTCCGTTCGACAGAAATCATACGATGGTACAAAAAAGAACACGGAAAATTAAATTTACCAACAGAACAAAGATATATAACAGCTTTCATCAATAAAGCAGAAAAAGCTGTAACCGAAAAATTCTATCTAATACTTGATGAAGTTATTAATCTCGAAATACAATCGTGATTAATAACTTAAAAAATTGGCTCTTAATTTTACCTCTTTTTATCTTTTCTCAAATTATGAGCGCTCCGCTCCCATGGTCAAAAATAATAATCACCAGCAATACAGCACAATGCAAACCGCAAAAAGGCTCTAAGAGCCTTTTTGCATTTACATACAAAGACAACGTGCACGTCGCCTTTGTGGATGACAGTAAAATAACCTCAGATATACTTGAAATAATCTTTGATTCAAAAAAGCCTACAGTGCCAGCCATGACACACCCAACTATCATACGCCCAATAATCACACCAAACGCTTTTACCCCAAAAACCAAAACTCTCGATAGTAACAATAAAAATACTGAAATGGCCCGCTTTAAAAGTATAATCTTTAAAAATAACGTACAATTCAATCACATAAATCACCACGCACGCGCAGATCAAGCTCAATTATTCCCAGAACAGCAACTCTGTAAGCTTTCCGGTAACGTTATAATCACACAAATTAAAAACAAAGAAAAAGACGTGCCCGTTATTATCAAAACCAACGTCGCCACCATAAATTTAGTCACTCAAGAAGTTCAACTCGAAGGCGACTGCAAAAAACCAGTCACAACAATTATCGAACTTAATGGTCCCTCTGGGCTAGAAAAAAAGACAAAAAAAACAAAACGTTCTTAAAATAGCCCACAAATCTAATCTCCCCCTGTATTTCACAGAACCCTCACAGCCAAATCGTAAACAAGCTAAAAAGCGCTCATGCTGAGCTTGTCGAAGCATCTTATTGACAATTAGAAACCAACATCGTTATTATTATTGTATAAACAGCATAACTATATTTACACAAGAATAACCATCTGCTTATTTTTGCACGCATATTCTCTGGAGAGAGAATTTTAAGGGGGGACCAGTCATGAAGATATTTCGCACACATATATATATTCACGTACGTATTATCTCACTCACAAGTATATTATTTATGGGAACTCAAACACACAGCTACGCAGTCCCCTCACGAGCGCCAGGCCAAGATTTCTCAGAATCACGCTCACAAAAAAACATCCCAATGCGCAGTCTAAGCTTCATAGAAACAAGCACACATAAATGCGCACCTGCTAATATTAATTCAAAACTTACAGACATAAAAAAACTCACCCATAACGCTAACATTAAACGCGCCATAGTAATAGGCGCATCGTCAGGCATGGGCCGCCAAGTAGCAAAATTACTCGCAACAGAAGGTGGATACGAAGTTGGCCTAGTAGCACGCCGCACCGAATTACTAGAAACACTTCAAAAAGAAATCCCGACAAAAACATATATCAAACAAATAGACGTCACCGAACAAGAAGAAGCCAGAACGCGCCTGCTTGAACTTATTTCAGAAATGGGGGGGCTTGATTTGATATTAATCAGCATTTCAGCTTTTGGAGATCTGATCGACATGCTCAGTAAAGAAGAACGCGATGCACGCACCATGTCTGTCGACTTACTTGGTTTCTGGGCTATGGCTGATATCGCCGTCGATTTTTTTGAAAAACAAAAATCTGGGCATTTAGTAGGCATATCTTCTATATCAGGGGTTCGTGGCGATGCTCATTGCCCAGTTTATAGTGGTGCAAAAGCTTTTATTTCACGATATCTCGAAGGCATCAGAAATTACATGATCCAAAGCAATATACCAGTATATGTCACCGATATTATGCCTGGCTGGGTAGATAACGAACGCATCAAATTTAGCGAACTGCCTAATACGTATTGGGTTACGCCGCTTGATAAAGCCGGACACCAAATATATGAAGCCATACAAAATAAAGACAAAATAGCCTATATTTCTAAGCGCCAAATACTCGTCAAATGGGCGCTGGAAACAGCTCCTGATTGGCTCTACAACGGCGTTGGCGGCTTTTAAAAACTCTTTTTATTTTCTCAGCTCTTCTGATGCTTTAGAGATATTTAACTCATAAAGACCATCGCTATTTTTAACAAAACCACGTTTTTTATAAAACGACTTCGCTGAAGAGAGCGAATCGAGTTCAATCCTCTGAACTCCTGTATGCTTTTCTGAAATTGATTTTAGAAGTCGAGATGCTAAACCATTTTCTCTGTACTGATCCGTTGTTCCAAGTAACTCAACGTGCGCAACACTTCCATTTGATTCGAAGCTACCGAAAACAATCGCCGCTAAAACCCCATCTTCACTTTTAAACGCATGATAAAAGTCGCGACCATCTCTATTCTCAAAAGACTTTATCATAGAGGCAAACGCATCCAACCACTCTTCTTGGTCATACTGCTCTGAAAGAGCCTCATTATACAGATCTATTGCTTCTGTTTTAAACGACTCTAAATCGTTATAAAGCATGAAAAACTTTTTGCCTTTTTTACCAACAAAAACTTCTTCTTTTTGCTCATTTTTAAGTTTAGACGGGTTCTCAACCTCTACTTTGCGCCGCTTAACCTCATGACCAGATTTCTCTTCTATGCCTTCTGGCTCAATTCTGCCCCTCTTCATGGCCGACAGATCATGTGCCCCAAAGAAACCAATCGTAAAAGCCATAAGAAACACAAACAAAATATTTTTCTTAAAATAACTCATGATATAACCCCCTACAAAAACACATTAATTACTTATTATTTTTTTTATATTTTTCTTCAAATTGTCTTCGCACTTCTTCTGCTTTATTTCTCGTCAAAACTAGGCGGCCACAATCACCCTCAACAAAGCCATGATCCAAATAAAAATCAAATGCTGACGCAGACGAATCTAGCGAAATCTTAACAACAAAAGAATACCTATCAAAAATGGACAATATTAATTGCCACGCAAATCCTTGCTTTTTAAAACCAGGAATCGTCCCTAAATATCTAACGCCTGCCTCTGTCATATCTTGATTAAAGCAACCATACGCAAACGAAACAACACGCTCGTCTTTATCTTTTATTGCATGGCAAAAACGCTTCAACTGACCTTTCTTAAGTATTCGAATCATCTTATTATTACAAAGCAGCCAAAAGTCTTTAGTGTACGGCTTATCATCCGCAAAAGCTGCATTATGAGCAACCCGAACATTCTCGCTAAAAAGCTTCGAATCATTATAAGAGAAAAAAAGCATCTCACCATTTTTAGCTATGATCGTTTGTTGAAGTTCTCGCTCAATCTTTCGCCTCTTATTCTCTAGCTCTTCTCTGTTTTCAGTAAGATCACCTTCTCGTTGTCTCTTTTGCGCCAATAAATCGTGCGCACCAAAGAACCCTTGGAACAAAAACACAAAAGCTAAGAGTGATAAATTCTTCTTTAACACGATTCCCCCCATTTAAATCTATAATAATTCTTAAATAACTATAGATACTCGAGACCAAAAAACCTGATACCTATTAAATTTCTTCTATATTCCGAATATTTTATACTATACAAGCAATGCATAATATGTCAAATAGACACGCTATTTCAACTTAAAACTCCACTTTTTTAGCTTTTTAAGCAAAAAAACCACTTTTTACCCCCCCCACAACAACTCCTCAATACTAAACACAAACGCAATCCCCGCTGCCAGCAAAAAAACTTACCTACCCTACTTGAACTTTCCCCACATCCTGATATCGTTACATCACTCTTTTTTGCACTCATATTTTTATACACAAAAATAAAGGCTTTTTTCTATGACAAACTTAACAAAAAAATTTTTACTTCTTATTTCTATTTCTGTTCTCTTTTTTGCAAACACACAGGCAATGCTAGAAACCACAGTAAAACATCTAAGCACATGTGAAACTTCAAACGGCAGAGAACGAGAGAACGAAATCGATCCTGCTCGAGTTTTTTTCAACAACAACTATCCTGTTGCTCTCACCAGCAATAAAATAAAAATTTTAAACCCAAGATCAGGCAAACAACTCACAGATGGACCCTTTAAATATTTTCAGGCAATCCCTAAGCGCGTCAAAAATTTTGCGTTCCGTTTAGACGGCAAAATGTTTGCTTTCACTCATACAAATGGCAACTCTCATATCATTGAAATTCACAGCCTCGAGACAATACCAAGTAAAAAAAAATTTAAAATTCCATCTGCAGACCCCTGCCTGGCCTTTAGCCAAGATGGTTCAATCCTTGCAGTCGGCACTAGAAATAACATTATTATCAGAGATACTCGCAATTTGACCCCCTTAAAAAAATTAGAAAGCGGACCTAATCCTTCAGATAGCTTTCAGATTATTACTATCAGCCCAAACAATAAATTAATTGCTGCTGGAACTGGAGATAAGATTTGTAGCGCAGTCAAACTTTTAAATATCAAAACCAAAGAAACTTCAACGTTAAGACCATATGATGGCAGCATTATTCTTGATATAGTCTTTATCAATAACAAACATCTAGCTATCAGCTCTGCGCAAGAGGTTAATGTTGCACCAACTATTACCATCTGGAACGTCGAAACAGGTAAATGCATTGCAAATCTTACTGGACTCGATAGTCAAGCAAGCTCAATCGCATGTAATTCACAAGGAACAATCCTCGCCTCTGGATCGAGCGATGGCACCGTTAAACTCTGGGATGTAAGTACATGGAAATGCTTAAAAACCATTAAAGACCAAATAGGGCTCTACTCTATCGCACTTAACAATAAAGGCACACTGCTGGCAACCCGTTCATTTGGAGGAAAGATTATGGTCTATGAAATTAAACAGCACTACCCAATGCTTGATAAAAACAAACTATGCGATGTTAAAATTTCATGTGAGCAAGACCAAGACACAGAAACTCAAGACCCAGATCAAGACCCTATTGAAAAACTTTGTGAACAATTTAAAAACATACGTATATAAAAATATGAATAAAATAAAAATACTCGCCCCCCATGAAGCGCAAAAAATAGCAGCCGGCGAAGTCGTCGAACGGCCAGCGAACGTTATTAAAGAAATAGTCGAAAACTCAATCGATGCTGGGGCGACACAAATAACGTTATATATAGAAAAAGCAGGAAAAGAACTTATACGCATTGTCGATAACGGATCTGGCATGTCGCCAGACGACGCAAAGCTTTGTTTTGCCGTACACGCAACAAGCAAAATCACAAAAATAGACGATCTGGCTGAAATTTCGTCTTTTGGCTTTAGGGGCGAGGCGCTTGCCAGTATTGCGGCTATTAGTAAAGTCACGCTAATCACAAAAGCAAAAATACAAGAACAAGAAGAACTTGGCACACAAGACGCGTTAGACGCGCAAGGCGAGTCACAAACGCAAGATATTTTGGGCACACGCATAGAATATGCAGAGGGCCAGATAATAAGTGAGCAGGAAATCTCAGCGCCTGCGGGCACAGATATTTCTATTGCCGACCTATTTTATAATATTCCGGCACGTAAAAAGTTTTTGAAGCAAGATGAAACAGAATGGAACCAAATACTTGCAATTTTTCAGGCATTTTGTTTAAGTCACACGCACATTAATTTTAAACTATTTCACGATAATAAATTAATTGTAAACGCCCCGCAAGTCCAAACGGTCAAAGAACGCGCAAGCCAATTGTGGGGATATAATATGTCCCAGAATTTAATAGAGCTAGCAGGCGATACAAATATTTCAGGATATATATCTCATCACAATTTTTGGAAATATGGGCGAACGCACATGTTCTTTTTTGTGAATAATCGTTGGATTAAAAACCAAGAACTTGGCAAAGGGTTGCTCAAGGGCTACCTAAACGTATTACCTCCACAAAAATTTCCTGCTGCGTTTATTTTTATCACCGTAGACAGTAATAGCATCGACTTTAACGTGCACCCTAAAAAAGAGGAAGTGCGCTTTACAAAACCATTAATTATCCAAAATGCACTTGAAGCTCTTGTTAAGCAAACGCTGCAATCAAATATGAATAAACAAATTGGAAACACACATAAGTCAGGTGAATTACGGAAAGAAATAAACACAGAAAGAGTTTTTGACCTGGAGACAAATACAGCACCTGTTTTTGACCAAGAAACAGGCGAAGTTTTAAATAACTGGTCAGAAAAGACACATACAAGTAAACGCCCAGAAAAAACAGGAGCTCCTATATTTGACGAGCCAGCATTTTTTTTATCCGGCAACCCAGACCCGAAAGCTTCACAGTATGGGCTTTTTCCTAATATGCCAAGCATGACAAACTCACTAAATAACATGCACGCGCCAAGCTTGCACAATACCCCAAGCACATCGCACACATCATACGCGTTTACACAAGAAAGCATCGAAACGCCAGAATTAGCTACGGGGACAATAATTGGACAGCTATTTAACACGTACATATTAATCGAAAATAAAGAAAACTTCGTCATGATAGATCAACACGCTGCCCACGAGCGCATTTTGTACGAGAAATTCGTACAAAACTTTGAAAAAAAAGACGGTATTTCGTTAATGTTCCCAGAAGTACTAACAATGCCTGAACACAAAATACAAAAACTCTTACAAGAACGAGCGTTTTTCTCAAATCAGGGAATAGAACTGGAAATATTCGGCGAGCAAAAATTAGTTATTAAAACGTCCCCACCAAATATAAAAAATCAGGATTTAAAAGAATTTATTCTAGAAGCAGCTGATTTTATAGAAGAAAACGAGACATTAGAAAAAGATCTATTTCGCAAAAAACTTAACGAGCACCTGCACAGCCAACTCGCCTGTAAGTCAGCTATAAAAGCTGGGGACCTCTTAGATTATAAACGCATGCAAAATTTAATCGATACACTACAAGTAACAAATAATCGCATAATTTGCGTACACGGCCGGCCGACAACATGGGTAATCCCAAAAGAAGACATCGAGAAGAAATTTAAACGTCGATAACTTTACAGCCTCCGCCCTTACGAGCAAGCTCGTCGACAATCAAACTTAATTCTGTTGCCATTATAATACGTTCATACGGGATTGGGGGCAAGGTGCGCACCTGCTGCTGCGCAGCGTGAAAAAACTTCTTAATCAAAATCTCGTGGCCCTTGTCTGCCGTCGACACTTTTTTATTAAAAGACATCGGCAGCCCATATCCAGTAAGCTGCGTAAAGTCGTTCATGATAATAGACTTGCCATCAAAAAAGAGTTCCATATATTCTTTGCTCATATTTTTAGGACCAAGCGACGTATAAATAAGATTACAGGAAGAGCCATCACGCATGCGTATTTGAACACTTATATTATCTGTTATTAACATGCCAGAATTATTTGGACCAATAGTTTGCACAGACACTTCTTCTGGTTGCGACTCTGTTAAAAAACAAAAGAGATCAAATATATGGCAGGCTTCACCAATAATACGCCCCCTGTTTTGTTCCGACTGTATCCAGTGATCTGTTGGAAGTAAACCAGCGTTCATGCGATAGGTCATAATTAATGGATTTGTGCGCTGGCTAATTATATTTTTTATGTCTGTAATAAATGGAGCAAAAGAACGATTAAAATCGACACAATAAAAACTATCTGGATTTTGCGCAAGATGCTCTTTAAGTGCTCTGAGTTGTGAATAAGTTACAGCTGCCGGTTTTTCCACAAAAACGGCTTTACCGCGCAAAAGCCCATCAAGCGCCTGCTGAGCATGCATACAATGTGGCGTTGCTATAACAAGCGCATTAATATCATCATCTAAAAAAACTTTAGAGCTATCGTTACTTATACGACGAGCTTCATATATCTGCGCAGTACTAAACAAATTTGCAGCATCAACATCAATAATAGAATGTATACGCACATTTTTTAATTTAGATATTATAGGCAGTAATTTAATCTTGCAAAATCCACCAACACCAATTACGCCAACACGCATAATATTTTTGGGTGGAGTATAAGCAGATGACTCTTTTACGTAAGAATAAGTACTTTTTTTATAGAGCTCAGGTGTCATTTTTTCTTTTCTAGCACCAAGAACACAAGCATCTTCTTGATTATCTGTATATGAAAGTACTATGCCCAAAGTTTTTTTTTGTCTTAATTGCGCATACGCTTTTTCAGCATCGGCAATATTATATTCATATGAAATTAATGGATCGATTACTATTTGTTTATTTTGAACAAGCAGGGCAAAAAGCTGCATATTACGATTTTCAGTCCAACGTACATATGAATACGGATAATCGTGCCCTTCTCGTTCGTACGCTTTATCATAACGGCCTGGCCCATAGGAACAGGAAATCAAAAGATCTATTTCTTTCGCGTAAAACGGATCTCTATCAAAATCAATTTTTACATCACCAACAAGTACTACTTTACCCTTACGCCGAGTCACACACATAGCCTGCTGCAAAAGAGATCCGGAATTTGACGCTGCTGTAATAATTGTTGTATCTACACCATATTGGCGCGTAGCAAACATAACTTCTTTAATAACATCATCAGTTTGAACATTAAAAGCATAATCTATAACGCCCAGTTGACGAGCCAAGTCAAGACGGTCTTGCTGGATATCGACACCAAAAACTATAGCGCCTGCTCGTTTTGCTAACTGAGCTGTTAATTGGCCTATAAGTCCCATGCCAATAACACACACATATTCACCAAGTTGCACTTCAGCCCGACGCACACCTTGCAAAGCTATTGCACCGATAGTAGTTAAACTTGCTTGCTTGAGGTAAGTTTTATCTTCAATTTTTACGACCAAATTTTCTGGGACAGCTACATATTCAGCATGATGAGCCATCCCTGCGCCCGCGCAGGCTACGTAATCACCTATTCTAAAATTTTCTACTTTACTACCAACTTGCACGATACGCCCCGAGCATGAATACCCAAGAGAGAACAATTGCTGTTTTTTTGCTTTAACTAAAGCCATAACACCTGCAAAACCATGTTCACGCAATGCGCCAACAAATTTGTGAACACCTACCGGCATGTTGCCAGCAAATTTTTTAATTAACGATTTTTTAGATGCACTAACCGTCGCAGACTCTGTTCCTGTGCTAATAAAAGAATAATAATTTTTGACCAAAACCTCTTTTTCTTCAAGAATTGGAGTCTCAACATTGTGCAAGAGCACAGCACCCTTGTGAAGAAATACTTGCTTCATAACACGCTCTATATATTTTTATTAAAACGTTATATTTTCGAAAATACTCGTTGCTTTTGTTCTTATAACTCCACCAAGAATACTCTTAGATGTTCGTTTTTGGATATCATGCAATATGCCACAAGTATCAATAATTACTTTTGAGCTCAATATCTCTTCAGGAATAACTAAAAATTTATCATGCTTAACAAGAATCAATACAATATCAGCAGATCGCAATTCTTTATGGAAGTCAGAAATTTCTCGAATTCCAGCTTTTTGAATATCTTCTTTTTTAACATATGGATCATACGCTATTAAGTCAATACGATCAGCTTTCATCATAAGTTCTTGTACAATCTTAAGAGCAGGAGACTCACGCATATCGTCAACATTAGGCTTAAAAGCTAAACCTAATGCCAAAACTTTCGGTCGCTCAAGCCCATGATCTCTGAGCTCTTCAACTTTTAATAACGCCTCTTCAACAATCTTATAAGGCTTCTCATCATTAACTGCACGCGCAACTTGAAGTAACTGAGTATGTTCAGGAAAACTTTCAACCAAAAACCATGGGTCAACGGCTACACAATGCCCACCAACACCACAAGCAGGGGACAAGATATTCACACGAGGATGCTTATTGGCTAACTCAATAACATGATACGGATCAATACCAGTTGCTTGGCACATAGCAGCAACTTGATTTGCAAAAGCAATTTGAACATCTCGAGAACTATTTTCTACTAATTTTACCATTTCAGCTGTTTTATCATCAGTTATATGCAAAAAGCCTTTTACAAAACGCGAATAAAAAAGATACGCTAAATTACAAGCTTTTTGGTTTAACCCGCCAATAACTCGGTCATTATCAATAAGCTCTTTAAACAGATGCCCAGGAATACCTCGCTCTGGACAATGCGCAACAAAAAAATCTTCATTCACTTTTAAACCAGAAATTTCTTCAATAAATAATGCAAATTTTTCTGTAGTCCCAACCGGAACAGTTGATTCTAAAATAATCAAATTACCCGGCATCAGACGCTCTGCTATATATTCAGCCGCTTTAAAAACATACTTTAAATCAGCTTTATTATGATCTTTAAAAGGCGTTGGAACAGTAATAACAAAACAATCCGCATATTCAAGATTTGTACTTATTTTAAAATAATTTTTTCGCAAAGATTTAGCCAAACGGTCTTTAAGTTCGTTTTCTAAAATAGGTGGATTGCCGGCATTTATTTTATCAACTTTTACTTTATCTACATCAAAACCAAAGACACTATACCCAGCTTCAGCAGCAATAATAGCTGTTGGCAATCCTATATACCCAAGACCTAAAATAGAAACGCGCTTCATTGCTGTCTCTCCAATTTATTAAGAGATAATTTCAAAATCATTATACTTAAACAACTTACGCTACGCAACTCGCTGCACCCCAGTCGTCAATTTTTTTTTCTTAGGAGCCTCACTATTTAACTGAAGCTTCTCTTTTATAATAACAGCTATTTTTATTGCAGCAGTTCCATCACCATATATAGTACGTGGGTTCCAAGTCAATGATTGAGTTTCGTATAATTTTTTCATCTCAAAAAGTATTTTTTGTTCATTAGTTCCCACCAGAATCCCCAAACCGTCCCATAACCCTTCTGCTCGCTCGGTTACATCTCGCAAGACAAGTACTTTTTTCCCAATACTTACCGCTTCTTCTTGTATTCCACCAGAATCAGTCATAATCCAATCAGCAGACGTCATTAAATACACAAGATCTGTATAAATTAACGGAGCCCCGACATAAATATTTGGAATATTTCTAATTCCAGACTCTTCTATCGCTTTTTGTACATACGGATTTGGATGCGCTGGATAAAAAACAAAAACATCTTCATGAGCTTGGGCAAACTTTTTAACAGAATTTAATATTCTTAAAATACCCCCATCAAAAGACTCTCTTCTATGCGCTGTTAATAAAACTATTTTTTGTTTATTTAATTTACAAGCACGCACTTTTTCCTCGATAATTCCATCGAGCACAATAGCACCAGTTTTAATTTTTTCCTGGACCCAATACAATGCATCTACAACAGTACTGCCTGTACAAAAAACACTCTCACGCACAAAACCCTCTGCCAATAAATTCCCAACATTAAGAGCTGTTGGCGCAAAGTGATATTCTGCAATATTTGAAATATTCTTTCTAAAAACTTCTTCTGGATATGGGGAATATTTATTACCTGTACGCAGACCAGCTTCTATATGAGCAACCGGTATCTTAAGATAAAAAGCCGTGAGCGCTGCTACAAAAGCCGTAATAGTATCGCCATGAACAAGCACTAGATCTGGCTTAATATCCTGTAACACTTGTCCAAGCTTTTCTAAAATAATTTGAGTTAAATAAAAAAGATCCTGATTAGGCCTCATAACATTAAGACTAATATCTGGCTTTATACCAAAGACATCAAAAACTTGTTGTAAAAGCTCTCCGTGCTGAAATGTTGCGCATAAGATGGTAGGGATTTGTTGCTCTTTTAAAGCGAGATAAACAGGTGCTAATTTAATTGCAGCTGGCCGAGTTCCAACAACAATAACTATTTTCTTCATATTTCACTTCTCTCTCTCCAGAGAACATTATTTCTTCATAAATAAAAGCAAAGTATACAAAATATCCCCCCCAAAGTATAACTGAAAATAGAAAAGAGCAATAAGCTCTTATATGCTCATTGCTCTTTTTAAAAACTTATTTTTAATTATTTAATATGTATAAACATAACCTGGAGTACTATAAATATAGGGCGTAGACACATATGTTGGACGAGACCACGCAACTGCCGCATCTATCTCTGCACTCTGACGCCTGCTGCGTTCACGAGAGGCTTCTGCCTGTGCGCTAGCTGCAGCCGCACGAAGACGCGAAACTTCAGCATCATGCAATCGCTTAAGATGAGCATCATAACTCATTAACTGCGCATTAAAATCTTTACACATAATAAGAGCTGCAATTCTTTGTTCAATAATACTCACCAAAGATAGAATCTGATTCAGTGACTCATCACACAATTGAGCTTGCCCATTAAACTTCACAGGATGTTTAGTTGCTTTTTCAAGTACTTTACGCAATTTTTTTTGCGAAGTCTCGAGTCGTTCTGCAAAACTTAGAAGCTCACGGCGAGCATCAACCAAAGACCAATTACTCGTAAACCGAAGCCCGACACAAGTTACAATATCAAGTTCTGTTGCAAAATCACGTGTAAGAAGATCATCTTGGGCTATTTCACGTACAACTCTATCTGCAATTTCTATGTCTGTTAATGTTACTCTTGGCTCAATAATATTTTTTAAACCAGTAATTTTTTCTAGCAACACATCACACGTTTTAGCGAACCCTTTATAACTGGCCGGATCTCGTGCTATTTCTTTTTTAGTCTCAATTAAATTTTTGCGCGTGCTTTCTAATACCCGTAAAAAATCTATAAGCTTATTTCGAACGCTACCAAGATTCGTCATATTTGTTACATTAAAATCACACGTAACAAAATTATCACGAGCCATCTCACCTGAAATTTTCTCAGCAAGCTCTATGCGCCCGGTCGGCGTAAGGCTATAAAAATGCTCATCTAACGCTGACCAGGAAAAACCACCAGCAGCCACCGCACCAATCAAAGTACTTATTATTTTTACGGCTAAAAGCAGCTCTTTATTTGTTTTATTCCCATACGAAAACTCTTTTATAATTTCAGAAACTATAAAACCCGTAAAATACCCAGCCCCCGCACCAAGAGCACTCATACCGAGCGTTCCCGCTGCAGCACGAACTTGAGCTGACGTCTCACCTATTGGCTGCGCTGTGGGCGCCAAACTGCATAATACGAGTCCAGAAATAAACACACGTATAAACTTTTTCATAACTTTAATAGTCTCTCAATCAAGCTAAATTATTATATAAAACGCCTGTTTATCTTATTAAAAAAGACTATTCTGTCAATATACTTTCACATTTTTAAACCAAGCTACCTGGCAGCTATTTATCACGCGCATAATAGATATGCTCAAAAAAAAGAGCGACTGACACATATATGCGCCAGTCGCTCTTTTAAAAAATATTAAAATATTTAAATACTTACTGTAATATGCCCCGGTTTTTTGCTAATTATCCGTTCTTTAAATGATCGATCACGTTCTTTTGATGAATCATTGTATAACTGCTGCCTCCAGAGTAAACCGTGCTCATGACTTCGCTGTTTTTCTGTTTCTAAAGATTTATCATACAGCTTTAATTGTTCCGAAAAATCCTTACTTAAAAGAATCACATGCACTTGTTGTTCAATATTTTTAATCAGACTATCAATCTTCTGAGATAACGAATCACAAGCATCGGCATACGTTCTATATCGAACAGCAGGATTGGTTATCTCTTTTCTTGCTTCAAATAATCGAGTTTTCAATGTTTTCAATCTATCACCGAAGCTTACAAATAAATTTCGAGCGTCAATAAGTGGCCAATTTGAAGGGAAACGAACATTTATGGCGCCTACGAAATCCATCTCTTTTTCAAATTTGCGTACAATAAAATCATCGCATTCAATTTCATGTAAAACTTTTTCTACATATTTCATACGACCCGTTGGCGTTTTGTCATAAAAATAATCGGTCAATTTAAGCCAGGTTAGGCCTCCCGCCATACAACCCATTGTATAGATCAAAAAACGACCTAACAGAGCATTCTCAGGCGCAAAATATATGTTATTCCCAAGTAAAAAGCCAATAGCCCCAACTCCTATTCCACCCACTGATGCAGTCGCATTATCTAAAGAACTAAATGCAGCGCCTACCTTAGAAGAAAATGTTTTGCCTGTCTTTAGCATTTTAGCAAAAGCAATTTTTACAGCTGATTCATTTGCAACAAATTCATCCGCCGCCGTTGCCGCGCTCACAAAACTTAAAGAACCGAGCATACTTATTCCCATAAAAATAAATATGCTAGCAAACACATACGAATATAACTTTTTCATAACAGGCCCCCGCCTCAGTAAGAACAAAATACAACCTACATATATAGAATTAACTCTGGTGTATATAAAAACAATACCACAAATAAAGCTCTTTTAAAAATGGGTCACAAACAAAAATGGCGACAGAATCTAATAATTACACATACAACTTTTCTAACGCAACACCCATACCAAACAAAGACAAGTTGCACAAAACGCAAACTAATTAACCAATGAATTTACGGGAGCTCCAGAGAAAAACACTAACAGTAATTAGTAAGATTGGGCCTGTACATTAATACAAGCCCAATCTTACTAAAAAATTTGGATTTAAAAAGATACTTCGACAAGCTCTCAGCCGTCGCCCTTTGTGACTGTTACAGGCAGGCAGCATAAGCGCTTTTTTTGCCGATAGGCGAACTTAATACGTTTACTTGTAACAAACTATTAAATACTTACAGTAACATTAACCGGAACTGGACCAAATGTGACTTGATTAAGAAATTTGGTTTTAAACTCCCGTTTGCGCTCTCTTTAATAAATCGCGCTCATGCGCACGCTGTCTCTCAGCTTCAAGATGACATTCATAAAGTCTTAACTGTACACTAAAATCTTTACACATAAGAATTGAAGCCATTCTTTGTTCAATAATTTCAATAAGAGCTGGAATCTTCTGAAATAATACATCACAGGACTGAGAATAATTTTTATATTTAATCGGGTTATCGACAATCTCTCTTTTTGCTTCAATCAAATTATTACGCATCAGTTTTAAGCTACCAGAAAAATTTACAAGCATATTTTTGGCGTCAACAAGAGGCCAATTGGAAAAAAAACGAAAATTAACATAACTTATTACGTCAAAATCAGTTTCAAATTTACGCGCAACAAATTCATCGCAAGAAACCTCACGTACAACTTTTTCTACACATTCTATACGACCAGCTGGCGTTAAAGTATGAAGATACTCGCTCAATACCCACCACGTAAAACCACCAGCTACGCAGCTCACGGCAAACATCAAAAGCCGCCCAGCTGGAGTATCGACCTGGCTACCAGTTACAGCTCCAGTAAGTCCCACCCCAACGCCACTAGCTATAGCCCACATATTTGCAGCATCCTCACTTATTGGCTTTACCGTCGTCAGCAAACTACAAAAAATAACCCAAGCGAAAAATATACGAATAGTTTTTTTCATTACTTTCTCATCTCTTCTAATTAAGCACATTTACCCTAATTATAAACAGATTTAACCAGCTATATTTTTACCTAAAAAAGTTATCGATGCACTCGACTTGAGATCTTCAATCAAATTCGATAAAAAAGTATCTCTTTTTTTCTCTCTCAATTTTCTTTCGATAGAACTATAACTTGCATCAAGCGTTTTAAGTGCGCGTTCTTTCCGGTCTTCTAACTTAAATATAAGCATAGAATCGCCCGACTCAACAGGCTCAGAAATATCGCCCGCCTTTAAATCTGAAACAAAAGAATAGCGTTTATCTAAGCTTTCTTTTTCAATCCAGCCCAAATCTTTCCATTCAAGTTTATTATCTTCTATAAGTTTTTTATAATCTTGAGCATCTGCTTTAGCAAGTAGGGCTTTTTTGAGTTTATATGCCTCTTTTTCATAAACTGGATGCTTCTTATAGTAAGCTTCTACTTGTTGTGAAGTAATAACGATCTTCTCGTCAGTCTCAATTCTACGTACATTTTCGACAGCCATTATACGGCCCATTTGCTTTTTATACATGGCCAATGTAAAACCGCCAGCTTCAAGTTCTTTCTCAAATTCTGCATCACTCATCTGACCGAGATCATTTTTCACCTTAAACGCGACAACTTGCCTTTGTATGTCAGCCGCGCTTGGCATAATTTGCCGTTCTGCTGCTTTTTGAAACAAAAGCTCTTCCTCGATTAATTCATCCAGAGAGTACGAGCCCCCATTTTTACTGATACGTGGTTCTTCGAGCGCTGATTTTAAAATATTAACGCCATTTACACGCACAAGAATAGTATCTATAAGCCAACGATTTTGCTTTTTTTGATCTTGTTGTTGATCTTGTTGTTGATACTGTTGTTGATCTTGCGCTGGGGCGAATATCTCTTGATCAGAAAAAACTTGATCTGCAGCTTCTTCTGTAACAATGCGCTCTGCCTTCTCTTCTTGCTCAGCTGCTCGTAAGAACAATACAGGAACAAAAGTAAAAGCAAACACAAACAGCATGAACGAACTTACTCGCTTCTTCATAAAACCCCTAAACTATATATGTTATAAGCAAGAAGGACGGATCTTCACCCGTCCTTCTTGCAGTTCAAAATGTAATAACTCATTAAAAGCTATTAAGCATTAGCCGCTGGAGCTTCTGAAGCTTCTGGAGCTTTTTCTGCTGATGCTTCTGCTACTACTTCTTGGATGTCACCTTTAGCAACTTCAACCATTTCTTCTGCTGATTTTGGTTGTTTTTGTGCTTCTTCTTTAAAGTAAACTTCATTGATGTTTAATTTCGCAGTTGAACGTAAGTCTTTGATTTTTTTGTCTAATTCTTCTCTGAACTTATTATTCTTCAATATATTAACAACTTGTGAATCGATTTCAGCTCTTTCAAAGAATACTGCATCTTGCTTGTCTGCCGCTGCAACTACCCAAACATCTTTACCAACTTTAACTTTTTCTACAGCTGGTAATTTCTTAAGAGCAAGAACAGCTTCGCTAATTGGAGCTGGAACAGCTTCGCCCATTTCTCCGCCTTTTCCACTCACTCTTCCAAAATTCTTAAATTTCGCGCCTGCATTCTTTTTAGCTATTTTTTCAAACCCAGTCATGCATTCTTTTTCATTGCTCAAGATTCCAGCTGACTGAACTTCTTTCACC
The DNA here is from genome assembly GCA_043822925.1 of bacterium. GTDB lineage: Bacteria > Babelota > Babeliae > Babelales > RVW-14 > JBDRBF01. Next base: position 21,998 of record JBDRBF010000046.1, read on the forward strand.
AAAGCAGTTGCTTCAGCTTCGTTAGCACATCTTACACCGGAAGCCATTATGCCACCGGCAGTCTTAACAAATTTTTCTTTATTTTCTTCAAAAAATTTGTCTTTTTCTTTATCGTTTACTTCAATAGCTTCGTAAATATCTTTTTCATAAAACTGAATAATTAATGAACGCTTTGCAAGTTTCTTAAGTTCATCATATGCCTTAACAAATTCTGCACGTTTAGCAACGTCTTGTTTCTTAGCAGCATCCAATATCAATTCTTGTTTTACAAGTTCATCAAAAAATCTTTTCTTAATTGCTGTAGGAAGAGCTTCGATGCCAGCACCACGGAAATAAGGATTTGCTTGAAGCATTTGAGTTAAACTCTTCTTAAAGTCATTTTCCCACAAAACAGCTTCATTATTTATTGAAAGAAGTAACGGGCCTTTTTTGTCATCTTGGCCGGCTGTTGACGTTTCACCCTTATCTTTCTTGAAAACATCAAACATTTTGCAACCTGGAAGAACTGTTAAAGTCACGGCAACTACGGTGCCACCAATTATAATACCTAAGCGCTTGTTCATATACTTCCTCTTATAAAAATGAAGACCAATCTCTCTCACCCACAAAAACACGTATTGATAAAGTTATCATACAAGTATAAATTTTCAAGCTTGTTTAATACTTCAACAACACCTCCCCCCTTTTTTTAATCCTAAATATCCTGATATACGTACTTTTTTAGACTATTTTATAAATATACGAAAATAAATAATTTGCTATAATAGCAAATTAAAATACAACTCATAGTCTTCACATGCTATACCCAACAAATGCCCAACAAAATAAACGATTCTATTAAGCCCTGATAAATTTTATTAAACCTTTTACAGGAGATCTACGTCATGAACGTCGCAAACGAACGTGGAAAAATTTCATTTATAGCTGGCGTCCTTATGAGTATAAACATCATCGTCGGCGCAGGTATTTTTGCAATGCCACAACTTATGGCACAAAAAGCAGGGAACTTTAGCTTTTTAGGCTGGATTATCGTTGCCTTATTATTTCTACCAATTATTTGGGGAGTCGCAAACGCCGCTCGCATTTTCCCTGGAACCGGTGGTTTTTATAACTACTGCTCAATGGGCCTAGGTGAAAAATCAGGCTTCCTTGCATTATGGCTCTACCTACTCGGCTACGTTGCAACAGCCGCAACGCTTACAAGTGTTTTAACAAAACATCTAACAACCCAGCTACACACGCTGCTACCATCCATAAGCCCTATTTTTTACACAATCACAATCATAACCGTTGTTTGTTTCCTTAACTTACTAAGCGTAACAATCATCAGCAAAGTTCAAAGTTTTACAACAATATTAAAACTATTACCATTACTCTGCGTTATCGCTATCTTTGGATTTTACTGGGATCCAACAATGTCATTCCCAACAACAGATTTATTAAATATCGGCGCTACATTACCAATGGCTATTTTTGGTTTTTGGGGATTTGAAACATGCTGCAGCCTCAGTGAACATCTTCAAGGTGGCCCATCAAAAGTCTTTAGTATTATCTTAACAGCGTTTTTATCAGCAGCATTCTTATATACAATGTTTCATTTTAGCTTATTGCACATTATGGGCGCCCCAAATTTAGCACAATACGGCGTACAAGCATTCCCTCAATTCTTACACATCAAATCAACAGCAATGTCATCTTTTTTAGGATTAGCTTTTATTGTCACGCTTACGATAAACTTCTTTAACTCTGTTTATGGGCTATTGCTTCTTAATGTTGACAACACTGTATGTTTAGCACGCAAAAAGTTAATATTTTTTGACTCCCCATTAACAAAACTCAATGTGTACCAACGCCCAATAATAACAACGTTTGTACACGGATTAATTGTCTTTTTACTTGTTACTTTAATTCCAAATACATCGAGCTTAGCTTCTCTAACAAATTTAGGCATAGTTCTATCTAGTTTGCTTGTAATTCTTGCTGTACTTAAAACACAGATTGCAAGAAAACTATACGGCGCATCAATACTCACGCTGCTCGGCATTTTGTCTTGTCTTATAATTACCTATTACAGCTGGATGGACATAGAAAAACTTATTTATACATTGCCTCTATTTTTTGGCATAGCTTTAGGCCTAGTCATGTATAGCATCTGCAAAAAAAGAAACACCCTATGCTCAAACAGCTCTTGCTTTTGTGGTTTTATAGGTAACTTATTCGGCAAAAAAACAGAAAATAAAAAATGCTGCTTAAATAATTTCTTTAATTATTTTAAAAAGTAATTAACAGGCTAAAACAAAAAAAGAGCGTGTATGACGAACTTTAAAATTCCATTCTGGATCGCTATCTTTATCAATATAAATATTGTTATTGGTAGTGGTTTCTTTCTTGAATCCCAACACATTTCAGCTACCTGTGGCGTTTGGGCGCCACTTGTTTGGATAGCATGCGGGTTCATGCTTCTGCCGCTCGTATTAGTACTAGCGCATTTAGCAAAAAAATTTCCTACAGCTGGAGGCCTTTATGTCTACAGCAAGCAAGCGCTTGGTGATCAATGGGGCTTCTTAAGTGGCTGGGCGTATTTTATTGGCACCACAGCAGGCAACACAGTTCTTATACATGCTTTTTCTCAAGCTATCCAACACACACCACTATACCCACACCTAGCGGCTATTGGTCTACACACTATATCGCTTGATATACTTTTTATTATCTTGTTTACACTTATAAACTTCTTGAACGTACAAATTTTTGAAAAAGCCCAAATTCTATTTACGATACTAAAAACAATACCAATCATGATCTTAATAATTGGGGCATTTTTTTTATTCGATTCACAATATTACGTAACAACAACGCCATTTGTTTTTAATAATTTTTTAGGCGCTATCCCACTAGTACTTTTTAGTTATATTGGCATAGAAGCTTGTTGCGCGATTGTTGATCAAATAGAAGGCAATCGAGGTTATTTAGCTATTATCATCTCGTTTATCGTTATCGTGCTCACGTATAGCATATTGCAAGCCCTTATATTTTGCGCTCATGGACCGGCCAACATAAACCCATTTCTTAATATTCTGCCCCAAATTATACATAATCCAACTATCGCTCTGTGGGGCAATAAGATAATTACTATCGCGATTACATCTTCTTATCTAGGTGGATTTTATAGCATGTTTTATTGTAATAACTGGAACCTATTCGCAATTGCTCAAGATAATCTGCTCGCGGGCTCGTCACAGCTCACACAAAAAAACAAACACGGCATCCCCTGGTTATGCGTAATTGCCCAAGGCGCTCTTATAATAACGTTCTTATTAATTACACATTCCAATCACCCCCTTGAGACTATGTGCAATTTTGGAGCTTTAATTGCGTACTTACTGAGTGCCGCTGCATTTTTTGTTTTCTTTAGAAACCGTATTTTGAGTATTCTTTCTTTTATTACATGCTCTATATTTTTGTACGTTAACTTTCAAGATCTTCTTTCTAAGGGTCTTAGATATCTGGCACCATTTTTAATAATAATTTTTATGGGACTTATCTGGTACTCAATAAAAAAGCCTAGAGTTAAAACACTAGGCTAATTGATACTCTTTCTAACACTTAGACATATAGACAAAAAAAGACCGACTGACATTGAACATCAGTCGGTCTTTTTTTTAAGATCTAAAGCAAATTACGCTTTAGAAATTTCTTCAACGTTCTTAACTTCTACGTCAAAAACAAGTGTTGCATTTGAAGGGATAACTCCACCTGCACCACGTTCACCGTAGGCAAGATGAGCTGGAATTACAATGCGACGTTTTTCACCAATTGACATATCAGCAAGTGCAAGATCCCAACCTTTAATAACCTGGTTAGCACCAACAACAAAACTGAATTCTTGATTACGATCTACGCTGCTGTCAAATTTTTGACCAAGTTTATCTGGTTTGCTGTCATCAAACAACCAGCCCGTATAATGAACTGCTACTTTTTGACCAGCTGCTACTTTGACCGCGCCTTCAGGAGCTGGAGTCAAAACTTCATACTTCAAACCAGATTCAAGTTCTTTATAATTGTCCACGGATAATCCTTCTGTTGTTGCAGGGGTTGCTGCATCAGTTACTTCTACTGGAGCTGCTGTTTCGTTTGCAGCTGTTGTTTGAGCTACATCTGTTGTTGCTGGAGCTGTTTGAGTTGTTTCATCTTTTGGAGCTTCTGGAGCTTTATCACCACAAGATGTCAACATGCAGCTTAATACGATTACTGATGAAAGTTGGAAAATATTCTTTTTCATATGTCTCTCTAAATTTTACAAAAAATCTTACAAACTTACTTATACATCTTGAACAACTCTAACTTCTTTGCAAAAAATCTTACTTCATCTCTTTAGTTTGGCCCTTTCCTGAAAAAAGAATTTAACAAAAAAATTTAATTAATTACTAATAATTATGAGAAAGAAAATTTTACTTGAAAAAACATCTTTTTGATAGACATAAAATTTTTTTCTTTTAACTCAATACTTACTCAATCACGCCACTACCCAAACATATTTGATCATCGTAAAATACCGCAAATTGACCAGGGGCTATGCCCTGATCACAAACTGACATAGTAACCATTCCAGAATCTTGCCGATCAAAGCTTAATGTACATGAATGAGTAACCTGCCTATGACGGATCTTAACACTCAAATTACTCTTTTCCGGTACGTCCCCATCAATCCAATTAAAATTCGATACGCAAAAAGTATCTCTTGGCTTATCTTCAGAAAAATAATTATTAGAAACAAAAACAATATTATTTTTAACATCTTTTTTAACAACGTACCAAGGGCCACCGGATAACTTTATCCCCTTGCGTTGACCAACGGTATAAAACCAAAAACCCTCATGCTCGCCAACTCGTTTTCCCGTTTCATATTCAACCAGATCACCAAATTGAGTGCCCAAGTGATGCTTAAGAAAATCATGAAACTTAATCTTTCCAAGAAAACAAACTCCCTGACTATCTTTGCGCTCACTCGTAAGTAAATTGCTCTCTTTTGCAATCTCGCGAACCTGAGATTTTAATAGATGCCCAATTGGGAACATAATACGAGACATCTGTTTTTGAGTTAAACGCGATAAAAAATACGTCTGGTCTTTTATTGGATCTACTGCTCTTTTTAATAAAAATCTGCCATCACGTTCTTCAATTTGTGCATAATGCCCAGAAGCTATTTTTTCAAACTCCTGCCCAATAGCATCAAAAAAAACACCAAATTTTATTTGTTGATTACACAAAACATCAGGGCTTGATGTTCTACCCACTTTTTCTTCTGCAACAACATACGAAACGACACGGTCCCAATATTCTTGCTGCAAAGAAATTATATTAAGACTCACTTCAAGCTGATCGCAAACCTGCTCGACGTAACGCACATCTTCTTCCCATGGACAAGCACCAAGAAAAGCAAGCTCATCTTCTAACCATATTTTGATGTAAAAAGCCTCAACATCATAACCCTGATCTTTTAATAATTTCAGAGCTACTGAACTATCGACGCCACCAGATACAAGAACTGCTATTTTCATAATAAAACGCGCTCTATAAACATAAATTTTAAGCACCAATACACAATTGCTCTACAGTATCACAAAAAAAACCCAAATATAAGCCGTTTTTATTAAAAACCACCCCAGAAACACCACTGAGCCCAAAACCAATATTAAATAAGCCAAAAAGGGGTGCTGCTATCTTATTCGCATCACCCCTTACTTCTTAAAATTATCTCTTAAATTTAAATTAATAATCCCGCAATTACAGCATTAAGCAAGTTAACCAATGTGCCGCCGAGCAAAGCACGTAAGCCAAGCTTAGTTAATAAATGACGTTTTTCTGGACACAGCGCTCCAATACCACCAATTTGTATTCCAATGCTTGAAAAATTAGCAAAACCTGCAAGAGCATACGTCATGATAACTTTTGTACGGGGTAACAGTTCAGCTTTAATAAACGTCGAATATGCAACAAACTCGTTTATAGCAAGCTTTTGCCCCAAAAGCGTTCCAGCTAGCTCTCTATCTTGCGCTGGCACACCAATAACATATGCAACACCATAAAACGCACGAGCAAAAATGTCGTTAAGAGAAAAGCCAACAGACGCGAGTAATATAGCATCGACTAATGCGATCAAGCTAATAAACGCAATAAGCATAGCAGCAACGTTAACAGCTAAGCGCAACCCATCTGACGTCCCCTGAGATATAGCATCCAAAATATTTTTAGTTTGTCGTGTCGTCTCAACCGGTTTACCACCAACAGCGGTCTCAGGAACCATCGTTTCTGGAACAAGTATTTTTGCAATCAAAATCGCGCCTGGTATGGCGATAAATGTAGACGAGAGTAAATGTTTGATCGGCACCCCCATAATGCCGTACACCGCAAGCAGCGAGCCACTTAGATGACAAAAACCTCCAACCATAATTACAAACATCTCTGAATCAGTCATACGCGCTAAATAATTTTTAACAAGTAACGGCGCTTCTGTTTGCCCAAGCATGCTGCTTGCAGTAACTGAAAGCGTCTCAGCACCAGACGTGCCCAATAACGGTCTAATTACAAACGCAATGCCTTTAACAAATAACTGCACAATACCTATATGAAACAAAAAGGCCATAAGAGCACCAAAAAAAATAATCGTTGGGATTACTTTAATTGCAAATACAACGCCCCATGGGCCTGACGCATCTGCAAGACTTCCAAACACAAATCGTGAACCATTATCCGCAAACTGGTACAAAGCTTCAAAGCCACGCGCGATACCAGCAAAAATTATTTCACCAATATCTGTATTCAAAATAAAGTAAGCAAATAAAAATTGCAGTGCGAGCGCTGTAGCTACTAACCGAAAACGAACTTTTGATTTATGCTTAGAAAATAAGAAAGCAACACCAAGTATCGCAACAAGACCAACCAAACTCATATATCTTTGATCTGTCATTAAGTACTCAATAATATTGATCACAAAAAACCTTTCTCTTTTTATTAAATTATAAAAACACGTGATTTTTCTCTATTTTGGGAAACAAATTTTAAAGGCAAAAATGTTCCCTGTAAATATACAGAAAAAAATAAAGCGCACCAGAACAAAAAATAATTGGTTTGAATTATGGAACGCGTAGCTACGCTACGCTCACTATTTACAAGAACAAGCCAAACATGCCAGCCGGCACGCACTCCTGTTCTTTAGTAATCGAATTTTTAACCCCAAATTGGATATTGCAAGATTTTACTTACTATCTAAGAAAGAACCTTTTTCTCGACGTTGGATGATATCCCACTCGAAAAGTGGGTCAATTAAGTCATCAAGTTGCCCCTCAATAACCATATCAAGTTTTTTAAGCGTGACATCGGTTCGATGATCAGTAACTCGATTTTGCGGAAAATTATATGTACGAATTTTTTCTGAACGTTCACCAGTACCAACCTGCTGTTTACGTGTGGCACTAATTGCAGCCTCTCTCTTTTCTCGCTCCGCTTCAAACAGGCGAGCTTTAAGAGCTTTCATGGCCCGCTCTCTGTTTTTAATCTGTGAACGCTCTTCTTGGCATGTTACAACCAAACCTGTTGGTATATGCGTAATACGAATAGCAGAATCAGTTTTATTAACGTGCTGTCCACCCGCGCCGCCAGCACGATACGTATCAATCCGTAAATCTTTTGGCTGAATATCTATTTCTACGTCGTCAACTTCTGGTAAAACAGCTACGGTAACAGTTGATGTATGTATACGGCCTTGAGTTTCAGTTTTAGGTACACGCTGCACCCGATGAACACCTGACTCAAACTTTAAGAATTTAAAGGCATTTTTACCCGTTATGTGAGCGACTAGTTTGCTAAATCCACCAGAATCAGTTTCAGCAGCTTCTATAATTGAAACTGTCCAATTTTTTGATAATGCAAACACAGAATACATACGAAAAAGATCCCCAACAAACAGTGACGCTTCTTGTCCTCCAGCGCCTGAGCGAATTTCTAGGAACACTGAACGCTTGTCGCGCTCATCCGCTGGGTACAAAAACTGCTCAAGGTCTCGAGTAATTTCTTTTAATTGCTTTTCGCTTTGCGCGATTTCTTGGTCGTAAAGTTCTTTGAGTTCGCCAGATTCTTGCTCTGCTTCTTTTTTCTGTTGAGCGATTGATTCCTCAAGCGCAACAATACTTTTACGAATAGTTAAAAGGTCTTCGTATTGTGATGCTTTTTTTTGGAGCTCAACTCTTTGTTTTTGCTCCAAATAAGAATCAGTTAATTTTTGATTAAGCTGATCGAACTCAGTTTGAACTTTAGCCCAATCCAACATGCTATTTCTTGCTGCCTTTGGTATATCTTTGTTGGAACTTTTCAATTCTTCCTGCTGTATCGATAAACTTTTGTTCACCAGTAAAGTATGGATGACACTGAGAACAAATATCTGACTCTAATTTTGCAGATGTAGAAATCGTCTCAAAACGAGCACCACAAACACATTGAGCAGCAATTTCATGAATTTCTGGGTGAAGATTCTTTTTCATAGTAATTATCCCTAATAACTTTGCTTAGACCGTTATACCTTTTTGTTTTTGAACCAACTTTAATCTCTCAATAATTTCGACTTGAGTCAGCTCAACGCCGCGCACAAGCCCAAGATGACAAGAAGCAAAATCGGCCCATAAAACCATATTAAACAATTGAACCTCAAAAGTATCGCCTAAAACAGGGACTTTGTAAAGATCCGCCCCTTTTTCTCGCAAAATCTCAACCATGGCCTCTATAGCTTTTTGAGTGTTTTTTGATACAAAATCAGTATAAAACAAAAGAACTCCGGTTTTTTCTTGAATATCAGTAAAACCAACAAGCAAATTATGAGCAAGTTCTGGAAACGTTGAATAAATAGCCTGGATCTTACTATTCTCGTTAAATTGAGTCTGTGCTCGATATGCAAAAGCACCACTTTCGCCGCTCACACCCCATATATGAAAAAACGGCAAATTCTTTACAATGTGTAAAAAGTCGCCAAAAAAACCAGGGTTTGCAAAAATCGAAATATTTTTTTCAGCATGAACTATAAAATCAGCAACTAACTTTTTACCGCGTAAAACACCCATTAAATCAAACAAAACAAGCATTAAACCTAAAAAATTACCCAACGCAGATCTAGGTTGCTCAGATACTGGCAACTCAATAAACGGCAAATTATTTTGACGAGCCAGCTCTTGTGCCCGTCCTGCATGCGCAATAACTATTACAGGAACAGATCTATCTAATACCTGCTTAAGACCTGCAAGCGTTTCCCACGTGTTTCCTGAATATGTAATCGCAAACGCGAGAGTTTGTCCATCGTTTTGGACATGCCCCGGAACTTCAGGGGAATCTATAATATCACAACGTACCTGTGTTTGCTTATCCAAAAACGTCTTAATCATTCTGCCTACTATTCCAGAACCACCCATACCAAGAAATACTACGTTTTTAATATTTTTAGGAAGCAAGTCACCCTGAACCTCATAAAAACTCTCAGCTAGCTCTACTCCAGTTTTTAACTTTTTAGGCCACGTGCAAATATCATCTAATATCATGCTCTAAGCTTTCTTGTTTTATTTATTTTGCTTTTTTTCTCGTTATTTTGCTGGGCTATTTGTTGTCCGACAGGATCTAACTGACTACGAAAATCAAGTGCATCATGTTTAACATGTTTATGAGGCGTCGTCTTAATAAGAATATCAAGTTCACTTGCCGCCGCAGTTTTATCTCCAGCTTCTTGCAAACAACGCGCAAGATGCAATGGAGCGTATGCATAAAGATCCTGCCGTGCTTTACATTTTTCATAAAGCGGGATTGCTTCCTGATACTTTCTCGTATTCAACAAAGATTGCGCATAATTATACACATAAACCAAATTATTTGGATCCCTGCCATATGCTTGCGCAAAATATTGAGAAGCTTGAACATATTGATTTTTTTGATAATAACAAGAACCCAATAAAAAAGCCGTCTCCATGAAATTTTTATCTAATCGATTAAAAATTGCGATCGCCTGGTCAACACGTCCTGCATCATGACACAACGATGCATACGTATAATTAAGCTCAACATCTGCTGGATCATGCGTCAATCCACGTAAAAGCCATTCTTGTGCTTTTTCAAATCTATTTTGCTTCTGATACAATTGCCCCAAGAAAACATAGGCCCTTGAATAGACTGGTCGCAACTTAATTGCTTCTATGAAACAATACTCAGCCGAGTGTTGATTGTTCGTCCCCAAATGCAACATAGCTAAATTAAAGTACATTTGAGGATGCCCTTCTCCCGTTGCAAGGGCTTTTTCATAATGACCAAATGCTTTGTCGTTTTCACCTCTACCCTGATAAATAGCCGCCAAATTTACATGAGGTTCACCATAGTTACCATCACAATCTATCGCCTTATAAAAACTATCCATTGCCACTTTGACATCGCCACCTTCCCACATAGCAACAGCATAATTATTCCAAGCCCTAGCTTTTGTTGGAGCACTCTTTATACAGTCCATCCAAAAAATTTTCTCACTACTCCAAACAATATTTCTTACTTTAGTCGCATAACCTAAACCAACAAACAAACAAGCTACCATTAAAGCCTGATATTGCGGATGCTCAAGATACGAAAAGCGCTCATAAACAAACTTAATTGCATATAAAAGTCCCAAGCCAATTAAAAACATCATTCCAAAAGAACCAACATATGTTTTATAATCACAGACCAGTTCTGTACACGGGAAAAAACTTGCTCTTGGAAATATAGCAATAATAAACCAAGCAATACTAAACGTTATCAAACTATTTCGCTTACGCACAAAAAGAAACAGACAAATACCCATTATTATTAGTAATAACAAAAACGGAAAAATAACATCGATATCCAAAGATTTCTTTGAAAGCTTAACATCATAGTCAAAGCTGATATTAAAAGGCCAAAAAAACATAGATCCGTAATGCGTAATTATCTTAAATTGAGAAATAAAAAACTTAGATGATGTTATTTTATCTTCATGTTTTTCTGTAAGAAGATTACCGCGATTGTTGTGCACAGGCGTCGAAAGCAAATTAACAACAGTAGATGGCCGAATAGTCCCCATTTTATATACCATCAAAAAAAGCAGTACCATATTCAACAGTAAAAGAGGCACTCTTTTCTTAAAATTCGCCCATTCGCCTTCAGAAATTAAAAACCAATCAAATAGCGCAAGCAAAAACGGTAAAACAATAATTATCTCTTTTGTTCCCGCAGCAAAAACAGTAAAAAGATACGATAAACTATAAAGCCCTATTTTTAGTCTTTTATTTGTTGTTATCGCTGCAAAGAAAAATGGAACAATAACTGCAAACGTAAACAAAACAACCAAGCCCTCAAGATTCATTTGCGTAATATAAGTAACGGTCTGAGTCTGAACCGGATGCAATAAAAACAACCCCGTCACTAACGATGCAAAAAGATATGCTTTATCTTTAAGAAAATTATTCTTTTTTAAGTTTTTACACACCGCAACAAGAAGCACAAACATCATAATAGATATCAATAAATGCATACCCAAGTTAATAATACGATATGGCATTGGAGCTGTACCCCAAAAGCGATAAATAATTTGATGCATAACGCGTGAAATCCAACGAGAATTTGCAAACAAAAGACTTAATGGATCAAACGTCTTTATATGTTGATATTCGACTATTGTAGGAAGATCATCAAACATAAACCCATACCACAGAGATGGCAAATAAAACAAAAACGTAATTCCTGCGAGCCCCAACGGGAGCAGCACCATCAGGTACTTACTAACATTAAAATTTAATCGAGCAAGTTTCACTCTCATCATAACTCTTTCCCCTTTTTAATTAATTACGCTTGCGTTCCCTTACGAAATGCAAGTGCAGAATTTATATCACTCACTTTAACACTCCCATTCCCCTGAACAAATTTTTCTTGCAACATGAGGCGAGACACTTCATTTCTCACCATCTTTTTAAAATCTTCTGGAGCATTATACGCAAGAATATTATTCAAGTAGTCTTTCGCTTGCCCAACCTGCTTTAATTGCTCTAAGCAATTTGCAACACGCATAAACGCCTGTGGCATTGGGCGCTCAAGCTGTGTCGATTTTTTAAATAAATCCAAAGCACGCTCAAACTGCTTCTGAGAATAATATGTCTCGGCTAAATTAAACGCATACCGAGTATCAGTAGGAAAGCTTTGAGCAAGTTTTTCATAAATAGGCGCAGCTTTATCAAATTGTGTTAACATAAAATAAGAATTTGCCAAATTAAACCAAGCGGAAGGGGTAGACATACCACGCTCAATCGTTAACTGAAACGCTTGCGCAGATTCTTCATATTTTTTAAGTCTTAAACAAATAAGACCAAACTTAAGAAATACTTCTGGTACATCAAGATCCCCATGAGATGCACTTTTTAAATTTTCATACACTTTTTCATCTTGACCAAGTTCTTCATACATACGCGCTTTATTATAAAACGCTTTACCGTAATATGGACGCAGTTTAATCGCTCTATCTAACATCTGTTCAGCTGCATCATACTCTTTCTTTTGAACCAATAAAGACCCAAGATTATTATAAGCTTCAGCGTAATCAGGAAATATGCGAATCGCTTCTTTTAAGCAACCTATCGCACTCTCAATATCCCCTTTCATAGAATGCGCAACAGCTAAATTGCTTAGTGGGTCAGAATACTGGGCATCAAGCGTTATCGCTTTTTTATATGCAATAATCGCATCGTCTATTCTACCAGCTTCAGCAAGAGCCACCCCATAATTATTATGAGTACGCGCTTTACCCGGTGCTTTTTTTACATTATCTTCCCAAAATAAAACCGCTGTACTCCAGACATCGTTACGCAATTTTGTAGCAAAACCTAGTGGTATTATAATAAATGCAAGAGAAGATATAAGTGCATAACGACGAACAAAAAACACATAAGAATTATCTTGAATAAACTCAAGCACTTTTGTAAACAACAAAACAAAACCTACAGAAAATATAAATAATAAACCAACTGAAGCTAAATACGTTTTGTAATCACAAACAAGTTCTGGTGACGGAATAAGTACGCGTGGCGAAATACATGCAAAAAACCAAAATAAACCAAACGATATAAATACATGTCTTTTTTTTATAAGTTCTCGTACCGCAACAATTCCAAGTGATACAAGCATTATGAACGAGAAAAACGATTCAAAAGTAAAGAACCCAGATGATAACTTCCAGTCATATTCAACACTAATACCAAATGGCCAAATAAACATAAAAATGTAATGCAAAATAACTTTAAACTGAGAAACAAAATAAATGCCTGGCGTTATTGATGATCGAGCATACTGTGTTAAAATATTTCCCCTATTATTACCTATAGATACATTAAAACTTAAAAGGTTCGAGAAAAATCCCCATCCAAGATAATGCACAAGTAACACAAAAAAACAGGTAATAAAAATCGAATAAAAACCCAGATGCTTCTTAAAAGCATCCCACTGACATTGTGATATAAAAAACCAGTCAAGAAGAAGCATCAAAACAGGAAGAACTGCAATAATCTCTTTAGTTCCACAAGATAACGCTCCAAATACACAAAACAAAACAGCAAATAATGCTTTTACAAACCTATTTTGCGTGACAAAAACGCTCACGAAGAAACACAACGTTGTTAAAATAAACAAAGAAGCAAGCCCTTCCATGCGCGCTTGAATAACATATGAAACAGCTTGAGTTTGCACCGGATGTAACAAAAACAACGCCATCGTCATAGATGCTATAAAAAGAGCTTTTTCATGAAAAAACGTTCTTTTTGTTAACAAACGACACAAATTAAAAATTAAAAAGAACAATGCTATCCCTGATAAAATGTGTATCGTTACGTTACACAAACGATATGAAAACGGATCAAACCGGCCTATTTTAAAATTCAAACGGTTAAGCCAATCACTAAACCAACGGGAATGCCACCACCATCTGGCAAGAGGCTCATCAAAACGAATCGCAAAATTCTTTGAAATATTGGCAATATCATCGAACTGAAATGGAGACCTAAGCGATGGATAATACACAAGAAAAGTTATAAAAGACAATATCGCCGGTGATATTATTGCCTGAAAAAACGACAATTTATTTTCTGGCTGGCTCAGTTGCCCCTGGGTAACTCCTGCAGCATCAATAATTACTTTAACTCCCCCATTTTTAATATTCTTCTTTCCCTCTTTCATCGTACTCTTCATTACCATTGCCTCCTTTATGAACACCCGTAATTTTGCTCCAAATTTTACCATAAATTATAAAACAATTTTTAAGATATCATATTTTTTATTTATAAAATCTTTTATATCAAAGTTTGTCAATGCCAACCACTCAAATATATTTTTGCTAACTTCTCGTCAATTTGACCATTTGGGCAATTTTACCTATTCTATTGTTTAGAGCTATAAAATCACACTAAATAACCCTATAAACCAGGATTTCAGCACCCATGATAATGTCAAATTTCGCATTAGCGCTTCTTAACAAAATTGCCCTCTTATTCCCCGCCTTTCTATGTGTCTTCACATTTAGAGGTTTTTTTCAGGCATTTATTGCATTAATTATGGGGGATAAAACAGCCCGCCAAGACGGATACATGTCGCTTAACCCGCTTATACATGTCGACATCTTTGGCGTCTCCATAACAATGGCTATCTTCTTTGTTCTTGGTTTAGCCTTCGAAGGTATAATTCCCTACGGCATGCTTCTCTTATTATTACTCGCACTAGGCATACGCTGGACATATCCCATACCCATAGAAGAAACAAACTTTAAACGCTATCGCCTTGGTGGCATTTTAACTGCGTTTTCAGGCTCAATCGGCTCACTTTTTCTCGCTTTTATATTCCTGTGTATCATGAGACTTTTATCTTTATTTACACTCCCTGAATACGCATTTCTTTCTATCACAAAACTATTAAGCGCAACCGTCGATCTGGCTATATGGTTCTGCGTTCTTGACCTCATCCCACTGCCCCCATTTGACGGAGGCAGAGCTTTGCGCTATATCATCCCATATTCCAAACAATACATTGTTGACTGGCTAGAAGAATATTCTTTCTATATTATGATCGCACTCTTTTTCTTGCCCGGAGTTTCAAACATATTTTGGGCGATTCTATATGCACTACAATTTATAATAGAAAAAGCATTAATCTCGATTGTCTTTTAGATCACAATTTTTATAAAGAGATATACACATGACAAATTCAATGAGTCAGTTTTTTGCACAACTCGCCCTCCTTCTACCCGCGTTCTTAATAGCCCTATCTTTTCACGAATGTGCTCATGCTCTTGCAGCAACGTTACTTGGTGACGACACGCCAAGAAACCAAGGGCGCCTAACGCTCAACCCACTCGCTCACATAGATTTCTTAGGGCTCTTATTTTTAATTATATTTAGATTCGGATGGGCCAAACCAGTAATCTTTGATAATCGCAACTTCAAACACCCACGATTATACGAAATACTCACAGCACTTGCCGGCCCATTATCAAACTTCTTGCTTGCACTCGTCAGCTTTTACGCCATCGCCTATTTACCTACAAACTACTTGTCGCCCGTGCTTGCGCTCTCCATAAAACAAATACTAGAAGCTGTTGCCTACGTAAACGTCATGCTTGGGGTCTTTAACGCACTACCTATCCCCCCACTTGATGGTGGGCATATTATTATCGCTCTACTCGTTAAACCATTTCCCGGTGCCGTGCTTTGGTTATACCGATATTCACTATTTATACTCCTGGGACTCTTTCTTTTCCCTACAACCCAGATTATACTGCAAACCATGATAAATCAGGCTATAAACATAATAAAAATGCTCGTATTTTAATAAGAGAAATACCATGAACAAACCTATAAATAACTCTTCAAACGACAGCCAAAAAGATACTCAAAAAATACTCGAATTACTTACCAATGGGACATCACAAATTCTCCCCAAAGACGAACTACAAAAAAAACTCGCAAAAAACAAACCACTTAGAATAAAATTCGGCATGGATCCAACGTCGCCAGATTTACATCTTGGACACGCCGTCGTCTTAAACAAACTCAGACAACTACAAGACCTTGGGCATGAAATTATTATCTTAATTGGTGATTTTACGGCTCGCATTGGCGACCCATCAGGACAATCTAAGACTCGTCCACAACTTTCAGAAGAAGCGATTAAAAACAATTCAAAAACATACGTCGCCCAAGTCAGCAAGATTCTTGATCCAGACAAAATAAAAGTACACTACAATTCTGAATGGCTCTCAAAAATAACCCTCGATAGTTTTATTAAAATAGCCGGCAAAGTCACCGTCGCACGAATTATTGAACGCGAAGACTTTAAAAATCGTCTGGAAAAAAGCATAACTATTGGCTTTCATGAACTCATGTACCCAATCATACAAGGTTACGATTCTGTAGCGCTCAAAGCAGATATAGAACTTGGCGGCACTGATCAAACATTTAACTTACTTGTAGGCCGGTTCTTACAAGAACAATACGACCAAGAACCACAAGTCATCATGACGCTCCCCTTACTCGAAGGCCTAGATGGCCAACACAAAATGTCAAAAAGCTTAGGCAACCATGTAGGATTGTACGAAGATCCACAACAAGCATACGGAAAAATAATGTCCATCTCAGACACGCTCATGTGGCGCTACTACAACTTATTACTGTCAAAAACAGAAACTGATGTTCAAGCCATGCAAGACGCAATAGCCCAAGAAACTCAGCATCCCATGAATATCAAGAAACAGCTCGCGTTTAGCATTATTGAACGCTTTTGGTCAAAAACAGAAGCTCAAGATGCACAAAAATATTTTGAAGCTATCTTCCAAAAACAAGATTACTCAAAAGCCGAAGATGTAAGTATTCCGGCAGATCTGGCTAACCCGCTCTGGGTTATTCAACTACTCAAAGAACTAGGTGCTATTAAAACATCTTCCGAAGGCAAACGGTTGATCGAAACGGGCGCTGTTACCGTTAACGGTGAACCGATAACCGAATTTAATGCTGAAATTAACCACCAACCTGGCATGATCATCAAAGTCGGCAAGCACAGAATTTACAAAATACAATATTTATCATCCCAGTCTTGATCTGAAATCAAATCCTTTAAAATACATTTATATAAAAGAGGCGAGAGTTTAAAAACTCTCGCCTCTTTGTGTTCTTATCCTATGATTCATCATCCTGAATTTATTTCAGGATCCAAGACTTATTCCTTAAAGCATCAGGCTCACAACGCTTTCTTAACCCCCACAAGCTTACGCGCCAGTAGCAGCAATTTATCTCGCAAAACCATTAAAGCCTTACGAAGCTCTGTTCCTTTTGGAGTAAGATCTTCTTCTTCAACTTCAGGTCTTTTAAATTCATCTTCGATTTGCTTTTGCACTTTAGCTTTATCAGCCATCATCTCTAAGGTTAAAAAAGCGTCATCACTTTCATCGCTTACAAAAGCAAGTAAAAAACCAAGTATTCTTTTCTTTTGCCCTTTAAAAAACGAAGTCTTTGCCTGCTCAAGAATATATCGAGCTCTAAATAAACCAATCTTCCACAAATACGTCACGCATGCCTTTTGAATATCATTATCTAATTCATACCCCTCTTTGCGTTCTTCAGTTAAAAATTGAGTTATCGGCGCAACCATTTCTTTAAGTAATAAAACTCGGCACTCATGAGGCAACATCTCAAGCTTTTCAATAAAATCAAACTGCTGCTTAAAATCTTCTATCTTAGTATCTTCTTGCCACAAAAACTTTCTTATTTTATACCCAAATTCTTCGAGTTTTATTACCTCTTCAACAGAATTAACATGCGTCGATAGCGCCATCAAATTACCGTCTTTAATTTTATCTTTAATTTCTTTGCCACCAAGCTTCTGAACCTCTTTCAGTTTTGCTACTTTTTTATTTTTTATTTCGGGTTCTAAATATTTGTCATCATGTACATCACTCAAAATATCAAACAAATAATTAAGCATTTTCGCTTTTTCAATCTTATCTATAGATTTTTTTACCCTCACAAGAAGATATTCAATTCTAAACAAAGCTATTTTCCATATAAATGTCATCGATTTTTTTTTGATTTGATCATCTAAATCATTCCAATTTTCTTTCACAAAAACCTCAACATTACTTGCTAATTCTTTAAGTATTAATATTTGGCGCTCAGGTTTTTGCGTTAAACTCTGATTTTCTTTAATATCATTAAATAATTTTTCAAAAACTTCCGGTTTAGTATCTTCCTCCAAAAGAAATTTTACAACTGCCCCAAATTCTTCAAGCTTACAAATAAGCGCCACTTGGCCACCCTTGTCACCTGCAATACCTGCAATATCTTTAATCAAAGGGCCCAGGTCAGATACATTCATACCCGCTACCACCTGTTCAGGCTGCATGCCAAACAAATAACAATTTACAAAAAAAGAAATCACAAATAATCCCAGAAAAACTCCAAACACACACTTAAAAATTTTCTTCATAAACACCCTCTCAAAAAACAAGCATTCCCAATGGGCCACTATTTTTGTATTATAATCAAACGTATTCACCAGAAACAATAGCCTTCATATAAACATCGTATAACACAGAAAAATAATTTACCCATGAAAAAAAACTCAAAACTCTTTTTTCTCTTACTGGCAACACTCACGATCCCAAAACTCTGTTTTTCAGGGTTAACCCCACCATCAGAATATGTCACTGAAATACACATCAACCTGTCTTCATGTGATAAAAGATTCGAGATAACAAACCCAACTGCAAACAAAAACTATCTTGATACCGACGACTTCTATATACGCTCAAACGCAACTGAAAAGCCTTTTCTCAATGAAGACGATGAAAACCCAAAACCTAATAAATTATTATTTGATGTAGAAAACTTCACCGTAAAAGAAGCATTTAACTCTGTGTACACTTATTTTAAACTACTCACAACAACTCTTGGAGCAAATTTAAATACACTATATTTTAACAGGGAAGCACAGATTTTAAATTTCACAATACAAAATCTAGACCCAAAAGACCTAAAGCGTGCGCTTCAAAAGTGCAGCTTTTTATTAGAAAACAAAGACGAGTTCCCGGCTCTTAGCGCTCAATTACAAAACATCGTAAAAGACCTAAAAAGCCAGAAAAAAATCCAACAAGAGATAATACTGGAGATCTCTCAAGCAATAGCTAACTATCGATTCAAAAAAAATATGCCCACAAAAAAACACTCTGACGAGGAAAAAAGTTTTCTTTACAAGCTCCTGGCCTACACAGTGCCCTGTGCTTTACCCATGGATACATCAGACGACGATTAAATACCCCATTATTTTTTAAAATTTTCACACAATTTTAAACGCTTTTTAAATACTTCCCAATAACCCACTATTTTTGTACGCTAACCCAAGAAGTTCACAGGTAAAAATAAATACAATCGCTCTATACAAAAAAAGGGAGCTGAATATGAAGAATAAATTAATACTCTTTTGTCTTTCACTCGTCACGCTTAACATAGCAAATCTTAGCTGTGTCTCAAAAAATGACATCGCCGAAATACATTTCAAACTTAATAATAATAATAATAATAATAACAGCCAATCCTGGGGAATAAAAAATCAAAAATTCACAAAAGCGACACCAATAGACAAAGAAGAAATAACCAGCATCTCACAAGAAAAAACAAAAATCACAGACATGAAATATCTAGAATCTGATTGCTTTGTACCAGCTTATACGTATCTTATGTTTCTTAATAAATTAATGGGTAAAAACCTAACAAATCTATCGTTTGATAATAATCAAAGTATTTTAACATTTACACAAAATATTGCCCCAGAAAAACTACTCTTAGCGCTTGAAAAATGTGAAGAATTACATAGTACAACAAAAAAACAATTGTGCCTCGATTGTTTACGCTACACATTACAGGAAATGCTCAAAAAAAATATGTACGGCCAAAACTTTATCGTGCACATGATTACAGAAAGCATAATAAACTTAAA
>JBDRBF010000047.1:0-21659 GCA_043822925.1 bacterium
TTTTAAAAAAAATATTATTGGTTTATACGGCCAGCAAGGGCAAGAATGGATCGATAATTTGCCTAAATTAGTCGAACATATCGCAGCACAATGGGATTTAGCCCAACTTGAGCCCATGGATAACTTGTCGTTTAATTATGTTCTTATGGGCATACAAAAAAATGTACCCATAATTTTAAAACTTTGTTTTGATAAACACGAATCGCAGCAAGAAGCCGGTGCTCTGGCTAATTTTGCTGGACACAGCTGTATAAAACTACTAGATCATGACACCAAAAACAATGCGTTACTACTGGAAAGAGCAGTCCCGGGCCAAACGTTAAAAACGCTTTTTCCAGAACAAGATAAACAAGCAACTAAAATTGCGTGCGAAATCATACGCGATTTACACAGCATACAAAAGCAACCAGAACCAAATAAGTTTCAGAAACTTTCAGATTGGCTCAAAATTTTCGATAAAGAGTTTGATATCCCAGAAAAGTATCTAAACAAAGCTAAGAATTTAAGCACACAATTACTCGCGACAACAACAAAAACAGTTTTTCTGCACGGCGACCTACATCATGACAATATTTTATCTTATGGCCCAAATACATGGGTAGCAATCGACCCCAAAGGGATTATTGGAGATCCTGTTTATGATGTCGGGCCATTTATACGCAACCCCTGGCCACAAATTCTTGAACATCATGACGTAAAAAAAATAATACACGAACGCGTAAACTTTTTTGCCGATTATTTTGGTTTTGATAAGCAACGTATTATTGACTGGGTATACGTTCAAGCTATCCTATCTGCATGCTGGGCAATAGAAGATAATGGGAACTTTAAGACATGGCTTGAACTTGCTGATATAATTGAGCAAACTAAACAACAAAAATAAGCACAGCCAAATTAAACGGGACACAAATTTATGACGCATGTTTATACAGAGATTGATAGTTCTTTGGGCAGAATAGTTTTACTTTCAGAAGAAAATGTCTTAACCGGACTCTATTTTGCAGAACAAAGCAAAACACACATACCCAGAGCACATGTACCAGATGCAGTGTTCGTAGAAAACACAGAAGTTGAAATTTTCACACAGGCAAACAAACAGTTAGCCGAATATTTTGCAGGAACCAGAACAACTTTTAAGCTTCGCTATACGTTTACTTACGGCACCCATTTTCAGCAAAAAGTATGGCAAAGCATCGCAAAAATGCCTCATGGAATAACGGTAAGCTACCGTGATATTGCAACACAAATTGGGAACAGTAGAGCTTCTCGAGCAGTTGCTGCAACAACAGGCCAAAACCCCCTACTCTTAATAGTCCCATGCCACAGAATTATTGGCAGCGATAGCTCTCTTACTGGATACGCTGGTGGCCTAAAACGTAAGCAAGCTCTCTTAACTTTAGAAAAAAATTTATAGCTTTATGAAAAAACAAAACTTTTAGAGAAAACTCTTTTAAAACGAAATGGTAATCATGAAAGAGCATAGAATTTCAGCTGCAGCAATTGTACTGCACAATGATAAAATATTACTCGTCAGATACCACAATCCAAAAGGCCAAAGTTTTCTGGTCGGGCCAGGCGGCGGAGTACAAGGTGAAGAAAGTATGCCTCAAGCAATAATCAGAGAAGTCGAAGAAGAAACAGGGATTGAAGTACGACCTACTAAAATGCTCTTCGTTGAAGAAATACTCTCTAAACGTCATCGAATGGTAAAAACTTGGTTCTTGTGCGAATTTATTGACGGCGAACTACTAGAAACAGAAGACGCAAAAGACGAAGGCATTATTGAAGTTTGCTGGTACAAGAAAGAACAACTTACAAATGAAATCGTTTACCCCGAGATTTTAAAAGAAATAGATTGGACGAAATTTAAAGAAAAAAACTGGGAGCTTGAATATCTGGGAATCCACAAAGCTGATTTCTGAGTTAAACAGTGAAACTAAAACATTTTTTTTTACAATCGCTTGTTTTTTTGCTCTCTTTTTTACAATTTGCCCCCCCCATAAACGCAATAGAACAAGAACAGAAAACTAACTCCAAAAACGCCCTAATCCAAAAAGAAAACCCATATAAAAAATTAATTATTGGAGCACCAAACCAATTCAACCATTATTAGCTTATATCATATGTTTTGCTATTATTTTATTTAATCCAAATCTCACACATTTCCAGTGTGATGAATATGCAAAGCTTGAGTAAAACAAGCTAACACACGTTTACTAAAATATTAGCTCGTACAATAACTGGATGATTATTTTGCCACTGGTACCCACCCGGATAAATAACATATTTATAATAACCTAATTTTGAAGCAACCAAAGAAAAACTAGAATCAGAACGAATAAGACAATCAAACTTAAGCATCGAAAAAAAACCTTCTAAAACATGCATGGTGTGGTCATGCGTCTCTCGACGATAATCAAAGGCAATCGCGGGATTATTCAGCTGATCTTGATATTTCTTTGCGATTCGTTCTGGATTCTTATCATCAGTAAAAATATATACATACAGTTGTTTTTCAGGATATAACGCACTTATTTGTTTTATACCTGATATATAAAAGCTATCGTCGATACATTTAATTAGTATTTTACTGTTATTTTTGCACAACATATTACCCATAAAAATTGCTTGGCACAAAACCAAGAAAATTTTAGCACCGCAAAAACAAGCCAAAATTTCGCTCAAGCATTAACGCAAGAATTGGCTCAAGAAATAGCTCAAGAATTAGCGACAGACGCAGCCCAACTCGGGCTCTTAAAACTTGCGCTCTCAACATTCACAACAATAATTCACGAATCTGGGCACGCTGTAACGGCGTCACTCTTATTTGATTTAGAAAGCACACCTCAAATACATATTGGCACATTTAACCCAGAACAAGACGCCACGAACGAACTTTTTTCGATAAGAAACATGCATTTTTATAAATCATTCAGTGTAGCAGAAATAGCCACGCTCTATACCCTTCTTTCAGCCATTACAGCGTACTGTGCCTATTGTGATCATAAAAGCTTGGGCGAAATTACGCTCAAAAGCTTGCTCAATGGGGCAAGCCCATTTGCATATATTCTTGAAACAAAAAATATTTCTCAGGCACAAAAACGCTTTTTACTTAATATAAGCTTTGTCGCCTGTTTCTCCCTTATTTTCAATCTTTTTTACGTATGCACGCCATACAAGCCACATGGTGACGGCGCAATCATATGGCGAGAACATATGGGCGTTACGGGTACCGGGCTTACCGTCGCCCGCATTCTCTCAACTATTGAGGTATATGGTTGCTGGGGATGGCTGATTAGAAAATATTATAAAGCACGCAGAACGCTTTATCTTCAGAACAGATGATAAATAACTATTAATTTTCACAAAATCTTTGTTAATTTTGGGCTCTGCACCAAGCAGAGCCCTTTTTATTTTGATTTACTATTTTCTTACTTGGCTTTCTTTAAACCCTGAGCAAGAACATACCGACCATGAGGGTCTTTGGCAGAAGTACCAATCTTTTTTATCAATCCAGAATCAACGAGTTTTTTTAATTTTACACGCGCATTACGTGGAGCTATACCAAAAAACTCTGCTGCTTGTTTAGTACTTATTTTTTCTTTTTTCTTTAAATACCCAATAAACTCTTTTTGCGATGCATCAATTGAAATAGAACGAATTTCACGTGCATATAACGTTACTTTAAACTCAGTAATCAAATCTTCAAATTTTGGCGATTCTAGCCCTTTTTGTTCACAAGAGTCTATAATTCTTTGCAATCCAGATCCCCACTGTTCAGACAGCTTTAATTCACGAAAGACACGCGCAATAACCCGGTTACGCACACGGGATGATCCTGCAAGCGCACGTTCGAGCGTCATCCCTAATGGAACACCACCAGGGCTAGTAATTTCTATACGATCATCAAAAACAGCAATCATGATAGATGCCCCCTTTGCTGCATAATCTGCATGCAAAAGAGCATTAACAAGAGCCTCACGTATAGCAACTGGCGGATATTGCTTAATATCAGTTCTTTTGGTACGACCGATTTTTGCACTTGTCAGCGTATTTTTTTCAATAAAATGAATCGCTTGGTCAAGGGCAAGTACTGGATATGAATCAAGTTCAATATGATCAAGAACATGTGCTTTATTAGTTCCTATAAAACGAACACAGCGAATTATAGCATCAGGAAATACTCTCAATCTATTAGAACCAAAAAGAATAATCCCACCAAAAGAAGGGCTCGTCTTGCTCGCATGCGTTACCAGCAACCCTAAATCTTCTGCTTTACGCTCGGTTATCTTTTTATCAACCTGCTCAAAAAGTTTTTTAATAACGTCCCAATCCAGCGCATTTGTTTTAGCCTGCCCGTAGGAAATCTCATCAAAAGATATTTTCTTGGTATACAAACGCAGTGTCTCAAGCATTTCAGCATCAGCAACTCTACTGGTAGATCCACAACGCACAAAAACACCTCGTTCCGTCCCGGCCGACTTTACATAATACGGACCCGCAACATGCGGAACATGAATAAGAATAAGCTCTTTTTTGCGATACGTTTGAATTTCTATATTTGGGACAAGAAACGGCACTATCGAATCTGAAATTACATTTGCAAGGCGCTCTTCTTCATCAAGAGCATTGGGTACTCCGACAATCTTTTTTGTTCTGTCTTGAACCCCTATCACCAAAATCCCGCCAGCAGTGTTTGCAAATGCAACAACCGTTTTTACAATACTGGGCAAAGATTGCGTACTCTCTTTAAAATCAAGTGTTTTGTCTTCATTTCTTGTAAGAAGTTCTTCTATCATTGGGTCTCCTTTTTTGGTTATACTAGGACGATAACACGGATGCACTAGGATGTCAAAGAGCATCCTAGTTAAAAATCAGGAGAAAACCACAATACAAATGTAACTCTTATTCAGGCGCCTTACCCGTTTCTTCTTCACTACTCCAAATCTGGATAAACCTTTTTTTGTTTTCTTCGCTCACATTATATTTCTTACAAACAATATCAACCCATTCGGCCAGAACATACATTAAAATTTCTTCTTTATCAGATTCCAATAGTGACGAATACATACCCATTACATCAGTATTGATAGCACCTAAAATCCCAATATATTTATACGTCTCAACAATTTTCTTTAAAGAATTACGATCCCCATAATAGCCGGTCAGCACCTCTTGTAATTTTAACGGATCAGAATCGTTAAATAATTTTTCCAACACTGGCGCTTGTTTAAAAGTTGTTGAGACTTTCTGAGCACAAAACAAAGCCAATGAACAAAGCTCTTCGTATTTTAAGATATTATCTTGCAGCATAAAAATCCACGCATCATCAGTATCAATAATCACAAAATTGCCCATTTTATCAATTTCCATATTACCATCAGCCGTATCTAAAAAATCAACCTCTAACATAATTTTAATAAAATCAAAAACCTGAGCTTTACCTGCGTCATAGGCCAAACCACGTTTATCCAGATCAATCTTCTCTGATACAACAATATAATTTTCGTCGCTTAATACAGTCGAAGCACCAGGCAAATGATACAGATATTTTTGAGGCGCTTTAATTTTACGCATGCCCTTTGCTTGAATAAATTCATTAATTTTTGCCGCTTTCAAAACTCTGCTAACATTTTCTTTTGCTCTGCATGATAAAAACCATGATCTTGGATCTGTCTCATCTTTCCATGAGCTAAAATCTAATCGATATTGAGTTGCGATTTTAAGAACAAACTTGTTATCAAGCTCTGGAAATTCTAGAACCAACACCCGACACCCATCTCCCACTTTTTTAAATAATGATGCATTTTCGTCAAATGCTTTGTAGATCGAATGAACATCGCCAATAATATTATGTTTATTAAAAAAAGAATCTAACGTTTTCTGTAATGGTAAAGGCACCTGAAAACGTTTAATAATCTCTTGCTCATATGTATTGTTTTTATCTTTGCAACTCTTTTCTTTTTCAGATATTTCAGACTCGTTGGATTTCATGGCCCAGAGACAACAAATATTGGATACCGTACTCGTTAAAATAAGAAATAAGAAAATAAAACGATAAGAGAAAAAGTTACGATTCATCATACCCTCACATTTTGTACAAATATCTCTACAGATCAACCATTTAATTTTACCCCAAAAAAACGCCTAAAACAAAAGCCTAGCAAGTTTTTGCCCTAAAAGTCATAAAAAGTATGTATATCATGACAATTTGTCACAATTTACGGTCTAAGCTTTGTCCTCCCCCCCAAATCCTGATATGCTTACACCATGATTTTTAAAAAATGATGGATCCCAGATCCCCACTACGCCCAGGTGGCTACGAAGGGCAGGCTAGTCTAGGATGACGAAAAAAGGGGAATAGTTCTATGATCACCAACAAATACAAAATTCTTTTCATGTTCGCATTATCAGGTTTTTTAGTCCCATTTATTGGTGGTGCAATAAATCTGGCACTCCCCATTATCGGCCAAGAATTTGGCATGAACATTGTCTCTCTCGGCTGGGTTGCAACCGTATTTTTTCTTTCGACAGCCGTATTTTTAGTCCCCCTAGGCCGGCTTGCTGATATTTTAGGCAGAAGAAAAATATTTATCACAGGAATAACAATCTTCACACTCACATCGATATTATGCAGCTGCGCTCTATCTGGGGCTATGCTTATTTTTGCTCGCGGCGTGCAAGGCCTTGGAGGCGCCATGATATTCGGGACCTCTATGGCAATTCTTGTATCAATGTTTCCACCAAAAGAACGAGGAAGAGCTATCGGCATGCAAGTATCAGGAGTTTATATCGGCAGTTCTCTTGGCCCAGTTCTTGGTGGACTAATAACACAATACTTAGGCTGGCGATACATTTTTGTCCTAGTCACCATACTCGGAACAATTATTATCGGCATGAGCATCAAATATCTAAAAGATGAATGGGCTCATGCAAACGGCGAAAGCTTTGATCTAAAAGGCTCAATCGCATACGCACTTGGTGTCATTTCAATACTATATGGATCAACAATGCTCCCTGCGCTCTCTGGTTTTTTTGTTATGGGAACCGGCATACTGTTATTTATAATTTTTTGCATTATGCAAGAACATACCCATCACCCTGTATTTGATATTAAATTACTCTCTAAAAACAGACAATTTGCCATGGCAAATTTAGCAGCATTGCTTAACTTTAGCGCTGCATTTGCTGTACCATTTATCATGAGCCTTTATTTGCAATATATACGCGGCCTGCAACCAAACCAGGCCGGATTAATTATGCTCGTTTCAGCAGTCACCATGGCCATAGGGGCCCCAATCGCAGGAAGACTCTCAGATCACAAAGACCCACGCATAATAGCATCGATTGGCATGGCTCTGTGCGCAGCTGCTCTTTTTACTCTCAATATTATTCTAAACATGACAACGCCATTTACGCTTATTGTTTTACTTATGTTTATGTTTGGCTCAGGCATGAGTTTATTCGGCACACCAAACACGCATGCTGCCATGGAAGCTGTCACGCCACGCCATCTGGGCATAGCATCGTCACTTATTAGCACGATGAGAGTATTTGGACAAACACTTAGTATGGGCATATCGATGCTCGTTCTTACACTTGTTGTCGGCAAAGTAAAAATCTCATACGCAACACTTGTCCCACTCATGAAAAGTGCAAAAATAATATTCTTTGTTTTTGGGCTTTTGTGTATTGCAGGAATATTTGCATCACTTGCTCGCGGCAAACGCAATTTAAAACCAGAAGAAAAAATATGAAGCCGAAAATTATACAAACGCACGTCTTAAAGCTCCTTAAACAAGCGCAATAACACGCGCAAGCGCAGAATCAGTCTCAAGCTTAAGCGGCAACGCTACGACCGTGAAATCTTTTATCCCAACTAATTTCTCAATATTTGTCAGATTTTCGATAATCAATATATTATTTTCCAGCATTAATTTATGTACCTGAAATGGGTAATTATCAGGTGAAAACATATCAATGCCAAGCATCTTAATTTTACGTTTAACAAGCGCCTGGGCCAAATCTGGCAAGATTTCTGGGTAATCAGTAAAATACTCTTGTGTCCCAAATTTTTTACTATAACCGGTCAAAATAAGCACGATTAAGTTTTCTTGCTCAGAAACTTGATCCAGTAACGATGCATCGAGCATCTTGCCCCGCGCATCAATCAAGCACCCTTTGCCCACAAATTTTTCGACTGGCATCTCAGACATAAGCACTTTTGAATCGCTCAAGTGCCCTGGCCCATCAATATGCGTGCCAACATGCATACCAGACGTTAAACGTGAATCGTTATAATAATTAGCATCTAACGTGCGTATTTTCTCGATTTTTACCGAATCATCATAACTATGCACGGGCATATCTTTTGAGAAAACATGCGTTAAATCGATAACATTTCTGTACGGCATACCTGCTCCAATTTTTTCTTTTTTATTGTCCAAAAGAGAACAACCTGAAAGCAAAAGCACAGCACAAACAAGCAACCTCTGTACGCAGTTAATTCTTGCACATTTCTCTCGCTTCACACGTACACTTTCTAATTGTCCCACAAGCTGTGGGATTTTTTCATATATCTCAAAATCAGCTCTCACAGCAGCTTTAGCATCAGACACATTGCTTCTTACTCTTTCTTTTTTGGCTGTTTTTTCTTCTTAACCATCGTAAATTTTCTCCCCACATCACGAACACTTATCACCCAATTTTTGTAAAAATCCCACAAGCTGTGGGATTTTTACAAAGCGAGTAAAAGCACGATTCACTAAGCATTTACACACAATTACAATCTTGGTACAAACACAGCCTTAACAATCTCAGATTTTTCAAGTAAGCACTGTAATCCCAGCCAAAAAACTTTATTATTTTGCATCAAGCGCTCCTTCTCTTTCTAGCTCCTGCCGCATTTTACCAACCCATTCAGCCAATTTTTCTTTTGATATCGGCGAACTCAAAACCGATAGCAAATATTTCAGCTGCAAATAACACGCAGCATGAGTATTTCCCGTTACCAGATTTGGGATATAGTGCACATGCACGTGCGGCACCGATTGCCCGGCTTCAATCCCATTTTTTTGTAAAATTTGATACGCCGATGGGCCGTTTATTTTTTGAATCGCCCAATTAATTTTTTTTATTAATCGCCCAATTGCCACAAACTCTTGATCTGTAGCGTCTTCTATTTTTTCAATATGTCGCTTGACTACGACCATGCAATGTCCCGGCACAACAGGCTTGTGCGTACAGAGGCCCCGAACCAAATCGTCTTCATAAAACGTATGCGTTTGTATAACTTTTGGATCACAAAAAGCACACGGCTTACTATAATCTGGCACACCAGGAATATGCCACCAGATAGCACCAACACTCAACACAAATACACAGGTCAGGGCGAGAAGAATTCTTTTCGTAACTTTTTGCATGTCTATACTTTCTGAGTTAAATAACCAGGGCCAGTAACATATTCAAGATAGTTTTCAGGCGTTATCAGATTAAAAGATGCGCTTGGGTAGTTCTCTTTCCACACCGATGGAACACTTGCTTTTTTTCCCGGAGACCATTTGACCTCAAACGCATGTAATTCGTTCTCAATATTTTCAATAAAGTCGATTTCTTGCCCTTCATATGTTCGCCAAAAATAGCGCGAGCCATAAAAACCGGTATATGCACCATGCTTAAGCCGTTCAATAAACACAAAGTTTTCCCAAAGCTGCCCCACGTCGCCACGTGTTTCAAGCCCATTAAAATGGGCGATAACGGCATTACGAACACCCAAATCTAAAAAATAATATTTGTGTTTACCCGTGATTTCGTTTCTCAAGTTTTTACTAAAACCACCCAGCTTACAAATAACAAAAGACTTCTCAAGCAAATCTATATATTTCACGACTGTTTTTGCATCAATGCGTAATTGTATAGCAAGTTCGTTATGTGATACTAATTGCCCAACCTGAAATGCCAGCAGCTTAACAAGATTAAGTAAAATCTCTGACTTTTTTATCTTTTCGAGCGACAGAATATCTTTTAATAAATACGAATCGACCAGATCTGTTAAAATACCAATTTTTTCTTGATTCGTTTTTGCAGATAGCACCGCTGGATAGCCTCCAAAAATTAAATACTCTTCAAGTTTTTCGCGCAACTCATGCTGGTTATACATTTTTAACAGTTCCATTTGGGCAACCGGATATAACGTACGCGTCGATTTTCGACCCGTTAATGGCTCACCAACCTGCTGCGATAAATCAAAAGACGAAGATCCTGTGGCGATAATAGATAAATTTGGCACCTGATCTACCAAAATTTTGAGCGCCATGCCAATATTTGGTATTTGTTGGGCTTCATCTATGGCAATTAAATCATAGCCCTGGGCGTAGCCCAAGATTTTATCAAAATCCTGCGACCCCAAAAGATTCTGTATTCTTATATTATCTCCTGAATCTAACCTGTATTTAAGCTTTGTCTGACTTAAAAAGTTTTGTAATAAAGTCGTTTTACCAACCTGCCGAGGGCCAAACATAATTAAAGCCTGATTTGGCTTCAGGTATTTTTCAAGATCTTTATAATAACGCTCTATCATGGTCAAAAATCCCCTTTTTTATACTTTCTACACGCGTAATCCTGATTTTATCACTAATTTCAGGATACACACTCCAGATGTTAGGTCAAATATCAGGATTAACGATCCTGATTTTCGGTAAAAATTTCAAACTTACGGTCACATAAAACGCCTAAAATATCACAAAATTTGACAACCGGTACTGTTTTGCCATAAAGTATGTTTATCTTTTCTATAATAAATTTTGTACCGAAAGTATTAAACATGGCACTCGTAATAAAAATCACACACGCAATACTCGCAACAGACACAAGCCTGTTTAGTAAATCTTTTTCAGCAAATAATTCCCAGCAAAATAATCAAAATAATAATAACCAAAATATTATAGCTGGGTGCCGCGCGTAATTACATAACAAAATAAACCAAAAAGTGTAACCCCAGCCATAAAAAAGCTGGGGTTTTTTATTATGTACTCAAAAAGAAAGGGATCGTATGAATAACGATGGCAATAATCCAGACCAACAAAGAACTTACGCAGGAAATCAAAATAGTTATAAAAAGAATAGAACCTGGATCCCAGAGCAAATCTGGGATGACAAATTAGAAAGAGAAGAACATGTTAGAAATTATAAAAAAAGCACCAGCACACATACTTGATCACACGTTAGATAGCACAGAAACAGAACGCGCCATTTCTTTTATCAAAAGATATTTTCAAGACACGCTCGCTCAAGAATTAAATCTTTTACGCGTCACCGCACCATTATTTGTTAAAACCGACACCGGCATCAACGACGACCTAAACGGCACCGAACGCCCCGTCTCGTTCACAATAAAAGACGACAAAAACGCACAAGCCGTAATCGTACACTCGCTGGCCAAATGGAAACGCATAGCTCTGGCCAAATATCACATGAAGCCAGGGGAGGGTTTATACACTGACATGAATGCAATACGAGCCGACGAAGAGCTTGACGAGATCCACTCGTTATATGTTGACCAATGGGATTGGGAACGCGTTATAACACCAGAAGATCGCACACTCGTTTTTCTTAAAACAATCGTACGTAAAATATATAAAGTAATTTACGAAACAGAGTTTGCTATCTCAAAAAAATATCCCGCACTTACTACAGACAGACAATTACCTGAAGATATTTACTTCCTGCACACCGAAGAACTTGAAGAACTGTACCCAACACTCACACCAAAAGAACGCGAGCATGAAATCTGTAAAAAACATGGCGCTGTCTTTTTAATTGGTATTGGCGGGGAACTAAAAAGTGGACACGTACATGATGGGCGCGCGTCAGATTATGACGACTGGTCAACCCCAACAAGTGCAAAACATACAGGCCTGAACGGCGACATTTTGGTCTGGAACCCAGTACTGGGCACGTCTTTTGAACTTTCTTCTATGGGAATTCGCGTTGACAAAACAGCACTTGAACGCCAACTTGCGCTACACAGGCATGAGAGCCGTAAAAAATTACTGTATCACAGCTTAGTACTGGATAATAAAATCCCACTGTCTATTGGTGGCGGCATTGGGCAATCCCGCCTATGCATGTACTTGCTGCGCAAGAAACATATTGGCCAAGTACAAGCCAGCGTCTGGCCTGAAACTATGATCGATAAATACAAAAAACTCGGTATTTGTTTACTATAAATTACGCCTGAGAACGTAATCCTCATGCGACAGCACGAAGCTCTCACGAGACCGGGGCTTGAACCCCGGTCTAAAAATAAAGAAGCGCCCGGCTCGAATTTATCTCGAGCCGGGCGCTTCTTTATTTTTGCAAATCTAAAATTAGTTTTTTAAGTTACATATACATGCCAAATGGTGGCTCTCTTTCTTGTATCTTCTTGGCAACGGCATCTTCTTTAGCCTCTGCCTGCTCTTCTTCTGATGGGCCAGAAGCAAGAGGCATCAAAAGCTCCATAGAAATCACATTAAAAAGTTTTTGAGCCTCCTCTTTTGTCGCGTAACTATTAGTAGCAATAAAACAATATTTTAAAGCTTCAGCCAAATTGGGCTTGCATTCTTCGCCTTTATAATCGACACCCTCATATAAAGATGCTGCGATAAAAAGAGCTACTTCATAATAAACTGCTTTATCTTTAACTTTTTTTGCAGCTTCCAGTAATTGGTCAAATGGTATTTGTGAACGCTGCTTGGCTTTTACGGATTTTGTAGTTTTTTTTGGGATTGCTTTTGTAGTTGCTTTACTTGTTACTTTTGACTTCTTCTGGTTATCTGCATGGAGAAATTGTGAAACCAAGACCAAGACTGCACAGACAACAAACTTTTTGTTCATTTGCCGGCCCCCCTTTCTATGATCACAAATTCTTTTACTCCCTAAGAATAGTATAGTAAAAGCTAGACCAAAAATTCCAGCAACATGATTAATAAATATCGTGATGAGATAAGAGCTGGGGTTAGAACCCCAGCTCTTATCTCATCATGGCGAGAAAAGTTTCCAGTGCAATTAAAACAATAATAACAAGAGTCAAAATGCCCTCATGAATAGTATCAAGACGATCTTGATGCACGGTATATAAGTCTTTAATAATATCAAGTTTTCTATTAATCGAATCTCGACGTTCTTTAAGAAAGAATTTTTTCAGCAACATAGAATATAATTTTGAATAATAAACGTCGCCAGCCAAGTTAATACTATTTTCAAGCCGTTCTGAGATGACGGAAATATCAACACGCAATTTAGCCAAACGATAAACAGGCAAATTAAGCCGTTCGCTTACAAGTGGAACATACGCTTGCCATGGTATTTTGTATGATTCTTGCGCATAAAAATAAGTTAATTTTTGATCAAGCAACCAGTCAAAATATTGTAATTCAACTTTCTCAACAAGAGCTAACTCAAAAAATTCGATAGCTTCAAAGTACTCGTCATCATAGATAAACGCACCTTCACTATCGATAATTATCAAATCTTGGCCATAATAACCAGTAATCGAAGATAAAATATCATCGATTTGATAATCTGAAAGTTTTTGTGTTTCAAGACGTAAAAGCGATGCAATTTTTATGCCATATTGAGCTTTAAATTCTTTTGGCGTTATTTTACTTTCAAACGGATTCATCTGAACCGCAAAATATGAACTCTTAATGTTACAAAAATTTGGTTTTACCGTTGCACTTAATATAGCTTCAAAAACCTTTTGTGCTTCTTTTTCACTCTTGTTATCAAAGTGTCTTTTAATATCAATAACGCGCAGCTTTAATACTTCAAGTAAATCTTCAGCTAAAACTTCTTCAAATGGCACTCTATAACAAAAAGACAAAACACCGAAGTGATACATTTTGCTAAACACACTCGATGTATCTTCAACCGGCACCGCATGTGATTGTTCTGGCCGAACCCGAAAGAAAAATGGTACATGATAATTTTTAAAAAAATGAGATAAACTTCCGTCTGAAGCAGCAACAAGCCCTTTTTCTTGGACCATGCCTAAATCAATGCTATCTCCAACATCAAACGAATAAAATAACAAGATACTTCCTGAGACCTTCCCTCCGCCTTTTTCTTCAGCCATGGCACTCCTCTCTCTTCTTAATTAGATCTTAGGTTCTTCTTTTTCACTTAATAAATCACGCAGAGCTCTATCAGACAAACCAAAAAGATTATTAACATCATATGCTCGGCATCCAGCAGCACAGCCAGCTTGAATATCAATATCTTTATCACCAATCATAATTGAACGAGACAAATCTATATTAAAATCTTGAGCTGCTGTTAAAAGCATGCCAGACTTTGGTTTACGACATAAGCACTCTTTAATATACACAAGCCCCTGTGCTGCTTGATTTATCTGTACCTGATTTGTCTGTACTGGATAGTGGGGACAGTAATACCAGGCATGCACTATTATGCCGCGCTCCTGCATAAGTTCATGTAAATGCGCATGTGTTTTTTTTACAAAA
Organism: bacterium; assembly: GCA_043822925.1. Classification (GTDB taxonomy): domain Bacteria; phylum Babelota; class Babeliae; order Babelales; family RVW-14; genus JBDRBF01. The sequence goes on from JBDRBF010000047.1 coordinate 14,505, forward strand.
GCCTCATCAAAATACCCCCGGGCCACACCTGACTGATTTGTTACGACAATAATTATATATCCAAGCTCCTGCACTATTTTGCACACAGAAAGCGCTGATTCAATAAATTCGATTTGGCCCAGACAAGATAAATACGAAACGTCTTTTATTAATGTTCCATCGCGATCAAAAAAAACTGCTTTAATTTTCTTTACGTTTTTCATAGATTACTTTAATACTTCGCTTTTTGGATACCCGCGTGCGCAACCATTGGAGAAAACTGCTCTTGAGAATCAGGCATATTAAGCTGAGCAATACTTTCTTGTAAAGGCTTCATCGTTTTACCTTCTTTCAGCGCTGCGTATCCAATTAAAAACTTCTTTGCCAAAAGAACCGAATTCAAAGATGCTCCTGCATGCTCAAGAAGCACAACCATAGCCAGTGGGGGCTCTTTCTTGTATCTAAAAAATCCGGTCATCCATGCATGGTCATAAAATTTTCTATCCGTTTTTTTAATATTCAAATCACAGGTTTGAGCCGTTCCTGTTTTGGCACAGATATAAAAGTCTTTAAGTTTAAAATCTTTAAGACACTTACAAGAACCCTTTTCTACCGCTTGATGCATTGCTTGACGCAAAAACAATCGTGTTCTTTCTGAAATTTCAAGTCTTTCTCTTTCAACCGGTTCTTCTTGTAAAATACGAGGCTTTACTAAAGATCCTGTTCCAATAGCGCCAATCATACGTACAATTTGCAACGGTGTTACCAAGTTAAAACTCTGGCCAATAGCGGCTGAAAGCGTTTCCCCCGGCCACCACGGCTCGCCTTTATTTTCTTTCTTCCAGCCAGACGATGGAACTAAGCCTGGCTTTTCAGGTAATAAAAAGTTTGTTTTACAACCAAGCCCAAAACGACGTGCATAACCCGCCAACACATCGATATTTAAATGCTTAGCTATTTCAAAACTATGCACATTACATGAATACGCAATAGAATCTTCGGTCGCCAAAAGACCATGGCCCCAATGACGTTGACACAAATAACGGCGCCCCCTAAATGTCACATGACCACGACATTCAAACACAGAATTTGTATCAATAATCCCCTCTTCTAGACCCGCAGTTATTGTAACTAATTTAAAAATTGAAGCTGGTGGATAAACAGCATTAGTTGCCCTATTTAATAACGGATTATTATTTAAGCACTTTTCACTCCATTCTTCACTCGTAATTCTTGTTAAAAAAAGATTAGGATCAATATTAGGAGAAGAAACAATCACTTTAATTGCGCCATCAGCAGGATCCATAACAATCAAACTACCAACCTGCCATTTATCAAAAAACGTTTCGGCCATTAATTGTAAATTAACATCAAGTGTAAGGGTTAAATCTTTGCCTGACTGTGCTTCATGAAATTCTCGTTGCTCTAGTTTTTTGCCCATCGCATTAAAAATTCCCAAACTATATCCCGGTTGGCCAGATAACTCTTTCTGGAAAGCTTTTTCCAATCCATCCTGCCCCGTACGGTCAACTCGGCTCAAATATCCCAGCGCATGACTGGCCAAAGATTTATATGGATACACCCGTTCAAACCGATTTTCTACGACTATATATGGAGAATGCCCACATTTCTCACTAATCTGACACACTTGCTCAAACGTAACTTCACGTTTTAATAAGCACCGACGGCAAAAACGCTGAGCTACTTTAATCCCCTCTAGTTTTTCTGGCGAAAAAAAATCAACATCTAAAATCACCCCTAACTTGCTCAATATTTCTTCGTGTATCAAACCTATTTGCTGCAAAATAGACCCGCTACCGCCTCCGCCATCAATTCCCTGCCAAGAAACATCAAATATAGGTTTATTTGCAGCCAACAACACACCATTACAATCAAAAAGATTGCCACGGAGCGGCACCACCGGCTGACTTCTTAAAAAATTCTTTTCCCCCAAATCGCCCAAAGTCTTGTTTTGGACTACCTGAAGATAAAAGAGACGAATGAGAATAATAAATATATGGGCAAAAAAAACACCCATCATTATTTTCAGTCGAGCATCTCTTATATTACGTTTCTCCATCACCTTCCCAAATTTTTTTGTCATCCCAGACTTGATCTGGGATCCAGAGCTTTAAAAAATATCCATGGGGGCCAATTTATCCGATTTTTTAGTTGTTTTATTATATCGCCAAACAAAAAATACCTCTAGAGCCAAGCTCAAGAGAAAGTTTTTATATCTTTTTTTTGCCTGTTTTTGACACTTTTTGCTCGTTTTATTTCATTCTGAACAACAAATAAAATTAAATACAGCGTTTATTGTCAAAGTATAAGTTATTTAAAAAATAACCCAACCCTCCATCCCCCATTTTTGCCCCAAAACCTATCAAACGCCCGTCTGGCAGAGCGTTTGTTTTCCAATCCAAAAAAGCTATACTGGTTCTTGTACAGCAGAAATTTTCAAGCACCGATACTGATACTAATGGGGTTAGTTCAAAAGCAACAATTCAAAAAACGTAATTTAAAATAAGCGCAACGTAATACACACGACTTAACATAAATGTAACGCAACTATTTAATATACCGTAAACACAAACAAGACGTGCTCGAGTACTTGATGGAGGTTCTCTGACATACGCACTCAAGCCCGTACTTTGTCCAAATTCCTGCTCTCGTCCTATCGTATTAAATTTTGTCATCCCAGACTTGCCTGCCCTTCGACCTGTCCTCCGAAGCTACAAGCCCAAACGGGCGCAGAGCGTAGGGGGAAGCCACTTGGGCGCAGTAGGGATCTGATATCCAATCCTTATTTCCATTCCCAAAAACACTTGAGGGCTACAGATATATCACTACCTGTAACCCTCAGCTTTAACCTACTTGTTTATTTCTTATTGAGCCTATTCTATATCTGTCTCTTGGCCATCAGTCTCTTCAGGGGCTGTTGCTACTGCTTTTACAGGAGCTTTTGTTGGTGCTTTAGCTTTTGTTGGGACTTTAGCTTTTACTGGCCTTTTTACTTTTGCTGGCTTTTTTGCACTTACTTTTCTTCTAATTGTCTTTTTAGCCGGTTTCTTCTTACCTGCTGGTCTGCCCGCTTTGTCTCTTGATATTGCTCGGCCTCTTTTAGCTGCAACTTTTCTTGTTGGTTTTGCTGCAACTTTCTTGGCTGTTTTTGCTTTTTTTGGAGCTACTTTCTTAGCCGGCGCTTTAGCCTTTGCTTTTACTGATTTAGCTTTAACTTCTGTCCTAGCTTTCTCAGCTTCAGCTTTTGCTTTGACATGCTCAACTTCAACCGCTTCTTTAGCTTTTTCTACCTGCTCAGGAGTAGCTTGTTCTACTTTTTGTTTTACTTCTTCAGCTTTTTCCTCTTTTTTTGCTTCTTCAACTTGTGCTGCTACTTCAACGTTTTTATTTAAAGCTTCCCCAAGCTCTTTCAGCTTACCTTTGTCTCCACTGGCCATAACTTCGGCAGCATGTTTAAGCTCTTTTTCACGCTCAGCTATTTCCCTCTTTTGGGCTTCAAGTTTCTCTTCAAGCGCTTTATTGGCCGCTTTCAATTCATCAGCAGACTTTTTGGCCAACTCTTCATCTTTTTGTTGTTTTAATATGAACTCGTCAAGAGCTTTCTGTCTAGCTTCTTCTTTAGCTATTCGCTTAGCCTCAATCACCGCAGGAGATTCTTTTATGATCTCTAAAGTAAAATAAACCGGTTCATCTTTAACAACAACCCCTAAATTTTTACCTTCAGCTCTTTCATCACCACGAGGAGACCACAGCGGCCCCGGCAACCTCGAACTTGCAACATTATTGAACCAAACTAAATTCCAAACAATTCTCGGCCCATCAGTAATGCAGTCATCGCCATACCATAGAGATACTTTATCAAAAGAATCTCCAACCAATGCAAATGCTTCCCAAGCGCCAAAGGCTCCACCCTCTGCTCTTAATAGACGATGAGCCCAACCTTGACGAGCATATACCTGATCAATTTGCAAAAACTTATTATTTACCAAGCTCTTAAGACCAAAAGCTCCAGCAGTTGTTCTATAAGCCGTAAAGAACACTGAATGCGGGGTACATTGTTCTTTATTTACTGTTTGAGCCTTCATGTACGTCAAATTCGCATCGTTAACATCTACCGTGAGATATTTCCCCGTACTATCTCTTAATGTAACGGTCGCACCATCAAGTTGGTCGAGCAAAGCCATATTTGAAGACTTTGCAAACAAAGGCCCTGCAGAACACGCAACAAGTACTCCGGCCACAAGCAGGCCTTTAGTCCTCCTGAACATACCCATAACTATCTCCCTTCTAAAAATAAGCACACACTTGGCACACTCATCGAACACTCATCTAGTGCCACGATATAATAACGCTTTAAGCATTGTCTACGTTTTTGAATATTGCCTATTTTTATTTTATTCTATTTGTCACGAATAAATCAATGTTTTTACTATTTCAACTACATGTCGTCAAGACCCACTCGAAGATTAACTATTTTCATGGTACCCTAGAAATAAGTAATAAAAGGGCTTAGAAATTTGGAGTAAAAAAATTATGATAAACGCAGACAAAAATATCTCTCGTAAAACACTAATCACGATTATACTCATGGGACTCGTGATCGTAATCGCCCTATTTTTAGTAATAAAACCATTTAAATTTTTTCAAAGGGGAGCCAAAATGCCATTCACCCGAACTCGACCCAACTTCCAAGTCCCAACAGAAAATGTCCGTAAAGTAATCTTAGATAATGGCATGACCGTTTTGGTCTACCCAAATCATGATATTCCAAAAGTTCTTGTCCAAATAGCCTATAACGTCGGTTCATATGTAGAACAAGGCGGTGAACGAGGCCTGGCACATTTGATTGAGCACATGATCTTTAAAGGCACACAAAAACTTTCAGAATCAGACATCGATGGAATTTCCCGCAAGTTTGGCGCTACGTTTAATGCTTTTACATCAAAAGATGTAACCAGCTACTATTTTGAAGTTAATAAAAATAATTGGAAACCATTTTTAGGCATTTTGGCCGACTGCATGCAAAATGCACGCTTTGAAGAACAACATTTAGCGTCTGAACTCAAAACAGTAATCCAAGAATTAAAAATGTACCAAGACGATTACTGGAATATGATGTTTGAGAAAATAAACACGCTCATATACCCAGCAAATCACCCATACCACTATCCAATTATCGGCTACAAAGAAGACCTTATGAACTTGTCTGCCGAAAACTTGAAGCAGTTTTACAAAAAATATTACGATCCATCACGCGCAACACTCTTTATTATCGGCGACGTCGATGTTGATACAGCAATCGAATATGCACACAAAAACTTTGATAGCATAAAAGCTAATACCCCTGCGCCTATTACAGATTTCCCCCAAAAGCAGCAAACGTTTGTTTCGCAACATACACGCTTCTATGAAGATGTACAAACAGAAGAGCTTGGCTTTTACTGGCAAATTCCTGGCCTAAAAGACGAAACAGAAACTATTGCAACAGCAGCTGCATATTTACTCGGCGCTGGAGAAGGCAGCAGACTATACAGAACGCTGGTAGACGAGAAAAAAATAGCAACATCTGTCGGCGTCTATGACCAAAAAAACTTTGAATCAGGCGTATTTTTAATACTAGTCGAACCTCTGGCCGGCAAAAGCAACGAGTGCGAAAAAACAATAAAAGAAGAAATCGTCAAAGCCATAGAAAATGGTTTTGATGACAAAGAGCTTGAACATATGACAAAAATGCAAGGCAAACGCTTTTTCCAGAAATTACAAAGCAATACAAGCTTTGTTTACGAATGGTTAAACTCGTACTTTGCAACTAAAAACGAACGCGCTGTATTTGAACGCGCAAATAAATTTGTAGAGATAAACTCTGACGATGTTCAAAATTTTTTAGAAAAATACATAGACCCTTTCTTAGTCAACAGAATCGAAGTTTTACCATTACCAGAAGCTAAACATGAAGCACACGAACAAGCAAAACATGATGCAGACGAATTTGATAAAAAAATCTTAAGCAAATATAACCGTACAACGCCTGTAGAAGGACCAAAAGAAGCACTTACCATTGGTGAACCAAAACCACTTGATTTTACATTTCCAAAACCTGAAAAAGAATTTGAGCTGGATAACGGACTCACCGTACTACTCAGAACAAAAAAGACGCTACCATTAATAAGCTTAAATTTAACGTTTAAAGATTCTTTTTACTTCTCCAATGCGCAAGATGGCATAATTTTAGACCTTATGATGGGCATGCTCATGGAAGCTAGCGATGGCTTTACAAAAGATGAAAACGTCGACTTCTTTGAATTTAACGGCGTTGATTATGGATTTAATGCGCGCGGCAGCAAACTGGCACTTCTAAGTAGCGAATATGAAACTATTTTTGAACGCTTTTTTCATGTTCTAACGAAGCCTAATTTTCAGAATAATGCGCTCGAAAAAATCAAAGACATCACCGTCGACTCGTTCAAAAGAGATAACGATAATCCAGTAAATATAGCAATCAGACAACTCAAAACACTTATCTATAAAAATCACCCATTTGCTTGGACCTATGAAGATGCAATCAAAACGACAGAAAGCATAACACTCGATAATATTAAACAATTACATAAAGATTACGTATCTCCTGAAAAAATGATCTTATCAATTGTAGGCGACTTTGACCTAGATCAAATGGAAAAAACAATTCGCGCTATTTTTGAAGCATGGAAAAAAGGACCTCTCAAAACAATAGCATACCCACGCGTAACATTTACACCGGGCGCAACATTTGATAAATCAATGGTCAGAGATCAGGTAGCGCTCTTAATGGGACAACCATCAACGGTCGATATTCATAACCCAGACTTAATCCCACTCAAATTACTCAACTATATTTGCTTCTACTCACTGGGCTCACGTATTTACCAAGTACGCGAGCAAACAGGCATATTCTATGAAGCTTTTGGCGCCTGGGCAGCTAATGCGGGAACAGAAAGCGGCTTTGACTTTATTGGTGCAATATTAAGCCCTGAAAAGATCCAATTTGCTGAAACAGAAATGCGTAATCTTATTAATAAAATGGCCAAAGATGGCATCACCCAAGAAGAGCTTAATTCTGCACAACAATTGTACTTAAAAACACTTATTGACGCCGTTTCAAGTAACGCTTCAGTC
>JBDRBF010000048.1:0-2084 GCA_043822925.1 bacterium
CCTGATTATTTTCTACCAAAATCTTGTCAACTTTAGTTTCAGTCAAAACCGTGCCGCCATGTGCTTGAATAACTATTTTTAATGCCTGGGCAAATAATTGTCCGCCACGCTTAGGATAGTGTCCGCCGTAAATAAAATATCGCAAGCAAGCCATCAAAGCACTTACTGCAGGCGTATTTTCTGGTTTTGTACCAAGATATCCAAGTAACGAGCATAAAAACTGCTTTAACTCAGGATCTTTAAAATACTGATCCAGTTTTTCTTGATACGTTACCTTATTCCAACTCTCAAGCGTTGGACACGCACGTGTCTTATCTTTGTGTGACGCACTTTGTTCTTCGCACGCTTTTTCAGCTTCTGCAAAAAACTTTATAAGCGCTTCACGTTCTTTTGGAAACTCTTGTGACAATTTTTGCACAACATCACCGTGTGTTCCAGTAAACGAAATTTTCTTGTCGCCCAACATATACGTACGCTTATGCAACACAAACAAATCGTCTTTATCCAGACCTAGCTCATCAAGCAAAACTTTTACCATACCATTATCACAACCACTAATATCATGAGGACCGGCCGGGAACGTAAAACCATCACGCGTAAAAGCTGAACAAAATCCGCCAACACGATTATGCTGTTCAAGCACTAATACTTTGTATCCACTATGAGCCAGCACTGAGGCACACGTCAGCCCACCAATACCTGAACCAATAATTATCGCATCAAATTCGTTCTGGGCTTTTTCTTTTGACGTATCATGAGATACCGTCCAATTATTTTTAACCGAGACGTCGCTGGACGTCTTATTAAAATAATCACAGCCCACAAAAAACATTACGCCGCCCAATAACAAAATTAAACTTCTACGTATCATTATTAACTTTTGCATTTAGATCTCCTATAATCCTAAAATAAACCGACGCGCACTAAACGGCTGCACCAACTTAACCACAATAACACTAGCAATAGTCGCAGGCTGACCAGATAACCCAAACCCCTGCATAAGAACAAAAACTATACCCGTCGCGAAAAAAGCATAAAAAGCAGCCCACGCACCAATCGACATAATTCTTGCAGTATCTAATTTTTGGCCATACACACGTATCACGTTATATATTTCTTCAAAAATTACACCTACAAAAAAGCCGCCAGAAAATGCACAATAAAAAGGCACGCCAAGTTTTGCATACGCAAGATACGTAATACCCACAAAGAAACAATAAAAAATATAGGAGCTCAACTTACTCTCATCTAATTTTTCAGGCAGCTCAGCAAAAAAACCAGGCCGGGCATGCGGCCACAGCATCCCCTTTAACCGGCCAACAACTACCTGTGAAATTAACAGCGCCACAGGAATAGAAAAGTAGCCAAGCATGGGCTTAATTTTGTACAAAATAAAAGACATCACACTCGCATTAACTAAAACCAAAAATAACATCTTTGGCACAGATAAATCTTTTATGCGCGACTCGTAAATTACTAAACTTTCATACGCTGCACGAATAAAAGAGACAATAAAAAACGCACTAAAACTCGCCCAAAACAGTTCAATACAAAAAAACTTCACAATAAATACGGGCATCACCATAACTAAGCCAATCGTCACATACAAACCAATTGCTGTGAGATATAACTTATTTGATAGCCAACCTACAAAATCCATTCTCGTTTCCATAATTAACCCCTATTTTTTTTCCAACACCTTAATACACTCACGCAACCACTGCAACTCAGCATTAACATGTAATAAGCCATTTCGCAACGACATCATCCAAAATACCTGACTAGGGTTCTTAACTAATTCTTCAGATAAAAGAAACACTTCAATTGCCTGAAACTGTTTTTTTTCTTCCTGTGCTTTTTGCATCTGCACATACAAATGCTTAAGCATATCTTCAGGTTTTGTTGCCGCACCAAAAAATACTTTTAAAAGAAGTTCATCGCGCCGGGTTTCTTTGCCAACCGGCAGAACAATCCAGGCCAAAAACTCTTCTTTGCCCAAATGAGTAATCTCAAAGATTTTTTTTTCTCTTTTGCCTACAAACTCACTGCGCGAAGAAACTTTGCCTTCGGCTTCAAGAACTTTG
>JBDRBF010000049.1:0-14169 GCA_043822925.1 bacterium
GTTTCAAAAAGTGAGCGTAAAAAACAAAAGAATTTGTCCAAGGGGACACTAAAAGAAAATATCGGCCAAGAAACGCGTGATGCGTTTCATATAAGTACTCAGTTGGGTAAAGAAACAGGCCTCGTGCTTGTTAATTTGCCAGCGGGCGAGGTTGCAGGGGCTATTTGCAAGCCGGTTGGTAACTTTCAGATTCAGTTAGCATCTGTACAAAATAGTTTTTCAAAAATTATTGAAACATTGGTTGATGATGCTAAGCCTTTTAAAAAAGCAAAAAGAAGAGATTTGTGTAGTGCTTACGAGTGCATGAAGAATGTAAATCAAAGTTTAAATAAACAGTTGCAAGATTTACGTGCGATACAAAAGAATGTTGCATTAGTATCAGGCAAACAAGAGGCTGTTGCTGGGTGTGTTAAAAAGATTTCTGATGACATGCAGCGTTGCGTGACAAGTCTTAAGATGCTTAATAATAATATAAGTGCTCAAGTGTGTTTGAAAACAGTATGAAGAAAATATTTATAATGACCGGTGAACTTTCTGGCGACAAACTCGGCGCATGGTATCTTGACCGTGTGCTTGGGTATAAGCCTGTAGTTATGGCTGCGCAAGACAAGCTTGTTTCTAACGAGCCTCAAGATGAGGGCAGCGGGTCAGCTAGCGCAGAAGCTGTACACATAGAAGCTGTCGGCGGAGACTTTTTGGCCGGCGCTGGTGCTCAGCTTTATGCACGCTTTGAAACATTAAATATTACTGGGCTTTTTGAAATTGTCTCAAAGTTGCCGTATATCGTAAAAATGCTCAAGCAATTAACCGCGTATATTATTGATAATAACTTTGATGAAGTTGTGCTTATCGATTTTCCTGGGTTTAATTTAAAGCTTGCTCAGTATCTTAAGAAAAAGCGTCCAGAGCTTACGATAACGTATTTTTCTCCACCGCAATTGTGGTGCTGGGGTGCGTGGCGTATAAAAAAATTAAAAAAATATTGTGACCATCTGATTGTTTTGTATCCATTTGAAGTCGAATGGTATAAACAGCGTGGGCTTGAGGTCCAGTGGGTTGGCAGCCCGGTCTATGACCGGCTTAGTAAGTATTTTGAGTTGGCAGATGCCAATAAAAAAAAGTATATTGCGATATTTCCTGGGTCTCGCATAGCTGAGATAGAAAATATGTTTGCTGCGTTTGCCCAAGTTATGAAGCGTTTTTTGGTCAGGTATCCAGATGTTATTTGTGTATTGCCGATAGCTCAATCGATATCGCGTAATTTTATTGAACAAAAAATGTCACAAACGGGACTTGATGGATACAGCAATAGAGTGCGTGTTATTGTTGATGAACAAGAAAAGTATAATGTCTTGAGCCAATGTTGTTTGGCTATAACAAAGCCGGGTACCGTGACGCTTGAACTTGCGTTGCTTGGTATACCAGCGATTGTAATGTTTAAAACAACCTGGCTTAATTATCTTTTAATGCGCCCTTTTGTGCGAGTCCGGTATATGGCGTTGCCAAATTTGTTGCTCAATAAAGAAGTGTATCCGGAACTTATTCAGGGGGACTGTGTACCTGAACGTATTTTCGAGCAAGCAACAAGTTTGTATGAGAGTTATTGTTCTGGTGGCGACCAGTATCGGTATAAGCAGCAAGAGCTTTTACGCTTGCGGGCTGAGCTTTCTCCGGAAAATAAAATTAAAAAATAAAGCTAGGTATTAGATTTTTTTCTGATACTCTTTTCTTGCTTAAACTTTATTATTGGGTTAAATAACTCTTACGTTTTATATTTTTTTAGTTTAGTTTTCTAGTTTAGAAAGGCTCGAAACAATATGGCAAGTTACAATCGCGTTATTATTATGGGCAACTTGACCCGTGATCCAGAACTTAAACAGATTAATTCCGGTCAATCAGTATGCCGTTTTGGTGTTGCATCTAACCGTCAATTTAAAAATAAACAAACCGGTATGATGATCCAAGAAGTTTGTTTTATTGATATTGATGTTTGGGGCGCACAAGCTGAAAGCTGCGGCCAATACTTACAAAAAGGTCGTTTGGTTTTAGTCGAAGGTCGTCTCAAGTTTGATTCTTGGGAAGACAACGAAGGTAACAAACGCAGCAAGCACTCAGTCGTTGCTGACCGTGTAACTTTCTTGGCCAATGCTGGCGCACAAGCTGATGTTGAAGATGCTGAAGCTGGTAGTTCAGGTGAGTCTGAACGTCCTGCTCCTAAATCAGCTAGTTCATCTGAAGGTGCATCATATACAGCGCCTCGTTCAGCAGCTCCAAAAAGAGCCGCTAAACCTGCCGCTCCTACTGGCGATACACAGATTCCTAATACGGGTGAAATTAGCTTTGAAGGCGAAAAGCCATTCGAAGACGATTTGCCATTTTAGTTTTGTCATTTTAATTACGTAATTAAATTTTTTAATATTATGGGGCGGCTGCCCTGTAATATTAAAAAAAGAGACTGGTGTAAAAGCTGGTCTCTTTTTTTTGCATTTTTTGGGGGGATAGGAATATGGACCCAGTTGTTGTTCGTCTATATATGTTCTGATTGTAAAGAAAATAGATACGTTGTATGCTAAAAACCAAGTTAATAAAAAATATTTTAGGTAACAAAAAATATTTCTGACAAAACTCAGTAGGTTAAAATCAGTAGGTTAAAAAACAAATAAAGGGACAAGATTTGAAGATGTGTAATAAGCGTTATTTTTTATTAGGTCTTGTGTTTTTTACTCAAAGTTTTATTGGTTTACTGGCAACAGATTTGCCAGTATTTTACCGGGCACCTTTTTTTCGTTCTATTCATGATGCACCCAGTGATTGGAAAACACAGGCAACTATACGGCTTGGTACGGGCGATACGCGCCAAGGGTGGGGACTTGATGATCATCATGGTGCGTTATTTAGCATATATGGTGCTACTGATGTTACACAATTAGGTTTTGGTCTTGAAGATCTTGCGACAAAGCCTATTACAAATAATTATTGGAAAAAAAATGGGACGTTTAATCCTGATGCCCCGGTTGATCCATCTAACCCTTTGAATCTTAAGAATAAAGACGGTCAGGTAGCGTTTAGTGGTAAACTTAAAGTTGACGATATCGCTCTTACGGTAAAACAAACGATATTTTCAGGTTTTTATATACAGGCGTATTTGCCTGTGCGTCGAATTAAAATAGATCAGGTAACTGCAACAAATTTGGGTGCGCCAACGATCGCTGGTGGGATAGTTATGGCTGATTTCTTGACGACAGCTGATGGATTGCCGGAAATTTTGAGAGAAAATGGGTATGCATCTTTTACGACGTTTAAAGAAAGTGTATTTAAAAAAACAGAAACCCCTGAATTTTTATTATCTGTTGGTTGGCAAGGTCAAGGGGACCAAGAATTTGGGATTGTCGATAAAGTACGAGGCTTTATGCAAGCTGGCATAATTGTGCCAACGGGCGAGAAAAAGAATGAAGATTTATTGTTTGCTATACCTATTGGTTACAATAAATTTTGGGGCGTTAATTGCCAACTGGGCGCAGAAGTTGCGTTTTGGAAGTTTGTAGTTTTAGGTGCGAGTGCTGGAACGACGATGTTTTTCTCCGAAGTGCGCGATATACGTATGAAAACGAATTCTGCCCAAACCGGTTGGTTTATGCTTGGTAAGGGGATGTCAAAAGTCGATCAGGGTTCTATGTGGGATTTGACTGGTTATGTTAAAGCTGATCACGTTGTTGCAGATCTTTCATTTATTGCTGGTTATAGTTTTAACCGTCAAGAAGATACGCAATTGCATGTTAAAGATGATAAATTTTTGTCTACGTATGTTGCCCAGCAGAGAGCATTGGTCCCACCGGTACTTGTTTCAAAAGATAGTATCGTTAATAGTGACAAGCGTTTACGTGGCTGGAATCAGCATGTATTGCATCTTATGGCAGAGTATAGTGCTGGGCCGGACGCAAAATCATGGTTTTCTCCAATAGTTCGTTTTGAATATAGTTATCCAATTGCTGGTCGTAGGGCCTTTGCTACAGATATGCTTGCCGGTACGCTTGGGCTGCAGGTTCAGTGGGCTATATAGGCTTAGGTAAGACTGGTCTTCCCAAAAAATAGCCAAAATGCTAGAATAGGCGTCATATATACGTAAATATTTATTTTTTTTAGAGCTTAATGTCTTAAGGTTAATTATGAACACGCTTGTTCGCGTAAAAAGTGAATTATTAACACGCTTGCAAAATTTATTTGATCTTGATGCATCTTTGATGTCAGGTCTTGAGGTTATGCGTGAAAATTTGGACAAAGATAGTACGTTTGGTGATTTTAGCTGTAACGGTGCGTTGGTGTTAGCTAAACTTTTAAAGCAAAATCCAAAAGTATTGGCACAGCAAATTCAGGAAAACTTTGAAAAGCTTACGTTAGATAATATTGGGCCAGTTTTTGCAAGCGTTACGGTTGCAAATCCAGGGTTTGTGAATATGATGCTTACGTCAAAAGTATGGCAAATTATTGCACAAGAGCTATTTACTCAAAAAGAAGCGTATTTTAAACGTAATGAAACTGAAAGAAAATTACGTTATTTGATTGAGTTTGTGAGTGGTAATCCTACCGGCCCGTTGCACTTGGGTGCTGGTCGTAATGGGATTATTGGTGATGTGCTCGCCCGTGTCTCACGGTTTGTGGGGCACGATGTGCACACAGAATATTATGTGAACGATGCGGGCAATCAAGTCTTAAAACTTGGCGAATCTTTTTTTGTGCGCTGTAAACAAGAATTGGGATTAGACGCAATTTTGCCGGAAGACGGCTATGTTGGCGATTATTTAATAGAGCTCGCAAAAATATGTGTAGCTGAGCATGGTAAGAGTTTGCTTGAAAAAGATATAAGTTTTTTTATAGAATACGCGATTGAGCATATGCTCGTCATGATTAAAACAGATTTGCAAAGTTATGGTATAACGTTTGACGACTGGGTATCAGAAAAAAAATTGCATGAAAATGGTTCTGTCGCTCAAGCGATAGAGCTTTTAGCTCAAAAAGATTTAGTGTACGAAAAAGATAGTGCTCTTTGGTTTAAAGCTACGCAGTTTGGTGATGAAAAAGATCGTGTAATTAAAAAAAGTACCGGTGAGATGACCTATGTTGCTGGCGATATAGCGTATCATAAAGATAAATTTGATCGAGGGTATGATAAAATTATTGATATTTTGGGGCAAGATCATCATGGGTATATTAAACGTTTAAAATCGACGATGGAAGCACTTGGTTTTGATGCACAAAAACTTGATGTTATTATGTACCAGTTGGTGTCTATCAAAGATAATGGCGAGCTCGTTAAGATGTCCAAACGTGCGGGAACGTTTACATCTTTGCATGATATTATAGAAACAGTCGGTTCTGATGTTGCGCGTTTTTTTTATTTAAATCGTAAAGCTGAGGCGCATTTAGAATTTGACTTGGCTGTTGCGCTTAAAAAAACTCAAGAAAATCCAGTATATTATATTCAGTATGCATATGTGCGTACGCATAGTTTATTTGAAAAAGCGTCAGAGTTTGATGCTCTTAAAAAATATGTTGTCCAGCTAAAAACTGGCAAAATACAAGATCTAGAAAAGATTGTCGAAAATTTTGGGTCTGAAGAAGTAGCCGTTTTGAGAAAAATAGTCGCTTTGCATGATTTGTTACGTGTTATTGTTTCTACCTATCAGACGCATTTAATAGCATATTATTCGTGGGAGCTTGCTCATACGTTCCATACGTTTTACACGAACAACCGCGTGCTTGATGAAAAAAATATTCCTGCGACACAGGCACGTTTATTGCTCGTCGCTCTCGTACATAATACTCTTGATATTTGTTTGAATTTACTTGGCGTTAGCTGCCCGGAAAAAATGTAATACTAAATTAAGAAGAAATATGACGAATATAAAGTTGTTTTTGCTCGCGTGCGTTGGTGCTATTGGTACGTTAATGAGTTATTCTGTTTTTGTTTTTTTTTCAAGCAGGTGTCCAAGTTTTCCTTGTGCGACGTTATTTGTTAATATGTCTGGAGCTTTAGTCGCTGGTTTTTTACGTGAAATGTTTTTTTTGGTACCTGTTTCTTATTCGATGAAAATTATTGTGACTGTTGGATTACTTGGTGCGTTTACGACCTACTCGGCATTTGTATGGGAGGTGGTTGCGCTGGTCCGCGATGGTTTTATTATGCGTGGGTTAGGATATATGTTTTTTACCAATATTGCAGGTGTAATATTGATATGTGTTGGAATTTTTATTGCTCGGTTGATATTTGCTCAATAAATGTTTGTCTAATAGTGGAAAATAAATAATGGATATACGAAGTTTAACTGGTTTTGATATAAAGAATTTTAAGCATGAGCATATTCGGAATTTTTCGATTGTCGCTCATATAGATCACGGTAAGTCGACGCTTGCTGACCGTATGCTTGAGGTAAGCAAAACGATTTCTTCTCGTGAGCACCAAGCTCAATTTTTGGATAAGTTGCAAGTAGAGCAAGAACGTGGAATAACGGTAAAAGCTCAAACCGCGTCGTTGTTTTATGAATATAAAGGTACGGTATATTTACTTAATTTAATTGATACACCAGGTCATGTTGATTTTAATTATGAAGTTTCACGTTCTTTGGCTGCTTGCCAGGGGGCGTTATTGTTGGTTGATGCGGTGCAGGGAGTGCAAGCTCAGACGCTTGCTAACTTTTATTTAGCCTACGATCTGGATCTAACAATTATTCCTGCTATTAACAAAATTGATATGCAAGCTGCAGATATTAATCGAGTCTCTGGTGAAATGCATAAGGCTTTTGATATCGCGAAAGACGAGATCTTACATATATCAGCAAAAAATGGCATAGGCATAGATGATGTTTTTGCCGCAATCATAGAAAAAATTCCGGCCCCTACAGGTGACGAACAAAAACCAGTTAAAGCATTGTTGTTTGATTCTTGGTTCGACGAGTATCGCGGTGTTGTTTGTTTGATTGAAGTAATTGATAATCAAATCAAAAAAGGTGACTATATTACGGCAGCGTATAGCGGTCGTGAGTATGAAGTGCTTGATATTGGTCTTATGTACCCAGATATGTTTTCGACGGGCGCGCTTTATACTGGGCAAGTTGGATATATAATTTGTGGTATGAAAACGGTTAAAGAAGCGCGAGTTGGTGATACGTTTTTTAGTATAAAAACGCCAATCGAGCCGCTTCCTGGTTTTAAACCTGCTAAATCAATGGTGTTCGCAGGGATTTATCCTGTTGAAGCAACAGAATTTGATGAAGTGCGCGATGCGATAGAAAAATTAACGCTTAATGATCCAAGTGTGCATGTTGAGAAAGAGAGTTCTACTGCGCTTGGTCTTGGGTTTAGGTGTGGGTTTTTAGGTTTGTTGCATATGGATGTGTTTAAGCAACGTTTAGAACAAGAGTATGATGCAAATATTATTGTTACGTCACCGACAGTATCGTACAAAGTAATTTATACTGATGGGCAAGAAGAAATTATTGATAATCCATCGAAATTAGAAGATACGGTTAAAATAGAAGAAATTCATGAACCATTAATAAAAGCGACGATTGTGTTACCCAGAGAATATTTGGGAAGTATCTTGAATTTGTGTCAGGAGCGACGAGGTGAACAGCTTGACATGAGTTATTTGGATGAAAATAGAATAGTTGTGCATTATAAGATGCCGCTAAACGAAATTGTGACTGACTTTTACGATAAACTAAAATCGTTAAGTTCCGGGTATGCGAGTTTTGATTATGAAAGTATGGGTTATGAGCCATCTGATTTAGTTAAAATGAATATTTTGCTTAATGGTAAAGCAGTAGATGCTCTTTCGCTTATTGTGCATAGAGATAAAGCTTTTTCTATTGGTAGTCAGTTGACGAAAAAATTAAAGACCGTTATTCCTCGCCAAATGTTTGAGGTTGCTATACAAGCGGCTATTGGGGCTAAAGTTATCGCCCGTGAAACAGTATCTGCTATGCGTAAAAACGTTATAGCAAAATGTTACGGTGGCGATATTACCAGAAAGCGTAAGCTGCTTGAGAAGCAGAAAAAAGGTAAGAAAAAGATGAAGCAGGTTGGTAATGTTGAAGTGCCACAAGAGGCCTTTTTAACGATTTTAAAGAACGAATAGAAAAAAAAGGGAGCGTCACTATGAGGAGAAGGAAGGGGTTTTACTCGATTTCTATTGTTGCGAAAATGTTTGGCGTTCATCAGCAAACGATTCGTATGTATGAAAAAGAGGGTTTGTTTACTCCCAAGAGATCTGAGGGGAATACGCGCCTATTTTCAGAAGAAGATGTCGAGCAACTTGAAGAAATTATTAATTTGACGCACAACATGGGTGTTAATTTAGCTGGCGTTGAAATTATCTTGAAGTTGCAGAAAAAAGTGAAGCGCATGCAAACAGACATGAATAAGCTTTTTGATCAGATGAATGGCCAACTGGTCGAAGAAAGTGAAGACTATAAAAAAGATGCAAAAAAACAGGTTGAGCGTTTGGTCGAGATAAAGAAAGAAAATGTGGCTTTAACTGAGAAAAAAACAGAAGAAGAACATGAAAAAGCGGTAGTAGTAGATGACTGGGAAATTGATTATGAAGACAAATAAATAGTTATATATACACAAAGTAGAGGACAAAATATATGTTCTTAAATCAAATAAAAACGGTGATCTTGCTTGCTGGTTTAAGTGGTTTGTTTTTTCTCATAGGCTTCTGGTTTGGCGGAAGTAACGGGTTAATTGTAGCGTTTGCTTTTTCTATAATCATGAACTTTTTAACGTATTTTTATTCAGACAAGTTAGTGCTCGCTATGTATGGTGCAAAAGAACTTGATCATGACAAATTTGCTTACGTATACGCAATGGTGCAGGATTTGTGCGATAACGCACAGTTGCCTATGCCAAAATTGTGGTTTATAGATACGCCAATGGCCAATGCTTTTGCAACGGGAAGAAATCCAGCGCATGCATCAGTAGCAGTTACACAGGGTCTTCTTGAGGTTTTAGAAGAGCATGAATTGCGCGGCGTTTTGGCGCATGAGCTTGCGCATGTTAAAAATAGAGATATTTTGATTGCAACTATTGCTGCAACACTTGCTACAGCTATTGGATATCTTGCTCATATGGTTCAGTGGGCATTTATTTTTGGTGGCTATGGCAAAAGCGATGAGCGAAGTAATGGTGGAGGTATTGGTGCTTTGGTGATAGCAATTATTATGCCGATAGCTGCAATGCTCATACAGATGGCTATCTCTCGGTCGCGTGAATATTTGGCTGACGAATCTGGTGCGAATTATGCACATGATCCACTCGCTCTAGCGTCAGCGCTTGAGAAGTTACATAATACGGCAGATAAGCAGCATTTAGCTCCAGCATCATCAGCGCATGCTGCGACAGCGAGTTTATTTATAGTTTTTCCGTTTTCAGCCAAAGGGGCCTTGAGTCTTTTTTCAACGCATCCTCCGATGGAAAAAAGAATAGAGCGTTTAAGAAAAATGGCTGGGATTTAATAGTAAATTACGGTATAAGTACGCGTTTTTTGAAATAAAATAATAACGGGAAAGATAGTGGAAACGAGTAAGTGGGCGAGCTATCGATCGATTAAATTTGTAAAATTAACACTTATTCGTCTTGCTCATTGTTTAAAAATCTGATACATTTCCTTTATCTTAAATTTGCATCTTAAATTTGCATCTTAAATTTGTATCTTAAATTTGATCTTTGTTATTAGCCGAGATGGTGAAATTGGCAGACACACTGCTTTAAGGGGGCAGCGGGAGAAATCCCATAGGGGTTCAAGTCCCCTTCTCGGCACCAAAACGTAATCAGGTAAGTGGTAGTTGAAGCTATATTGAAGTTTATAAGGATACATACATGAATGCTCAGTCACGTATTTTTAAATTCTTGTTTTCGCCAGTTATCTATTGGTTGGCTTTTTGTGCAATTGGTTCTTATTTTATGTTTACGGTTGATCGCAAAGTTTATCAAGAAGGCGTACAGAAAGAAGCAGGCGTTCTTGGCCATGTAAAAAGTTTTTTTGCAGCTACTCGTTTAGAGCATGTCGGCAAGGGTATTGATCTTGCAGGTGGAACATATCTCGTTTTGGGCGTTGATTTAGAAAAAGCTATTGAAAACCGTTTAGTTGTAGAAAACAAAGCGCTTGATCAGTTGTTTGAAAGCAAGAAGCTTGCGATTTTGCCTAAAAAGAAAGAAATTAAAAAAACGGTTCTAGAACTGACATTTGAAGAAGAAGAAGCTGCAAAATCATGTTTTAATCTTATTCAAGATAATCGTACAGCCCTTTTAAAAGTTTCGCGTACTGGTGCTCTGGTTCAAGCATCTATAGCTCCAGAAGTAGAAGTAAGTATTCGTAAAGGGGCTGTTGATCAAGCTGTTAGTGTTTTGACGAATCGTTTGGCTAGTTATGATGTTGAAGGCATCATTGTTCAGCCTCATGGTGAACGGCAAATAGTTATTCAGCTTCCTGGTATTAACGATCCAGATCGTATTAAAAGTGTTGTGACAAAAACAGCGCACTTAGAATTTAAGCTCGTAGAAGATACAGCTGCAACGCGTCAGCATTTGCTTGATAAATTTGATGGCGAGCTTCCACCTGATAAAATGATTGTTTCTGGCGGTAAAGATGAAGGTGATCATTTTTATTTAGTCTCCGCTTATCCTGATTTGAGTGGCGAACATATTGTTGAGGCTCAGGTTGCTTTTGATCAATTTAATAAACCTGAAGTAGATTTTAGGCTTGATAGTATTGGCGCTAAAGAATTTGGAGATTTAACTGCGAATAATATTGGTCGACGTCTTGCTATAATTATTGACGATGTTGTTATGTCTTCTCCTTCTATTAATAGTGAAATTCCTGGTGGAAGAGCGCAAATTACTGGTCACTTTACACAAAAAGATGCGCTTGATTTATCGATTGTTCTTAAATCAGGTTCATTGAAAGCACCATTGAAGTTTGAACAGGAAAGCCGTGTTGGCGCAACACTTGGGCAAGATTCTATTAACAAAGGCTTTATGGCTTGCGCTGTTGCAATTTTGTTATTGTGCTTGTTCAGCTTGTTGTATTACGGGCTTGCAGGATTCTTTACGGTATTGGCTCTCTTTTATAACTTATTTTTGGTATTATTGTTCTTGTCTTACTTTAATGCAACGCTCACGTTGCCAGGTATAGCTGGTATTGTTTTAACTGTAGCAATGGCAATAGATGCATCGATTATTATTTATGAACGTATTCGTGAATATTTGTCTGAAGGCGAATCGTTTAGAGTAGCTGTAACTAAGGGATTTCAGGGCGCAACAGTTAATATATTAGATGCTAATATTACTGCTTTCTTAACGGGTCTTGTTTTGTTCCAATTCGGTGGACCTGGTGTAAAAGGCTTTGCAGTAACATTAATGGCTGGTATAATAGCAACAGTTCTTTCCGGTGTGTTCTTTTTGAAATCGATTATGATCTTCTCTCTTGATAATCTTGGTGTAAGATCACTTCTGAAAAAATAGTTTATACGTTTGGCGGCGTAGCTCAGTTGGTTAGAGCGGCGGAATCATAATCCGTAGGTCCGGGGTTCGAATCCCTGCGCCGCTATTTTTCAGCCAAACAAAAGAAAAAAGTTAAAGGTTAGTAGTGTTACTTGTCGCTCTGTTTGTTCTTGCATATCTTATTGGCTCTATTCCAACCGGATATCTTATCTGTCGTTACTGTTTTAATATCGATGTTACACAACATGGTTCTGGAAATATTGGCGCAACAAATGTTGCTCGTGTTTTGGGCAAGGGCATAAAGTATTTTGTTTTTATCTTTCTTATCGATGCAGCTAAAGCATATCTTTCGTTATACGCAGCAAATTATTTTTTCGTACATAATTTATTAATAAACGCAGCTCAGGTGCAAAATTATATTTTGCTTTTGGCTTGTGCTGTTTTATTGGGCAATGCTCATTCAATATTTCTTAAGTTTAAAGGTGGTAAAGGGGTTGCAACAAGTCTTGGTATTATTGTATATCTTATTCCTGTATCGCTTGTACTTTTATTTTTGGCCAGTTGGCTTATTATTCTCGCGTTTACCCGGCGTGTATTTATGGCTTCGATTGGTGCAACGATTATTATGACTGGCATGTATGGTTATTTGTATTTTACTGGCAATAATCTTTTGTTTTATTTTCTGATTATTATTTGTTACTGGTTAATATTAAGACATAGAGCGAATATTAAGCTTTTTTTGCATAGCCATTAAACACATATAGTTGAAACCATAGGCTGGAATAAATTTCAGGCGATTACGCCTGAGAAAATAACCAGAAAATAAGATTAAAGCTCAGGTTCTCAGGCGTAATCGCCTGAAGCTCCTGCAAGCCTAGTGTTTTAACAATAGGCTGACAAATAAAGAAAGGGGTTTATGAAGTTTCAAGAAGTAGCTCAAATATTTGAATTATTAGAAAAAGAACCTAAACGTTTAAAAATGACCGAGCTTCTCGCTCAAATTTTAAAAAAAGCAACGCCTGACGATGCTGCGACTATATCGTATTTAGCGCTTGGTAGCTTGCGACCTGTTTATATGAGTACACAGTTTAATTTTGCTCAAAAAAGCATGGTAAAAGTTCTTGCTCGTTTATTGGCCAAATCAGAAGCTGAGATCGAAGATTATAGTCATAAATCTGGTGATTTGGGCTCAGTAATTGTCCAATTATTCGAACAAAAAAAAGATATTCAAGATCTTTCTATTAAACAGGTAAATGCAAAGCTTTTTGACTTTTTAGATCTTACTGGTACGGGATCACAAGAGAAGAAAGAACAAGAGTTACTCGATATATTACACGCGCTTGATGCGCTTTCGTGCAAATATATTGTGCGTATAATATTGGGTAAATTACGTCTTGGTTTTTCTGATATGACGCTTCTTGATGCTTTTTCATGGATGGAGTGCGGCGATAAGTCTATACGCCAAGAACTTGAAGATGCATATAATATTTCGGTTGATATTGGCTTAATTATAAAAGTTTTAAAAGAACACGGTATAGTTGGTATTCGTAAAATTACGATAACACCTGGCATACCAATACGTCCAGCTGCTGCTGAACGCGCTCCAGACGCACAATCGATTGTAAAACGTTTGGGCACCTGTTTAGCGCAGCCTAAACTTGATGGTTTTCGATTACAAGTACACATAGATAAATCTGGCGAAAAACCTGAAATTAAATTTTTCTCACGTAACTTGCTTGATATGTCGTCTATGTTCCCAGAATTATACACAGCTGTCCTTGATCTAGAAGTTGATACGTTGGTGGCCGAGGGGGAAGCTATAGCATTTGATATAGAAACCAAAAGTTTTTTGCCATTTCAAGAAACGGTTAAACGTAAACGTAAACATGATATAGAACAAACGGCGCAAGACTTCCCATTAAAACTCTATTTTTTCGATTTGTTATATTTTAATGGGCATTCGTATTTAGATAAAACACACACAGAGCGTCGTAAAGCGTTATTAAAACTTACTGAAACTAAAAAAGTAGAAAAGCATGATGTTATTTATGTCGTTGAAGAACAAGAGATAGAAACAGCTGCGCAATTAGACACGTATTTTATGCAAACAGTATCGTTGGGTCTAGAAGGCTTGGTCGTAAAGCGTCCGGATGCAATATATCAGCCTGGTAAGCGTAATTTTAACTGGATAAAACTTAAGCGCCAAGAAACAGGGTCGCTTGAAGATACGGTTGATTGCGTTATTTTGGGCTACTATTTTGGTAAGGGTAAGCGGGCCAAGTTTGGCATAGGAGCACTTCTTGTTGGTATATTTAATAAAAAACAAGATCGTTTTGAAACAGTTGCGAAAATTGGCACTGGTCTATCAGACCAAGAATGGATAGATCAGAAAAAAGTATGTGATGATAGTGCGGTGCCGGATCAGCCCAAAAACGTCGACTGTGCGCCTGAATTATATCCAGATGTTTGGGTTGCGCCCAAAACTGTGTGTATGATTCGTGCTGACGAAATTACTCGTTCGCCGCTACATAGAGCTGGTGCAACAGAAGATAATTTGGGTTTTGCCCTACGGTTTCCAAGATTAATGGGCTATCGTCCAGATAAGTCGCCGTTTGATGCAACGACGGTTATAGAGCTTGAAGAGCTATTTGATATGCAGTTTAGCAAGAG
>JBDRBF010000050.1:0-2339 GCA_043822925.1 bacterium
TAAATCAGGCCATAGCTCAAGATAATCAGGCGCGTTACGTAGCACTTAAAGCAACGCTCTTGTTTTTGTTAGGGCAAGAGGCAGCAGGCTCTGCCTGCTTTAAATATGCTTTAACTTTATGTTCTCATGATGAGAAATTAAAAGCCGATATTCTTAATAATTATGCCTGTTCTTGTGCCCAAAATAATAAAACAGAAGAAGCTTTGGGTATTTGGCAGGAGCTAGAACATAACGAGCATTATTTAAGTCCAGAAGTTGCTTGCGTTAATCAGGGCAAATTATACGCGAGTACAGGGGATCTTGTTTCAGCTAAGCGAAGCCTGCTCAAAGCGATACAGATAAGTCCAAGCTATATTGATGCGCATTATTATACTGCTATGCTTGCCCATCAAATGGGCGATTTGCCTTTGGCTAAAAACGAGCTTAAAACTATCTTGTTTTTGGAGCCAGCGCATACAGGTGCTGCTCAGCTGGCTACCTATCTTGATAACAAAACGCCCGTTTGTTCGTCACCCCAGACTTGATCCGGGATCCGAGCTTTATACGAGATCATATATACATATCGATAGAATCTGTTATTGAGTAAAAAACATGTTTTCTCCAGAAAATTTAAATAAATTTTACTATTTGTAATATCTTGACTCTTCGAGCCTGTTTTCTTTAAGATAAAGTTAGCAGCTGGGAGAGAAAGAGTTTCTTAATATAAAACATATAATGTGCGTGTGGGGGGTCTACAATGACTATATATGGGAGAATAGTGTCCATTTTCTTCTTAACTGTTTTGGCGTTAATCGTGTCTTGCCCGTTTAATAATTTTGTTTTTGCTTATCAACCGCAAGAACGTGTGTTTGATAAGCTTTTGGTTTTGGCCAAAAATCAGGCTGATTTACAAAATAAGAAGATTTTGAAAGTTCAGCAGCCGTCTGTTCAGAATGTTGCCCAACAGGGGCGGGTACATGAGCGAAAATTGTTCGGGCAGCCGGTGGCAAAATCGGATAGAGAAAAATCAGAACCAGAAACGGGTGAACAAGTACACGAGTAATGTTTTTTGATCAAAAATTAAAAAAAACTCCAAAAACGAACAAAGCCCGCATGCAAGCTTTATGGGCACACATGAGGGCTTTGGCTTTTAGTTTAGCTTTGTTTTATTCTTGATTTGTTATTCTGCTACAAATCGGTCAAGATCGTTTTCTATTTCTTCTTTAAATTTTGAGACTGTGATGCGGGAAAAGATTTTCCACATATTTTTTGCGTTTTCATTAAGTGTTTCTTTGTTGCCTTCTTCTTTTAAGAGTTTTAATTTTTTGAAAAGTTCAGATAATTTACTGAGTAAGATTTCAAATCCAGCAACTCCAAGGTCGTGGGACGTTGGCCTGATTTCTTCTCCTTTTAAAAAGTCGACCAAGTCTTTAATGAATCCGTCAGGTTCTGCTTTTGAATAGGCCAAAAGATTGTCAATGTATGCGCCGAGTGTGACGTTATCCTTTTTCCAGTTTTGTATATCTTGTTTAATGTCGTCGTTTTCGTTGAGTACTTTTCCTGGTTTTTTTAGTCGGGTTTTGAGTAAATCTTCTATCTGTTTTATTTTTTCATTATCATTTTTTGCTTTTTCTATTCTTTCTTTAATCATTCTTTTTGTGATTGTGCCTTGTTTTAATAGAATGGCTATAAATTGAATGAGTATTTCATTTCCTACTAATGTTGGTTGCGCAAAAAGTTCATCCCGCCATTTAGTTAGGGTTTCTTTTATGTTTGCATCCTGGTCATATATTTTTAGCTTTTTTTTTATTTCCGCGATTGCTAATTCTTGTTTGTCATTGATTGCTAATTCTTGTTTGTCATTTAGCCATTTTTCAGCTAAAGCTTTTGTGATTATTGCTTGATTGAGAAGATCGTCTATATATAAAAGAAGTTTTTTATTGGATTCTTGGTTTTTGCCTTCTTTATCATTTCTTATGTCTGAGGCCCAGGTCTCGATATTTTCTCTTATATTTTTATCATCATCTTCGGTGCGGGCGTCGAGCCATTTTGTTACTTTTTCTATTAATGCTTGATCTGTTGATATTTTCTTTATCCAATCTTTTACCATTCCTATGGTGATTGGTTTGTATTTTTTTAATTCTTCATCAATAAATTTTTCTATAGTTTTGAATTTTGCTTCTAAAAGTTCAAACGTAAGTTGTTCTGTGATGGTCACTGGATCTAACGGTGCATTTTTGCTCATCAAATCTTTTGCGATAGAGAGGTTTGTCGATTGTATTGGCTGCGGTTTGTTTGTGTACTCGTAAAATTTGGCTTCTATTTTTTTCAGCTCACGATAAATCGTTTTTAAGATTTCT
>JBDRBF010000051.1:0-4191 GCA_043822925.1 bacterium
GCAGCACACGTTTTGGGCTACTCAACGTACAAAACACTGGTGCATATTATTATGCCGCAAGCGCTCAAAAATATTTTGCCTGCACTGGTAAACGAAACGATATCGCTCATAAAAGAGTCGTCTATTTTTGCATCAATTGGCCTACTTGAAATAACAAGAGCCGCTATAAATATAAGCGCCAAAACACTTGACCCCATGAGCATTTACCTGGCAATAGCATTAATTTATTTATTTTTAACAACAACTATCTCATTACTTGCTAAAAAATGGGAAAAAAAACTGGGAGCTGGATATGATCACAACTAAAAACCTAAGCTTAATCATTAAATCAGGCAAAAAAAACCTGCCCATACTAAAAGATATTTGCGTCTCTTTAGAAAAAAATAAAATAACGACATTTATTGGCTCTAGTGGCGCGGGCAAAACATCGCTGCTCAAGTGCCTGGCGCACCTACACAAAAGCTATTCCGGCGATATTTTATATCAAGATACGCCCGTACACACGCTCACAACCAAGCAACGTGTACAAAAAATAGGCTTTGTGTTCCAGCAATTTAACCTGTTTGCGCACCTGACGGTTTTGCAAAACTGCGTGCAACCACAAACTCATATTTTGGGAATATCAACAGAAGCTGCGCTCAAAAAAACTGGAAAGCTACTTGAATCACTGGGTCTGGCTGCATACAAAAATGCATACATAAACCAGCTTTCCGGTGGGCAGCAGCAACGAGTTGCTATCGCCAGAGCGCTTGCACTTGAGCCACAAATTTTATTGTTTGATGAGCCATCATCGGCACTTGATCCGCAAAGCACTAAAATACTTGCGAGCTTACTCAAAGACTTACAGAAAACAGGAATCACGATTGGGCTTTGCAGCCACGACGTCGCATTTATAAAGGCTATACAGGACAAAATATATTTGCTTGATCATGGCACCGTTATCGACGAACATGCGATATCTAGCGGGCCTCTTTTACCCACCAGCCCTATTGGTTTATTCTTAAATGCGTAATAAAAGCGCCGTGCACACAAAATATGCACGGCGCGCTTTTATTAAAACCCAATCAAAACAAACTCTTAATCTTTTCCAAAAACTTGTCGAGCCCGGACAAATACGGCCGCATCTCTGCAAGCCATCGCTCCCCTTCTGCAGTAATCACTACTTTACCTTTTTTATTTATAACGCCTCCGTCACAAAACACATTAACCGGGTCAGCAAAACCAAAGTCATCAATAACAAATTCTCGCTCTTTGAAAAAATCTTCTGAAAATAAGTAAAACATTTTATATTTTACAAAAACCGTACGAATCTTATCTATAACTTTGTTATGTGGATCAGAAAAAGCCATGCCATGCCGCCCCATGGACATCTGAATAAAATACGGTTTAAAGCCATATTTTACCATAGCAGCACATAATAAACGCGAATCTTTAATATTAATAAGATTATCGCCATTTGAATGTGTAAGCACAATGAGCATATCTTTTTTCTTAATCTGTCCCCACTGCTCAGTAACTGCTTTAATTGGCGTTATACCATCAGCATCATAATTTTTAAATAAATCAGAAATAGACGCCCCCACACTCATCTCTCCAGACTTTTTTACCTGTTCTAATTGCTCAAATGCCTTTACACTCACATTTTCTGGTGCTGCAAACGGTGAATCAAGAATTAAAACTTTAATATACTTGAGAAGTTCTGGCTTATTTTCAGCAAGCCATCCAATAACATTTATCCAGGTTGCCGCGCCCTTCGAAAACCCAATACCAATAATATCGTTACCTGCTTTTACCTGTTTTATAATTTCCTGCACAATGGCATCTATATCACCATCTTGGCCCAAGCAAGAAGAAAAAAAATCATGCGCTACTTCCGGCCCATTTACGCCGATACAATCACAATCAAACAAACTTCTATAATTACGCACCTGGCTCGCATTCCCTCCCAACCCATGGGCAAAGATACCGACTGTTTTACGGGTAGGTTTTTGCATACCCAGAAGATCGTGCATACTTAAAAAGTTACACAGCAAAACAAAAAAAACACCCCAATATTTTTTTAAAAATACCAACACACTACTCCTGTTTATACTTTTTTCGTTGGAGCATTTATCTTCTTTTCAGCTGACTTCATTCGTTCCTGAACCTGCTCAATCGATGGCTGCATCTCTTGCAACAAATCTTTCCCCGCTTCTGTTAACTCTATAGATTGCACGAAAAACTCTTCATCAAACGTAAGACCTTCATCTTGAGTAACCATCTTAGATTCCCCTTTTTCTATATAGAATTCTCTCAACCGACTCCTAAATGTTTTACCCACCACCGGCATAATTTTGAACAACTTATTATACGCATAAATTACAGATAACTTCTCAAGAATATCTTCTTTAACATGCCATCTTGAATCAAAGCATATATTTGCATGCTCACCTGCTGCTATTTCTATCAAATAAACATTTTTAAATTTTAATTTTTTTAATTCTATATATAACCGGCGAGAATCGTTAATAGAAATTAATCTGTCTTTTTTCGAATGCAAAAAAACAACAACCATATTTCTATCAACAGCATCTTTACACCACTGTGTCGTAATCGCTTTTAAAGGCGTTATTCCCTTTGGATTATAATTCTTGTACTGAGATCGCACAAATTCTTCCGGAACCTGAGAACATCCAAACATATTTATAAGTCTTTCTATCCCCAAAAAATTTCCAAATGCATGCACAGGAATCGTTGCTGGAGTAGCAAACGGCGACTCCAAAACCAATGCCTTAATATGCGCCAAGTACTTCGGACGCAACTCCGCTAACCAACCAATCGTATTAATCCATGTTGCAGCACCTTTTGAAACAGCAACCCCAACCACCTCTTTCTTTTCTTTAAAACACGTTTCAAGCTGTTTTACAATAACATTGATATCATCATTTTGCCCCAAGCACGACTGCTTGACCCCTGAATCTTTTTTCGACCATACAGACGCCCATTCTGGTCCCTCTTCTCCAATCATTTTGCACCCAAAAAACTGATTATAAAACCTCATCTGTAAAATTGTCCCACCAAGCCCATGAGCAAAAATAGCACGATAAGAATCCTGCTGCATCGCAAAAACAAAATTACTTATAAAAAGAAAAGAGACAAAACAAACATATTTTTTAAACATACCAGCTCCCCCTAAAAAGCCTAATACCCCTAATACACTAGAAACAACACGATATAATTTTTTTTTCAACTTCTTCAACCGATGGCTGCGCATTCTCAAGCCAATCTACATCGTTTTTTAAAAAATTTTCAGGCGAACATTGCTTCATCAATTGTTTACCTTTTTTATTTACTTCTGGAGAAAGTAGCAGATTATGTTTGGCATAAATAAAAAATAATCGCTCTTTAAGCCAATCTCGTGATTTATGGATACACCCATACCCATGCCCACCACCCGGAACCTCGATTAAATAAAGATTATTAAAAAACCCTAACTCTTTAAGTTCTACATATAATTGGCGAGAATCATTAATCGGAACAATAATATCTTTCTGTAAATGCATAAAGACTATAACTATATCCGAATCAAAATTATCTGACATCAAAGCAATATCTTTTATAGAAATACTTTTTTTTACATCATAATTTTTGGGAAAGAAAAGACCCATTTTATAAAAAAGAACATTTGCAGGATCCGCAAACGGAGAATCTAAAATAATAGCTTTAATATGTTTCAAATAATCTGACTTTTCTTGCAAAAAACGCAAAAAAACATTCAACATCGTTGTGGCCCCCTTTGAAAAGCCAACAAGAACAATCTCAACCGACGAATCTTGCTCAATATTTTTTTTAATCTCTTGGACAACAGCGTCAACATCTCGTCCCTGCCCCAGATGCGAATTCAAACAAGCCTTCACTGATGAATCAGTACCATCCCATTCCGGACCACATACCCCAATAATTTTCTCATGTATAAGATCACAATAATTCTGCGCCTCACTAGTTTTTCTACCTAACCCATGCGCATAAAGAACCTTGCAAGCTGCCAAATTTTGCATAAAAAAGACCGCTATTAAAACAAAAAAGCCCACACAAAAATATGAATTTGATTTAGTCATCAAGACACTCCCCTTTTATGTCCTAACTACATTCCCCTTTTTTCTATAATACGGCAATAGAACTGACTTTCTCAAGATTATCGATCTTATTTAA
>JBDRBF010000052.1:0-23506 GCA_043822925.1 bacterium
CCATCGATATTTGTTTTAGTGAGTTCGCGTACAGCAATGTATCCATAACTATCAAGTTCTATTTGGTTTTGCAAAAAACCGGTGTTTGGCTTGAGGCCGATAGCTAAAAATACCCCAGAAACATGTATGTCTGTTTCTGTGTTATCGAGTATGTTTTTTATGCGTACATGTGTAACATTTTCACTGTTACCAGAAATTTCTTTGACGACCGAATTATATAAAAACGATACTTTTGGATTTTCAAGCACTTTAAATTTGATGGGGTCTTTGCCGGTTAATTCATGTGAATTTTGTATGACGGTGATTTTTTTTGCAAAATGGGCCAGATGCGCAGCTTCGGTCATTGCTGAGTCGCCGCCGCCGATTATGACAATTTCTTTGTCTGTATAAAATGGGGCATCGCATGTGGCGCAGGTCGATACGCCTTTGCCGAAGTATTCTGCTTCGCCTGGGCAACCGAGACGTTTGCTTGATGCACCGGTTGCTATTATTATGCTTTTTGCCTGAATAATTTTATTGCTTTGTGTTGTGAGTGTAAATAGATTTTCAGGCGTTTTATTGAAATTGACTGAAGCTATTGTATCTGAAAGAAGTTCGGCGCCACAACTTTGGGCATGTTTTTTCATGTTATCCATAAGTTCATAACCTGAAATAGACGTGTTGCCGGGCCAGTTTTCTATATAGGTTGTTGTGGTGAGTTGGCCGCCAGGCTGATCGCCTTCTATAATAATTGTTTTGAGTTTGCCGCGTGATGCGTAGATTCCTGAGGTTAAGCCTGCGGGGCCTGAACCTATTATTGCGATATCGTATTTCATGGTTTTCCTAATTTAGGCGAGAGCGTTCTTGAGAAATTTTTGTACTTTTCTTTCATACATGTGTGGGTAATACGTATGCAGCCAGCCATGGCGACATCGTGGTCCAACCCAAACTTTGGTGTTCTTATTGTGGGCATGAGCGTACAGATTTAAACTATTTTCAGGTGGGATAAATGCATCGTCGCAGGAGTGTATAAAAAGTATCGGTTTATCTATGTGTTTGATACTTTCTACCGGGGACATTTTACTAATATCGCAACGGGCACAATAGTGAAACATTGAGCGTAAGATTGGAAAAAATGGATAGTGTGGCAAATTACATTTAAGTGAAAATCCACGTAAAAACATTTTGCGCAGGTCAGAAAATGCTGAATCTATAATAAGCGCATCACAAAGAGTTGGGCATTTTTCTAATGCTTTGATGCATGATGAGCCTCCCATTGAGATGCCTAGTGCGATAGTTGGAATTGTTTTTGAGCATTGTTCTTTTAAGAATTTTACTCCGGCAATAACATCTTTGTATTCATGGCATCCAAGAGATGTATGGGTGCCTTCGCTTTGGCCGTGTGCTCTAAAGTCGAACATTAAAATATTAAAATTGGGGAACATTTTAAGCAGGCCAAACATATGTTCTTTAAAACCATGAAAGCCGTGGCAGAGTAAAATATTGGCTTGAGCGTTTTTTTTCTTGAAATAGAGGCCAGATAGTGCGATTTTATCTGATGTTTTAAACGTTACTTTTTGGATGTTTGGGTATTGTAGGAGTTCTTGGCGAATTTCGTGAGCTATTTCTGATTGTTTTTTCCCATAAATTACATGGTCACCAACGCCGGTAACTACTTGTACGGTGTAATAAGAAAATGACAAAAGTATTACGAGTGAGAAGAATATAACGGGTATGATGATTTTAGCTCTTAAAACAGGTGCAATCACAGACTAAATCCACTATTGTAAATGTTTTTGCCAGCTAAAAAGTGCCAATGAAGGTGTAGGACGCTTTGTCCTGCGTCTGAGCCGTTATTTGAGACGATGTTAAAGGCTTTTGGCCCGGTTAGGTTATTGCCCAGTTCGGTCATTGCTTTGACCATTTCTAGAGCATATTGGTTATCAGTGTCAGTTAAACAGGTTAAGTCGATTATATGTTTTTTAGGTATTATTAAGTAGTGAATGGGCGCTTTGGGGTTTATATCAGGAATAACGAGTATAAATTCGTTTTCTTTGATTATCGAAGCCGGTTGTATTTTTTTTTGTATGATTTTGCAGAAGATACATGAATTATCGAACATTTTGATCCCCATATGAAAAATCTGTCGCGCCATAGCCGCAGCTGGATGGCCTGCCATCCGAAGCCACGTAGGGCGTAGGATGGTGCCGAAGGTCGGACTTGAACCGACATGGTGTTACCACCGCGAGATTTTGAGTCTCGTGCGTCTGCCAATTTCGCCACTTCGGCATTCAAAAGAACATTAAAAGAATATGGAGTAATGCTACCAAATTGAGCCATAACGTCAAGAATTAGGCGATATTACCTGTAAATTCTTTTGTAATAAAGCAAAAAGAGCCTGAAAACTTTGGTAAAAGCTTTATAATAGCTTTGACAAGAGTGGGTATTTTAAGTAAATTCATAGGTGATTCTCGTAGTTTTGTGACGTAAAAATAAGTTTAACATAAATAAGGGTGGTCATTAAAGTATGTCAAAGCCATACAACGTTGAGATTCATGTTCAAGGCAATCTTGAAAAAAGTCTTAAACAACTTAAAAAGAAAATTGAGCGCGAAGGCGTCGTACGCGATATGAAACGCAGAGTTTATTTTGAACCAAATACTCAGAAAAAGCGTAAACGTTTAATGCGCGCTATCAAAAATAACTTTATTAGAAGTGCAGAAGCCCTTTTAAGATAGAGTTTTTCGGTTATTCGAATGGTGGTTATATTACTTTCATAGATGCTGTTAAAGTGAGCGATACGTGAACGATATTAAAAAAGAACAGAAAAAATCTTTATTACTTCGCAATATATCAACATTATTGTGGGAAGTATCACGGGAAGAGTCTGCTGTTAGTTCGGTGTATATTACACGGGTAGATCTTTCTGCTGACGGTGGTATTTGTTATGTGTACTTTGGAGTACATGTTATGTCTCCAGATGATACAGAACAAACTGTTTTTACTCGAGCGCTTGATCGACTTAAGCTTTATAAGCCTTCTATTAGAGCAGCCCTTGCTAAGATTTTAACTGGACGATATACCCCAAATCTTTTGTTTTTATTTGATGATAAAAGAGAGAAAGTTGAGCGCATCAATGAACTTCTCGATAGAGCCAAGCAAGAAATCGATTCAGTCTCTGCAGAGTGATATTCAGCAAGAGATTGTTCGAGTTCTTCTTCAGGAAGCTCAAGCTATTCATAATTTAGTCGAAAATCTTCCTGTAAGTGCCTGTGATCTTGTACACAGGATTATGCAAACAAAAGGCAAGATAATTTTTTCAGGTATTGGTAAGTCTGGGATTGTTGGGCAAAAACTTGCTGCAACGTTTTCAGGCGTTGGTATACCGTCTATTTTTATGCATTCAGCTGAGTGTTTACATGGTGACTTGGGTGTAATTCAGCACGATGATCTCTTTATTGCAATTTCAAAAAGTGGTTCAAGCACAGAGCTTGAATATATTTTTTCTTTTTTAAAAAATCATAAAATTTACGGCGTGCTTCTTTGTTGCTCTGGGGGGCCGCTGGCCAAACGAGCAAATTTAGTTGTAGCATTGCCGCTTAAACAAGAAGCGTGTGCGCTTAATTTAGCGCCAACAAGTAGTTCGACTATTATGATCGCATTTGGCGACGCTGTTGCGCTGTGCGTTAGTAAATTAAAAAAATTTACAAGAAACGACTTTGCACGTTTCCATCCAGCAGGCACGTTAGGTAAAAAACTTCTTTTGACTATCGAAGAAGTTATGCATCTACACGATGTTCTCCCTTTAATTTCACCTGATACGTTATTTAAAGATTTGCTTATTACTATTACGAAGAAAAAATTGGGCATGGGAATAGTTGTTAATTCTGAAAGTAAGCTTTTGGGTGTTATCTCTGACGGAGATTTGCGTCGGGCGTGTAATCAGGGGCCGTCAGTGTTTGAAAAAACGGCTGCCGAAATTATGACAATAAACCCAAAAACAACGACGCCCTACACACTTGCAAGCGAAGCGCTTGCATGCATGGAAACGTTTAACATCACCTGTCTTGTCGTTATAGATAATCAAAAAGTTGTTGGGCTTGTTCATATTCATGATATTATCAAAACAGGTCTCAATGGCTAGAGCCCTTTGACAAGCTCAGGGTGAGCGCTCATGCTGAGTTCATCGAAGCATGTTCTGGGTTACTTAGAGAAGGCGTAAAACTTGGAATACTTGCTTGTGCTTATATTCGTGTTTTTGATAGCTCTTTCTTGGGGATCTTTTCTTAACGTTATTGCCTATCGCTTAGCTTTCGATAAACCTTTTTTTACTAAACGTTCACATTGTCCTAACTGTTATGCTGTTATTGCAGCATATGACAATATCCCGTTACTTTCTTGGGTGTTATTGCGTGGCGTTTGTCGGCATTGTCGCAATAAAATTTCGTATGTTTATCCATTTATTGAGCTTTTAACTGCGCTTGTTATGACTGCGTTATATATAAAAGTTTTTTATGTGCATAATATGGGCTTTTATGAATACAGTTTAGAATCTCTTGGTGTTTTTAGTGCGCATGCTCTTTTTTTTACGGGCTTAATTGTTGCTATTGCTATGGATCTGCGTGCCATGGTTATATCGCAGCTCGTCTCGCTCTGGCTTGTTCCTGTTGCATTTATTTGTGCATATTTTAATTTTCTTGAAATTACATTTTATCAAAGCATATTGGGCGCTTTTTTGGGATATGGGATTTTGTGGATTATCGCGTTTATTTTTAAATTAATAACTAAAAAAGATGGCATGGGTATTGGCGATATGGAACTTCTTGCTATGATTGGAAGTTTTATTGGTTTTTTTGGTGGATGGGTAAGTTTGACGTTGGGCTCTATTCTTGGCGCTGTTTTTGGCGGCGCATATCTTGCACTTACCCATAAAACGCATGCAACACGGATTCCGTTTGGTCCATTTCTTGGTCTTGGCGCTATACTCTATTTCTTCTTAAAAGAAACTATCGTTTCTTTTTTATTCTAAAATTACTTGATGTACTCGTACTGAGCTTGTCGAAGTATGAGCTAACTAAAAAATCTTGTCACTCTATGCCCTTCTGAATATTCTGAATCGAACGCGATTCGTCTACTTGCCAAACGTCGAGTTTGCCTTTGCCGCCGATATCACCAGCAGCTTTGGCTAAAAAACTGTCCATTTTTGAATATGTTTCGCCGAGAGATTCTTTTGGCGTATTTAATTTGCCGGTAAAAAAGTGTACGCCTTCTTGTGCGCCGGGGAAATTAAAGCCATAGGTATAGTAAAAATTTTGTTGAGTTGCGCCTTCTTTGTATCCTGCTGGTTTCCAACCGATGCTTTCTGGGCCAGAAAGATTCATGCAGTATTGTGCATGTTCGGCGAAATATGCCTGTTGAGCTGTATGTAAAGAAGCTAAGTTCATGGCTACTTCTGCTTGGCGGGCGCGTGAGATATATTTGAAATATTGCGGCACAGATATCGCCGCTAAAAATGCAATAATTGCGACGACGATCATGAGTTCGATCAGTGTAAACGCTTTGCTTTTTATATTGTTCTTCACCTGTCCCCCTTTTTTTTACTTGTACTTTTTTCCCTCCTATGCGCTCACCCTGAGCCTGTCGAAGGGTCGCTCTACCGAGGAGTTTGCTTGTCGCGTCATAGCCGTAAGACGTAGACGGATCGAAGGGCTATAAACTAAAATCACTATGGCACAAAATAATAGGCCGCATCAATAGTTTATAAAAGAGTCTTAAGTTTATGAAAGAGTCTTATTTTCCTTCTTCAGGCGTAACCGCCTGAAATTCTCGACAGCCTATGGTTTTAACCATAGGCGTTTATGTATTTTGATAACCAGATTCTTCAAGCTTATGGGCAAGTTCTATGGTTCCTGATTTGGTGATTATGCCATTTTGCATGATATGCACAAAGTCTGGTACGATATAATCGAGAATGCGTTTATAGTGCGTAATAATTATTAACGATATGTCTGGGTTTTCGTCTTTAATTTTTT
Organism: bacterium; assembly: GCA_043822925.1. Lineage (GTDB taxonomy): Bacteria > Babelota > Babeliae > Babelales > RVW-14 > JBDRBF01. Next base: position 6,011 of record JBDRBF010000052.1, read on the forward strand.
TAAGCGCATTTCCGACGATTTTGAGAGAATCTATATCAAGGCCTGAATCTATCTCGTCTAAAATTGCTAGTTTAGGTTTTAGCATGGCCAGTTGTAAAACTTCGGCGCGTTTTTTTTCGCCGCCAGAAAAACCGACGTTTATTGATCGATTAAGAAACTGTTGTTCGATATTTAATAGAGCTGCCTGTTGGGTAAGTAATTTGTAAAAATCTCTCATGGGTAGATGTTTATTTGTATCTCGATATAGTGCGCTATATGCTTGGTATAGAAAGTTTTTGTATGTAACCCCTTCTATTTCGACTGGGTGTTGCATAGAAAGAAATATGCCCAATCGTGCTCGTTTGTCTGGCGATAGCTTTGATATATCTTGGTTATCGAAAGTAATAGTCCCAGATTTAATAATATAACCCGGGTAGCCCATGAGTGTGAGTGCAAGCGAGCTTTTGCCCGAGCCATTGGGGCCCATAATTGTATGAATTTCTTGAGCATTAATTATTAGATTAAGCCCATTAATTACTATTTTATTGTCGATTGAGACTATTAAGTCTTTTATTACTAACAAGTTTTTCACGTTACATGCCCCAAACGGTAATAACTTTATTGCCGACTGTTTCTTGTCTGGTGTAAATCTTTTCGTCCCAGCTTTTATTTTGTCTATCAAAGATAACGAGGTGCCCTTCTGTGGCGCCAGAGGTGTCCATGTATTTAGCTGTTTGCTCAAGCCCTTTTACAAGCGTCTTTGCTTTGCTGTGCCAAACTTTAAGTTCAACAACAATGCGCTGCGTTCTGCCTCCTTCACCCAGTTGGCTTCGAAGGCCAGGCCATGTAATCAGAAGATCGACGCGATCGATACCCAGTGCATACTCCCGGTGAACTTTCCCCCCACCATTTATTATTCTTTGCAAGAAAGCCATAGTAAATAAGTGTGGGCCGGCTTCTTTGTATGCAAATTTATCAAGCCAGATAGCAGAGTTTTCTCGATAAAACTGGGTATATTCTGTAAGCATTTTGTGCATATTGATTGAGCCATCTGGGTTTATATACCAAAGTTGTTGATGTGGCATAGTGAGTTGCGTTGAATAGGTTAGTTCACGAGGCAGAACTTCTTGGTAAATTGGATTAGCAATTACTAAGTTATTATTTCGGCGAGCAATAAGGCCTAGGTCAAGAGCATACTGAAGATCATCGGGGGGGAAATCTAGCGAAGTGTCAATTCCTGTAATTATCGCATCAATGATATTTCGTATACGCGGTTCTTGTAGCCGATCGACGAGTACATCTATGTGAGTGTCGCGACGCTTGATAAGTGTTTCTTTAGCAGTTTCAATAATGTCTTTGGTGATGGGCTTGCTGCGATTGGTTTGCATTTCAAAGCATGCTTCTTGAGCCAAGGCATTTACTAACCATGGTTGGCCTTGAGTAAGTTCAAAAGCATAATCGATGGCCTCTGTATCAAATTTTTGGCCAGATTCTGTTGTATGTTGTAGGTAAAGTTGTTTGACTTGTTCATGAGTAAAGTCAGCCATGCGTATTGATTTTGTTTTTATATTGAAGGCGCTACCGCCAAGCACCATTTGGTGTTCGGTATCTGACCAAATACGATAATCGCGAACATCACGTACGCCAATCATGCAAACAGACTGCGGGAATGATTGTGGGCGATCAGGATATCCGGATCGAAGCTGGCGGAGAACCGAAATTAAGGTATCGCCAACGAGGGTGTCTATTTCATCAATAAAAAGAACAATTGGTTTTTCAGCGTGCGTACACCAGGTGTCTAGAAATGTTTTGAGCAGGCTGCCAGCGGGAACTTGTTCTTTTTTTAAGTTTTCAAAAGTTTCAAAGATTTGATCTTGTGGCGGTAGCAGTTTTTTTGCTTGATTCTTAAGTTCTTGCAGAATAATAGGCAGCGCCTTTTCAATGTTCCCACGTAAAGCTTGAGCCGGTTCAACATTGACGTATAATGCTGTGTATGTTCCTTCTTCGTTCAGTTGGCGTGCAAAGTTGAGCATTGTTGATGTTTTGCCTGTTTGGCGTGGAGCGTGCAGTATAAAGTATTTTTTTTGTTTTATAAGTGTTCGTAGTTCTTGTTCATTCAGGCGAATTGCTGGGGGTAAGCAGTAATGGTCTTCAGGTTGAACGGGGCCTGCTATAGAGAAAAATTTCATATAAAGTCTCCTATAAGTCTTAGTATTATTCAAAAAGTATAGGCTGGCTGGGATAAAAAGCAACGTCCCGTCAGGATCCCAGAACAGGATTCTGACGGGACGTGTAAGAACTTTACACGAGCGTATGTGAAAACGCCCTGAAATTTATCTCTGTATGGTCTTATTTAAGGTCCGTTTTGTTTTTCTTCGTTTTTTTGCTCTTCTTAGTTTTCTTATTTTTTTTTGTTTTCTTGTCTTTTTTATCGTGATTTTTCTTGTCTTTATCTTTTATGTTATGCCCAATAACGCCACCAACAATACCGCCAACAGCCGCACCTCCAATAGCACCACCTGTTCCACCAGCTGCGCCACCAATAAGCGCTCCTGTGCCGGCACCTATTACTGCCCCTCCAACGGTTTTTTCTTGTTTTGTGCAGCTTGAAAGCGTAAGCGCGATGCCCAAGACGCTCATAAGAACCGTTATTTTCATGTTTTTCATGAATGTGTCCCCTTTTTTTGAATTACTATGCCTATTTTGCTCCTGATATAATTCTAATATAAATGCGTATCGATAATAAATAGTTTACATAAAGTTGCGCGTTATAAGCGTTTTGAGCGTTAATTAATACACGTGATTCTTACGTCAAGAAGTTCTTTTCCGACTTTTTCCAGGTTAAAAAGTTTTGGTGTTTTTGTTGAGACAATAATTGTTCCGTCTTGTCCAGCAGAAACGAGCGTTTTACCTTTTGAATTATTCGCGGGGCTAAAAACAACAGACGTAACTTTACTTGTATGTAGGGCAAGAGTTTCTATCAGGCGAGGTAGCTTAGTACTTGAGTCGTAAATAAGTACATTGTTTTGATTATCTGGGCATGTAATTTCTGAGGAATTTGGGCTTTGGCTATGAAAAAGAGGCAAGATGGCGTATTTATGATAGCCGATTGGTTCTTTTCTGAATATATCGGTAAAAAGTTCCCACATAATGGTTAATCTTGTTTTTTTCTTACTGTAAAAAGTTGCTCTTTTGTTTGTATTCTTGCCAATTTTTGTGGGGAATTCGTATTTTTGGGACATTTTTTCTTTTTTAATGTTGAGCGTCCAAAACCGTATGTAGCCTTTTTTTTCTTTATCTTGAGCATAAGACATGAGCATGTCTGTTGGGCTAAAAGCGAGTGATTCTACTTCATTTTTGTGGGCTTTTTTTTTAATCCAAACAGGTGCCGGATTTTCTTCTAAAGCCCAGATAATTATTGTTCCGTTTTTAGTTCCTGCAGCGAGTAACTGTTTTTCTTTGTTAAAAATAAACGTGCTAATTGGTTCTTTTTGTTGATTTTGATCTTTTGTGGGGTTTTCAAATGTTTTTTTTATTTCGCCTGTTTGGATATCTCGAAAGCATATATCTTGATCAAGCGTTACTATGGCCAAGCTGGTATTTGTTACGTCTGTTGGGTCAAATGCTGTGCAAGTGCCTGGGTGTTGGGTGTCTGCTTCAAGTGTATTTATGAGTTCTCCTGTGGCAATGTGCCAAATTTTTATTTTATCATCAAGAGAACTTGAAGCAAGATACTGGCCGGTTTGGTTTATTGCCAACGAAAAGATAGCTTTTGAGTGTGCATGAGTTGCGATTTCAGGGTCGATTAATTTAAACGATTCGTATTTTGCCCCCCACACTGACGTCAAAAATATTGGCGCTAAAAAGAGTGCGATACAAAATAATACAAATTTTTTCATAATAGATCCCCCGTATAGATTCCCCCCCGAGAAAAACGATCTATTATTATTCTAATGTAAAATATTATTAGAAATAAATAGAATTAATAATGTGTTTTAAATAGTGCGTGTAAATGCGTATATAATTGTTTGATTGTTTTATGACGAATATTGATTTATGTTTTTTTACCCCTTAACGACGGCGCATGGGCGTAGGCGGGCGACCGTTGTGTGTGACATGCGTCTGACTGCGCCATGACTATTTTTGTGTGCTGGGTTTTTAGATGTGTGTTACATGTATTTTTAGAATTACTGTATCACAAGCCCCATTTATCGAGCCATAATTGACCGGTAAGAATATGCAGAATAGGCCAAAGACTTTCAACCTGGCCGTGTTGTGCTTTTGTTATTTGTTCATCAATCAATTGCGTATTTAACATGCCACTGGCGGCAAGCTTTCCATTTAAAATTATATTTCTAATATCGTGAGCGTGATGTGCGCATTGTTTGACCATAGTACCTGTTGTTTGTCCCTTAATTCTGCGCCAAAGGGATTTTGTTTTTTTTAATTGGCTAATAGCTCGCCTAAAAAATATGCGGTCATAACCATCATTAAATGACTGATAGGTTGGAATCTTTAGGCTTAATTCAATAATTGGCTGAGAAAGTAGGGGGTGAGTAATACAGGTACCGGGAGTGGTCCAATTCCGTTCACAGTAGGAAACAGCATGGTAAATAGATTCGATCTGTGATGCCTTTCCAGGATGTATTTTTCTCAAAGTATTGTTGAGATAAAACTCTTGCTGTTTAAGTTCTTGCACAAAGTTTTTATCCAGATAATTTTGGTCGTTTTTTTCGGTTGTTTCTTTATGACGTTTTTTGCAATAATAGCTTGCAACAGCTTTAGCATTTTCATGAGCAAGTGATAGCCATGGCATACGGTAGATGCCACTAAGTTCTTTCAGTGGCGTTGTAACGCCATTAAATTTATGATCAAGCCAATAATCAGCCAGTGCAAGTTTTGGTGGGGGCGCGAGAAACACATGATCGCCGCCCTGGCCATTCATAACTTCTGGGCAGTTATTTTGCATTGCGATATCTTGCAATTGTTGGCGTAAATTATAAAACAACAAAAGCGTGCTTGGTCTGTTCGGGAAAAAGTTTTGGGGAAGTTTATCTAATAATGATGTCGTTTGCCAATCAAGAAAATGCACCTGAGCATTGCATGCGTCTGCTGTTTCTTGAGCGAATTCAATTTCGTTTGAACTTTGAGTTTTACTGTCAATATAATTGACCGCTATTAACTTTTTATAAACTGGTAAAATATCATGTAAAAGCAGCATGACGCCAGACGAATCTGTGCCGCCAGAAAGTTCAACGCAGACGCCTGGAGCATCGCCAACCCAAGCTTTGGTGCATGCTTTGAGTGTTGCAAGTAGCTCTTCTTCTAACTTATTCTCGTCAGATATAAAAGAACTTTGTATAGAAGCGGCATCCCACAATACGTCATGTGTGCATTTGCCTCTGGAATTTATACTCAGGCCTATGCCAGGCAAAAGCTCTTCAATCCCGTCAAAAGGCGTTGACGATAATGCATGATTTGTATGGATAATATGTTGCGCAAAATAATTTATATTTACTGCAGGCTTGATATCGAGTGCTTTATATAAAAGTATAAGCTCGGTAGAAAAAATTACCCCATCAGGAGTAACATGATAAAAAAGTGTTGATAGCCCCTGTGGATCACGAACTAATGTTATTGTTTTAGTCGTTTTATTAAAAAGAGTCCCAATATAACGTCCCCAAAAAAGCGTGCTCAAATTTTTAGGGTTATTAATACACGCTTGTATGTGATTATTATTTAAATTTATGTGATTAAAATTTACCGGCTCATGATTGTCACGGTTAAAGAGTTTGCCAACCAATATGCCATGTATCTCCTGGTCTGCTTGTATGGGTATTATGCGGTCATAATGGTATGCTTCGTCATGCTTATATCCTGCAAAAATTATGCCATTATCTAAAAGCATCGTTTCCAGTGCGCCATCTGGCGTTTGTTGCAAAGCGATATGAGACAATTTTTTAATGAGATCAGGCGTGCAGTGTGCGCCAAAAGCGCCCAGTAAATATGGCATAGGTAAAAACTCTTTTTATATGTGAGGTTCTTTTAAAATAATAGACAAGACTTTTGCTATAACGGGATCATCGTGTATTACTGTGTCTGCAATTTGTGCCCATGCATGAGCATAAAATAGATTCGTTTGGACTCCTATGGCTAAATTGCATGACCAATTCTTTTTTAATGCAAGAAGTACAAATGTCGAAGCCCATGCAAGACAAAATGTTTTTTTAGGGTACAAAAGAGAAGCTGCATCGATCGCTGCTGTAAGTTTACTTATTTCCTGGTCTGTTGCTAGACTTGTTGCGTGATTTATTGATTGATGTAGGTTTACATGATGTGCTGCTGTTTTTTTAATTACATCAAGAATTCCGTTAATGCCCTTGCGTTTCATAATTCGATGTATGCGCGCCAATTGAAAAAATGCTTTAATAATTTGAATTTTTGATGCGTGCTTAAATGGTTTCCAAGAGGGCTTGTGATCCCATTGATAGTCGCACAGGCCACCGGGCTGTAGGGGCAATGGTGCAATAAGTTTTCGATTTTCTTGTGCGCTTTCTGTAATAAAATTATTTTCAATAAAATGCGCGATCCAATAATTGAGTTGTTCTAAGTCACAATCAAATTTAGTATCACAAAATTCGTTATCACACGTATTTTTATCTTTAATCGGAGTAAAAGAGCCGTCTTGATTATGCGTGAAAGCACTACTAAGCGAGAACTGGAGATATTGCGCTGCCGAATCAATAAAGCTTAGATATTTATCACTCGTGCTGTCTAAAATTATAATAGCGTCATCAAAATGTGCTGCGTATGTGTGGGGAGTTAGCGAGAAATAAATTATGCGCATAATTTCTTTGTATGTAATTTTATAATTTTTAAGCCACGGCTTTAAAATCGTGGCTTAACGACCGTGGCTTAACAATTAACGTCTTGAACGGCCTCTAATCTCCATAAAGTTGCCTTGTGGCCCTCCCATAGTGCTCGTTGATACTTTTCCCAAAACTATGATTTGATTATTCTTTTGATTTTCAAGATTACAGATAGTTTCTTTTTTTGAATCTACTGCTTGTTTGCAGGTCTTCTGTACTGTTTTCATATGATTCCTAACTAAAAGTTAAAAAACTACATCTAGACAAAATGAACGATCGGCCGATCTTTTCGTGAGCAAGGCTAGCGCATAATTAATCATAAAGCAATGGTATATTATGCAGTTTGGCGATACAGAATGTGTGTTTGTGTGATATGGGTTGCAAAGCGAATTATTAAGCTCGGCTAAGCTTTATGCTGGTGTTTGTTGTTTAATAAACCTGTTATTTATGGTATTGTAAAATTGTATCCAACTGCAGTTTATGCTAAATAGAGGTATTCTGTGTTCTGAATTTCTTTAAGTCGGGGGGCTTTCGTGAAAAAGTTATATTCATATGTTTTGGTTGGGTTATTTGTTCTTGCAGGAATGAGTGCAGGTAATTTTTTGGGTGCCATGCAAGAGATAGGCCAAGCTACGGGGACTGATGGGAAAGAAGCATCAAAAGTATTACCAGTAGTTCAAGCAGTTCAAGAAGAAGTAAAAAAAGAAGTTAAAGAGCAAACGTTATTACAAAAAATTGCTGATATTAACGTAGCGACACTCCCTCGTGAAGAAGAGGCATCGCTTGGAGATGTACTTGATGATCCATATGCACAATTTAATTTTTTTACAAAAACGATTAGTAATCCACAACTATATAATCAAAGAAAACGTGCTTTTGCTATTCTTGCAAATGCAGAAATAAGTGAGAAGAATTCACAAGAATTGGCAAATCAAGCAATTACAGGCCAGGCAACAAAAATTATTGATGATTCGATTATAGATGAACAAACATTGGGCGATTTAAATCTACTAGCAGGAAGCAAAAAAAATCCTACGGAATATCTTGGTTCTATTTTGGCTAAAAAGCGCACACATACTCAGCTTGGCCATGCGTATTTGTATGGACTGCTGGCCCGGCCAACTGATGATGTTAAATTGCTTGAGTCTCGTCAGGCGATGGTCAAAGAGCTTGTAAATAATAAAGAACTATTACAACGGCTAGATACAATTTATAAAGAAACTGCGCAGCGAGAACTGTTTTTTACCGGTTTGTGGGACACTGAATTAATGATGCAGTGTATATCGCAAGATTATTATCAGATTTCGTATGTTGATAAATATTTGAATGAAAGTAGTGCTGCGCTTGAACTCAAAGCATTGTGGAATCAAGGTGATAGCTTTTTGGGGCAAGCCCTGTCTTTGCGCTCAATATTAGCGTTTACTACTTTTGGTTTGTTGACATACAGCTATTTTTTTAGTGCTCCTCAATGGTTATCTGATCATGTTGGCAAAACTCTTCCAGTGGCAGGGCCTTTGTTTGAGGCTATCTCGTGGATAAACGATAAAGGTGTAAATGCATCGGCGGCACTTGTAGCGGGTACGCTTTCTGTGCTAAGTTTGAAAAAGAATTTGCAGTTCTTGCATACCGGATTTCTTTACACCGATTTTTTGCGCAAGCGTTTAATCCATATATCTGCATATATTGATTGCATGCGTACTATTTTGACGACGGTGGCTCAGGTGCCTGCGCTAAAAAACAATCTTGTTTTTTTAAAACGTATTGATCAGTTACTAAACGAGCTGCCAAAAACAAATTCTGACATGGCACATTTATTATCAAAGCTTCAAGCAAAGACGTTTGCAAAAGACTCACTTAAAGGGACGTCAATAGTGTTTAACTATGGTAACGTTCTTTCTGCATACCGTTTGCTTGGCAAAGTAAAACAACAGTTTGAGACAGCAATGGCAGGGCTTGGAGAAATTGATGCATACATGACGATTGCAAAATTAATACGTGACTCAGAACAGAAGTCGGCAAAATTTTGTTTTCCAACATATTTTGCAAAAAAACAAACGCCAACGATTGTGCTGCAGGATGTGTGGAGTCCATTTATTGACCCACAGGTTGTTGTTACAAATTCGATAAATCTTGGTGTTGAATATAAACAGCCAAATCTTGTGGTGACTGGGCCAAATTCAGCCGGTAAATCGACAATATTAAAAAGTGTTATTCTTGCTTTAATTATGGGGCAAAGTCTTGGCATAGCGCCCGTTCAGGCAATGTCTTTTACCCCGTTTGGTAATATTGTAACTTACTCTAATGTTTCAGATAGCCAGGTTGATCAAGAATCACGTTTTCAAGCAGAAGCGCGCCGCGTATTTGAATATGGTGATAAAGTCGACGAGATCTCTAAGAAAAGTATCTTTAGCTTTGCGATATTTGACGAAATTTTCAGTGGAACGTCGCCTGAAGAGGGTGCAGATTTGGGGCTTAAGGTTGCGCGTGCTTTAACGCTTTATCCAACATGTATGAGTATCGTTTCAACACATTTTCCTAAAATTACAGCGCTTGAGACTAACGCTCATGGGAATTATGTTAATTATAAAGTTTCTGTTGAACAGGATTCTCATGGCAAAATAGTGTTTGAGAATGGAAAGATTAAACGACTGTTTAAAATTGTTCCAGGAATATCTGATCAGCATATTGCTATTGACGTGTTTAATGAAAAAGGGATTAATAGCCCATTTTTTCAAAAGAACATAGGAAATTAACGAACAGTTAAAAAGCGTTCACTCTGGCTCGCCCCGCCATAGCCTTGGCGACGGCTGGGAGCTTGTCGAAGGGTGAGCGCTTTTTAATAGCTACAAATTTTTTCTTAATAATTACTTAAATTTTCTGTGTTTATTTTATAGTTGTGCCACAAAGCTGCATATACCCCATTAAGTATTAATAAAGATTGATGTGTGCCCCGTTCAGTAATCAAGCCATGATTAAGCACAAGTATTTCATCTGCGTGAATTACTGTTGAAAGGCGATGGGCAATAATAAGTGTTGTTGCTCCAGTAAAAATTTCTTCAATATTGCGTTGAATTTCTTGTTCGGTGTGCGTATCAAGCGAAGATGTTGCTTCATCAAAAATATAAATTGCTGGCCGCTTGAGCAGGACTCGTGCAATCGCAACGCGCTGTTTTTCGCCACCTGATAATTTAAGTCCTCGTTCCCCAACCATCGTATTATATCCATCAGGCAGAGTTTTAATAAATTCGTCTAAATGTGAAAGTTTTATTGCGTGCTCGACTTCTTGTTGTGATGCAGTCGGACGCCCATATGCTACGTTGTAATACAGCGTATTATTAAAAAGAACGGTGTCCTGCGGAACAACGCCAATGGCGGCATGAAGTGATTGCTGCGTAATGTTACGTATATCATGTCCATTAATTAAAATACGCCCATTGCTCACATCATAAAAGCGAAATAATAATCGAGCGATGGTAGATTTGCCTGTCCCTGTTGGGCCAACTATTGCGACTGTTTTGCCCGCGGGGATAGTAAAAGATATATCGTTAAATATTTGACGCTGTTTATCATAACTAAAAGCAACGGTATCAAAAGTAATATCAAAAGTAGTTATTGCGTTATTAATCTTAAGCTCTATCGCGTCAGGTGCATCTTGAATTTCTGGCTTTAATGTTATTAACTCAATAATACCGTTCATGTCATTTAAGCCATTGCGTACTTGCCGTAAAATATAACCAAACTGATGAAGGGGCATGGCAAATTGCAAAAGATATCCATTAATTAAAACGAAATCACCAATATTCATGCGCCCAGAAATTACCGCATTGCCAGAGATTAATGTTACATAAAGAAGGCCCAGTCCGATCACAATTCCTTGGCCAAGTTGGACAAAAGCATCAGCAAAATCTTTTGATGTTCCCGCATTTTCTTGTTCCTGCAAGATTTTATCACATTGTTCATGGTCATGGCGCTCGTTATTAAAGTATTTTACTGTTTCAAAATTTAATAAACTATCAACAATGCGTGCGCTTGCGTGAGATCTTTTTTCATTATAAAAATTCTGTTTTTTTGCTGAACGATTTATAGCAAGAACACTAAACACCAAATAACAGATCATGATAAGCAAAAGCACGCCGCTATAAAAAATGCCATAAAAATAGGTTAACAAAGAGATTACCAAAAACATTTCTATTGATGTTGGCAGTATAAATAATAATAATCCCCAAAAAATAGTTTCAAATCCAAATTGTGCACGCTCAATTGAACTTGTCACGGCTCCGGTGCGTCGTTCTAAATGAAAACGTAAACAAAGGGCGTGCAATTGATCAAATATGCGTAAGCTTAGAACTCTTGTTCCGCGTTCTAGCGCTTGGAACATTAATATTGAGCGCAATTGAGATACAATCTGACTTATGGTCCACAAAGAACCATAAAGTAGCAGCGCTGCGTGAACAATAGCATATGAGCTTTTGGCTGGCGCTGAAAGAATGTTAATAATATTTTTAAATATGAGCGGGATACTTACATTTAAGGCGATCATAATAATTGTGAGACACAATGATAACCATATGCTTATCTGTATTTTACGGTCTTTGACCCAAAGAAACGGTAGGAGTTCAATAAATATTTTTAACGTCTTAAAGCGAGATTCGCTATTTTTTTTCATGTTTTTTTCATGTTTATTTTTTTGTTTTTTGTTATTAAATTTATGAAATTCGGGCCTGAGCATAGCAGGAGTTTTGTTCGAATGCTACTTGCTATTTTAAAGAGTGAGTACTTTTTGGCCCTAGCCCTTAACGACGGCGCATGGGCGTAGGCGGGCAACAGGTCTGGCAATGCCTGCTTGCTGAACGACGCTAATAACGTCATCGATATTTTTGTATGCTTGTGGTGCTTCTTCAGCCAGATCTTTTAGCGATTCGACTTGTATTTGTATGCCTGATTTATTTAGGCTTTCTTTGAGCTCATAACTATTAATAGATTTTTGGGCAGCAGTGCGTGACATGCGCCTGCCTGCGCCGTGACAGGTCGAGCCAAAAGATATATTCATGCCTTCTTGTGTGCCGACAAGTACATAAGAAGCTGTGCCCATGCTGCCGGGAATAATAACCGGCTGGCCAGTTGCTCTATATTCTTCGACGATTTCTGGATGTCCGGGGCCAAACGCGCGCGTTGCCCCTTTGCGGTGCATGATAACCGTTTTTTGTTTGCCATTAATTTGGTGGTTTTCTATTTTTGCAATATTATGTGCGACGTCATATAAAAGCGATAAATTTGCGTCAGTATTGTCTTTGCCGAATACTTCTGCAAAAGCTTGGCGCACGCGCCAGGTGATCATCTGTCTGTTTGCCCAGGCGTAATTTGCGCCACACGCCATAGCATCGAAATAGTCTTTGCCCTCTGGGCTATTAAATGGCACACAGGTGAGTTCTTTTTCTGGGGGCGTAATGCCATAATTTTGCATAATTTGGGTCATAATTTTTATATGATCTGTTGCTATTTGGTGCCCCAGGCCGCGCGATCCGGTATGTATAAGCACAACTATTTGGTTTTTGTGTAGTCCAAATACACCTGCAGCTTGTTCGTCATATATTTCGTCAATAATATCGACTTCAATAAAATGGTTACCTGACCCGAGTGTGCCGAGCTGATCGTACCCACGTTCTTTGGCTTGCTTAGAAACTTTATCTGGATCAGCGTTACTCAAACAACCAAAAGATTCTGTGTAGTGCATATCGCTTTGCTCTCCGTAGCCTTCTTTTATGGGCCAGTTTATACCTGTTCTTAATACAGCATCTAAGTTTTTTGCTGAGAGTTTTAGTGACCCGCCCCTTCCTACTCCTGACGGTACCCAATTATATAATTTTTGGGCCAGCAATTCTGTCTTATCTTTTATATCGTTAATATTTAAATTTGAGCGCAATAAACGCACGCCGCAATTAATATCGTATCCAATGCCACCAGGTGAAATAACGCCGCTCGGGAATTCAGTTGCTGCTACACCGCCAATGGGAAACCCGTAGCCTTCGTGCGCGTCTGGCATAGCTTGAGCTGTTCCAATAATTCCAGGTAACATTGTTATGTTGGCAAGTTGTGCGAGTGTTTTGTCAGCAAGAATATCTGTGAGCATTTGTTCTGTTGCGTATATACGTGCTGGAGCGAGCATGCCCGGAACAGCCCCTATGGGCAACTCCCAAATTACGGGAGAGATTTTTTTGAGCATTTCTTTTGTGATAGTAATCATAAATATATCCTACGATTTTTGTGGTCTAAAAAAAAACAAAAGTGTATCAGGAATCTCTGTGTTATTTTTTTTAGAATTGCATGGCGTGCTGGTATATTTTGTAAGATTATCGCGAGATGAGCGATTTGTAAGCTTAAAAATAAAACAGGGCATGATTTTTTAAGATCATGCCCTGAGTTTTAGTTGCGATTTATTTATAAACTATCTATTTTGTGCTTTTTTCGTGCTCAATTATTTTAGTATATTTTACTTGGTCTGGAGATTCAGTTGGTTTTTGCGGGAATTTTTTTGGATCTAAAATTACTTTTTGAAAGAGTAAGAAAGAAATAATCGCTGCATCTATTGTTTTATAGCAAAGATCTTGTATATCAATGGCTGGTTTAGTGACTGTTTCATTGGGTCTTATTGAGTTGTAAAAAGTGCAAGAACAGGCAGTATTTGTATTTATGGTCTTTGATTTAATAACCCATTGGTCTACGTTTTTCAGATAAGCCAGAGTTTCTTCTGGTGTTTGTGTATGTTCTATTTTAAAATTGTTTTGTTGAAATATGAAATTTTTTTGTATTAACTCGAAGAGATTTGGATACCTAATAAAAAAATTGTAACATTGTAATGCATGCAGTATCGATGGCTTTTTTATAGTTATTGATATGCACTCGTCGGCGGTTTTTTTTAAGATGAACGAGATGTTTAAGTCATAATTTAAATTGTTTTTGAAAATATCCACATTTTTTAAAAGACTCATAAAAAGATCTTGCGATATTCTATTTTCGATTGCCAGTTGAAAGAGTCTATCAAACAATGATGTTCCATCGTAATTTAGTTGTGTTTTGATTTTTTTATATTTTTTTATTGCAGTTGATATTGTTTTTAAATTTTGTTTTTCGAATCCATCAAGAAGTTGTGTTTCTAGTTTTTTAATCTTTTTAGGTAATTTAGTTTTATTTTGATTTAAGATTGTTGGTGAGTTATGTGTTATATTGCTACGTTTAGTTAACAGGTCTTTGTCTGTGATGATGGTTAGTTGTAGTTTTTTGCTCATAGCGTGCGCGTTGAAACATGTTAAAAATAAAACAACACAGAGAAGCGAAAGTGTTGAGATTTTTTTGGATAATAGTTTGAATAGTTTCACGGCATAACCCTTTTTTAGTACGTATTAATTAATTAATATATTTAGTATTTCATCAAGTTCTAAGTAGTTTGCATTGTATTTAGTTTTTTTTATCTGGTCGTAAAATATAACAGAGCATTTAGCGTTAATTCTTATTTGAGATGATTTAAGTAAATTTTCGATGTAATTAAAGTAATCGAGATTTTCTGGTGTTGGAGCTTTTTTAGTACAATAAAAATAATAGTTTTTATTGATTACAAAAGCATGCAATAAATTTGCGTTGAGTATCTGACAAGGTTGTTTGATGTTTAAGTTTAGGTTTTTTTTTGTTGCATGAATATCGATTCCCAGATTATCTTTTTCTTGTAAAAGATAAAGAAAGATTTCTGGTGAAACGTATAACTCTAATGCATCAAATAGGATAGAATTAAAAGTGGCAGAGCAAAGTTGAGGGTTGTTTTTTGTATCGACTTCTTTGCTTTTTTTTTCGATTTTTTTAATGATTTGGATTGCTTCTTCGGTGTTTTGAATTAAAAAAGCATCGCGTAATTCTTCTTTTAATTTTAGGTCTACTTTATTAATTAAAGCTAAGTTTAGTTTTGGTAAATCTTCTGGCTTTTTATATGGATATTCTTCTATTTCATCTTCATCTTCTATATCTGGAATATCTCTGAATTTATAGTCAGAGTTTTTATCAGGATTTTCAGTCGGCGTGTTAACTGGTTTTTTTATGGCTTGTGCGTCGAAACATGTTAAAAATAAAACAGCATAGAGAAGCGAAAATACTGAGATTTTTTTGGATAATAATTTGAAGGTGATCATATGATACTCCTGAACGTTTGGTTGCTATTTGGCCATTGCTCAGAATCTGGAATAACTTTGCCATAATGAAAGAAAGAGTAGAGGGCCAGGCCTATTTCATTGGGGTAAAGGTTGTGGGAGTCGAGCATTTCTTCGTTTGTGTTTGTAGGTTTGATTTCCGGATGAGTTGGAAGCGTGCTGGTTTTATAAAAAATACAGGGACATTTTTCTTTGGTTGTTTTAAGTGTTAGTTGGTTTTTTTTAAACCATTTAGTAAGCCATTTTTCAACATAATCGTTGTAGTATTTGTAACTATGGGAATTTCTATCTGGTTTAGATATATTAACGTGGCATGGAGCATAGATAAGAGGGCATTTTTGTTTTAAATTTTCAAAAGCGTAACTAAAGTTTGTGCAAAATCTATAATATTGTAATGCGTGTAAAATTGATGGTTTATTTAGGGAGATGGATCCAATGTCGTCACCGTCATTATCGAGTATGATAATGCGTAGATCATAAGTGAGCGGTGCGCTAAAACTTGGAATTTCGTTTAAAAGGCGTAAAAATAGTTCTCTTGGTGCTTGATACTTTAATGCGAGATAAAAAAGTTTATCACAGATAGATGGTGTACTTAACCTGCTTGGTCTGTTTTGTTGTTCGAATTCGGTGATGCTTGTTGCTATTATATCAAAATCGTGTTTTTCAAAGCCTGTGATAAGTGTTTCAATAAGTTTGAATTGTTTACTTAAAATTTTATTAAGTTGCTTATATGTGACGTTTGTTTTGGTTGTATTGTGATTATTATAAAAAGTGACGGTGCATTTTTCGTTAAGATTAACATGTTTTTTTAGTTTTTTTTGGATTAAAGCAAGGTCTTGGATTATTTGATCGTTTATTTCGATGGATTTTAGATTTGCTTGGTGTAAATAAGATCTTGAATAGAGTGTGAATGCGTGCAGTAAACTTGCGTTTTCAATAGAGCAAAAAATAGTATCATCCAGTTGTAATACAAGATCTTTTGTTTTATCTATGCAGATGTTCAGATTATCTCGATTTTTTAGGAGATAGTTAAAAACATCGTAAGGGACATATGCTTCTAGTGCGTAAAATAAAGCGTTATCAAAGAAGTTTTTGCACCGTTGCGAATCGTATTTTTTATCAATAAAATTTATTGTGGTGGCAATTTTTTTGATTTCCTGGATAGCATATATGCTGTTTTTTTGCTCGCTACTTGTTCCTAGTATTTCTAAGAATCTTATTTCTAATTTTTCAATTTCTAACCATGGTTCTTCTTGGACGCGCATTATTGGCTGGCCTGATTTTTTGCACAGTTCTTTGTATTTTTCTTTAGGTGTCGTGCTTAAGCTGGGATGTTCTCTTAAGCTGGGATGTTCTCTTTTGAGATATTTAATTTGTTTAGCTAATGCGTTTAACTTTTTTAATTTAATTAATAGTTGTTCTTTCATGCCTAATGCTTGGGGTGCAAGAAAAAAACTATTGATAATAAAAAGAGCACAGGCCAGGAGAGATCTTTTTTTGGATAATAGTTTGAATAGTTTCATGATATAACCCCCTTTTTTTAACTTGTCATCCTGAATTCGATTCAGGATCCAATCTATTTTAAATAACTAAGGGGCCCCATTTTGGCCCCTTAGAAAATAATGGCTTGGATCTCAGATCTCGTCTGGGATGATAAATAACTTTTACCAGCCCTGTAATGGCACACGGTTAGGACAGAGTGGACAGAACTTAGCACTTAACGGTTGTACGTGTGAACATTGAGGACAAAATTTTTGTTTTATTAATCTTGAACCACATTGGGAGCAGCTCCGTGCACCAAGTGCTTTTTCTTTACATTCGCATTTTGGGCAATACATGGCCATGCTTTTACGTAAAGTGCGGTTTTCGCATTCTAGGTCATTAATTTGAGCTTGTCGTACGGCTACTTTACGGTGAATAGCTTCTTTTTCTTTTTTATCACTTTCGTCCATGGCGTTACCAATCAGTCCACCAACACCGGCCCCAATTAAAGCTCCAAGGCCTCGGTCGCGTTTGCCTGCAGCAAGTGCTCCAATTGTTCCACCACCAACAGTTCCCATTACGGCGCTTTTACCACAGTTGGATAAAAACATAATTAAACAGAGCGGTGATATTGTCATAATAAAGATAGAAATCGTTTTTACAAAAGCGTTGCTGGTTATTATCATATTTTTTTCGATAATATTCTTGGCCTTTTTCCCGTTCATAAAATCCCCATGATTTGAGTAGACAACCTAAATACTCTATTTGTAAATTTATAACACAATTAGCGTACCCAATGCGTTTGTTTTTGTCAACGAAGAATTGCACAAAAGTGTTACAGCAAAGTGATAACTTCCGGTCTTAGCGCAAACTAAAAAGTTCCGGTTTTGGTAAGATGATGGGGTAAAACAAATCCTTCATCAAAACCAAAACAGGAACTTCTATGGGAAAGATTATCATGTCCAAACGAG
>JBDRBF010000053.1:0-3723 GCA_043822925.1 bacterium
GATTTAAACAATAATCTACGCCCAGACAACAGATCTTATTTACTGAACACACTTATCTCAAAAGACGCCACCTTCTGGGCCGTCAGAGACAAAGAACGTAATGCGTTTATTACCAAAGCCGTTAATTTCGCCACAGATTTAACCAATAATCTACACCCAGACAACAGATGGTATTTACTAAACACACTTCTCTCAAAAGATGCCACCTTTTGGGCCGGCAGAGAAAAAGAACTTAATGAGCTTATTGCCAAAGCCGTTGATTTCGCCACAGATTTAACCAATAAACTACCCCCATACAACAGATGGTATTTACTGGACAGACTTATCTCAAACGACGCCACCTTCTGGGCCGACAGAGACGAAAAACTTGATGAGCTTATTACCAAAGCCGTTAATTTCGCCACAGATTTAACCAATAAACTAGATTCAAACAACAGATCGTCTTTACTAAACACACTTATCTCAAAAGACGCCACCTTTTGGGCCGGCAGAGACGAAGAATTTGGTAAAATCGAACGTTTTTTAAATGATAAAAAAAACAATTTAAGCGAAAAAGACAAAAAAGATTTACAAAAAACTCTTGCCTCAATAAAAAATCCTAAAAAAAATCTTTGGGATAAAATAAAAAGCATTTTTTATTTTTAAGATTATTTTTATGTGGCCAGGAGCAAAATCTGGCCACTTTTTTTTACAAAACCCTCATTACACAAAGCTTCAAGCATCTTAAGCACCCTACTACGCTCTTCGCCTATCGGCTCGTAGCTTCTAAGGGCAGGCACACGCGCTTGCTCTTTGCCGGTGCGCTCAATAATTTCTTGTTCGCTAATTCCGGGGTAATCGAGTAAGACTTGTAAAATTATCCCGCGTATTTGGCGATCAGAACCCTGAAACTTAGATTGCTTAGTATAATGCTTACTTAAACGCGATACGTTACCTACTGTTTTTTTGAGCATGACGCCGTAATCCATAAGCGCATAATACCAATCCCGTGGGCTATTTAAATCAAGCGTTTTGGCGACTAGTGGCATAAGTTCTTTGTCGTGCACAAGCGTAGAAGCCTTCGCCCCTTCGACAAGCTCAGGGTGAGCGCTTTTTGATGCTAGGCGCTTAACATTCTGTGTAATATTTGCCCCAAATAAATAGATATAAACCGTACGGATATTAGTTTCTATAAATACCGTAGGCCGATTAAATGCAAAAGCACAAATCGAAGAAGCCGTGTTATGACCAATGCCGGCAAACGTTTCAAGAATTTCTGGATCGTTGGGCAAAACCCCACCAAAATCATTCGTAACTTTTTGTGCAATTTTGTGAATATACAAAGCACGCCTGTTATAACCCAGCCCTTTCCAATAACGTAAAACTTCATCAAATGGCGCATGGGCAAGCGTAGAAAAATCGGGAAATCTGGTTACAAAGTCGATAAACTTTTGAGAAACGCGATCAGTTTGTGTTTGCTGGAGCATAATTTCTGAAACAAGAACGTAATATGGATTTATTTGCTCACGCCAAACAAAATCACGTCTATGCGTGTAATAATAATCGTAAATAATTTCCTGAAACTTTTTAACGGCCTGGTCGTTTAAGCCATGACTAACCAGAAAATCTCTAAATTCTTGAACTAACGCCTGATTAACGTTAGTTACTGTATTGGTTTGTGCAAATATTTCGTGTTGCATGGTTATCCCCCTGGGGCCGCGCTACTTTAAATTTATTCTTGATTTAGAAACTGTTTACGAAGCGCAAGAATTTTATCACGCGCATTAATAGCTTTTTCGAAATCAAGATTCTCAGCTGCAAGCTGCATCTCTTCTTCAAGCTGTGTAATAAGAATTTGTGCATCTTCTGCATTCTTAGGTTTGATACGCTTCTTACCCGTAAGATTCGCTTTAGAAGCATCCATGATGCTCTTTTGTAACCGAGAAATACTTTGCGTCACTTCACGTCTAACTGTTTCTGGAGTAATACCATGTTTAGTATTATAAATTTCTTGAGCAGCTCTGCGACGTTCAGTTTCCTGCATTGCTTTTTGCATAGACTGCGTAATTTTGTCTGCGTAAAAAATAACTTTACTATCAGTATTACGAGCAGCGCGGCCTATAGTCTGAATGAGTGAACGTTCATCACGTAAAAAACTTTCGATGTCAGCGTCCATGATAGCCACAAGCGCGACTTCAGGAAGATCAAGCCCCTCACGCAGCAAATTAATACCCACAAGACATTCGAACGTGCCAAGACGCAACTTGTGCAAGAGCTCTGTTCTTTGTGGCGTTTTGATTTCGCTGTGCATATAACACACTTTAAGTTTTTGTTTTTCCAGAAATTGGGCCATATCTTCTGCTGCTTTTTTAGTCAGCACGGTTATAAGCGACCGAAAGCCCTTCTTGCTTGTCTCTTTAATTTCGTTAATTAAATCAGTAATTTGGCCCTCACGAGGACGAATTTCAATTACAGGATCTAAAATACCTGTTGGACGGACAATTTGCTCAGCAATAGTATCTGCATGCTCAAGCTCGTATTTTGCCGGTGTCGCCGACACAAAAATAACATCTTTAAAGTATCGTTCTATTTCTTCAAACTTTAACGGTCTATTATCAAAAGCAGACGGCAACCTAAAACCGTATTCTATTAATGCTTTTTTACGTGCAGCGTCGCCTTTGTACATACCATAAAATTGTGGTACGGCAACGTGAGATTCGTCAATAATAAGTAAAAAATCATCACCAAAGAAATCAAATAAACTATATGGCGGTGAGCCTTCTTTACGCCCATCAAAATAACGTGAATAATTTTCTATGCCCGAGCAATAACCAGTTTCAGATATCATATCTATATCATGCTGAATGCGCGTTTTTAAGCGCTCTTTATACAACGGGTTTTGCATATTAGCAAGTGCAACTTCTAGATCAGCTTTAATATTTATAACAGCAGCTTCACGTTTTTCTTCAGTTGCCACAAAATGCTTTGCGGGAAAAATTACAAAATTATCAAGACTTCTCAGAACTTTATGTTCTCGCTTATCAACAAATTCTATCGTTTCGATAGTATCACCAAAAAGCTCTATACGTAAACTATCATGCAAGTACGGCAAGTTCACCGTTACCGTATTACCAACAACGCGAAATTGCCCAGAACCAGCCTCAACGTCATTACGTTTATACTGAATAAATATAAGTTTAGCGAGTAAATCACGCCTAGATATCGTATCTCCAATACGCACAGAAAATGCCAAATCTTTGTAATCAAACGGATTACCAAGCGAGTATATAGCCGAAACAGATGAAATGACTATTACATCATTTCTATTAATAATCGAAGCTGTAGCTTCGACACGTAAGCGTTCTATTTCAGAGTTTACTTTAGTTTCTTTTGCGACATAGATATCTTGCGCCGGCAAATATGATTCGGGTTGATAGTAATCATAATAACTAACGAAATAACAAACTTTATTCTCTGGAAAAAAAAGAGAAAACTCTTCATATAATTGGGCAGCCAAAGTTTTATTTGGCGACATGATCAAGACGTTTTTACTTTGCTGAGCAATCACATTGGCTAACGTAAACGTTTTACCTGATCCGGTAACGCCCAAAAGCACAGATTTACCTGGCCTATTTTTGACCAACTGAGCAATAGCTCCTGGCTGATCCCCTGAGGGCTGAAACGGTAATGATAGTTTAAAAGGGCTTTTTTCTGTTTTTTTCATGTTTTAATACTAGCACAAAA
>JBDRBF010000054.1:0-2975 GCA_043822925.1 bacterium
ATAAATAAACGATTGTATGATACTGACGGAACGCCTATTTACATGACTACTAAAAAATGCACAGAACAGAATCTTGAGCGCGACAAACGCAAGGATGACTCGACCAGAGTTACATGCGATAAAATAAAAGAAGTTAAAGTATCAATTGATAAACTTTATGTAAGCCAAAATGCGTTGAATGGTTTAGTAAACAACCTATTGGGCAGGTTCGATCAATACCTCGAAAATAAAAAGTGAATAAAGACTTAATAGAAATGATAAAACGCCACGAAGGGTGCGTAAAAAATAGTGCTGGACGACATGTTTTATATTTATGTCCGGCCAATAAATGGACGTGCGGATGGGGGAGAAATGCTGAGGCTAATGGTTTTAGCGAAGACGAAGTTGAACTGATGTTACAAAACGATATAAAATACGCAATTAATATACTCCAAACCATATTTGTGAATTATAGTAATTTCTCTGAAAACAGACAAAATGCGTTAATTGATCTAATGTTTAATATAGGAAGCAAAAAGTTTCTTTTATTCCGCAAAATGATAACTGCAATTAAAAAAGACGATTGGGAAGAAGCGGCAATAGAAGCAAAAAATAGCAATTGGCATACCCAGGTTGGAATCCGTGCAGTAGAAATCGAAGAGTTATTAAAAAACGGGTCAACTACCCACGACTAAAGTCGAGGGCTTGTAACTGCACTCCGCCGCAATTGCTCGAAGAGCCTTTGGCATCAGCGTGCGATACAATACGATTATTGACTGAATCGCTACTTGGATAGCATATAGCGTCCAAGTAATTTTGTTTAATATTTCGAGAAGCATTTTGATCCGCATTTAAGGAGAAACCACATTGCTTACATTTAAAAATAGCTTGAGATTGCCGGTTGGAGCGGGAGATATACCCACAGACAGAACATTTCTGGCTGGTATAACGAGCATCAACATGCACAATCGTCATTCCTCTTGCTTGAGCCTTATAGGTGAGAAATTGTTCAAACTGAAAGAAATTCCATTTATGTAAGTCTTTTCGTTGTTTTTTACGAAGTCTTACATTTTGCCTAATACCTGTAAGTTTTTCAAGCGCAATCACAGTTCCTGGTTCAATGGAGTTTACAATCTGCTTTGCTATTACGTGATTAGCGTCAGCTCTAAAACGGTTCTCCTTCTTAGATATTTTACAAAGGTGTCTTTTCGCAGACCTGCTTCCACAAGATTGCAAAGCACTTCTAATCTTCTCGTAACGTTTAGAAACTTTTTTAATTTGGCCACCACCAAAGAATTGATTTTCAGAGGTAACGGCAACTTTCTTAATCCCCCTATCAATGCCGACAACTTTGCCGGTAAGTTCGGGGTCGGTAATTTCTTTGGTGAAGACTATGTGCAAAAAAACCTTATTCTTTCTCAAAAACAAATCGGCAGAGCATCGTTTCCATGTAAGATATTGTTTGAAATATTCGGGGATAGAGATGGGGATTTTTTGCCTACCGGAAACAGTCAAGAGAGAAAGTTCACTCCTGTCAAACCAAACATTGTAACTTCTGGCATCGTATCTAATAGAAGATTGTTCGGCTTTCGGGCAAGTCGCTTTTTGTTTCTTTCTTATTTTTACCTTAACAGACTTAAGAGCTTCTGTGGCTTTCATTCTGGCAGATACTGCAAGTTGAGACGGGAGATAACTTCTAAGTTGTTTATACGTTTTATGGTGAAGCGATACGCCGTTAGAATCACTGTCATTCCAGCCTACTTGGCAAATATGGTTAAACGCTTGTGTGTATGCCTTAACGGTTGGTTTGATAATTTCAACCGGAATATCGAGCTTAATTTTTATTGTTCTTGATAATAGCATAATCATATATTATAGCATTAAACGTAAATGTCAAGAAAAACCTCAAAAAAAGGACATTTCTCCTCCCCGCCTTAAAAGACGGGGTATCCGAAATGTAAGATTGATATGAGCAGGTATTCCATCTTAACAGCAGCGCAATGGCGATACCCACCACAATCAATGCTACTGCTATTGCAGCAATATAGTATTCGTTGTCAATCGTCAATCGTAAGTCTTTTCATAATAGCACCTCTTAACGTCTGAACTCACCTGCACCAGAAGAATGATGCCTTGTAATTAAGCCTCAGTCGCACGGCTTCTGGTGTCAGGGTGCAGTGATTTGTTAGCTTTTGTTGCGGATGGTTTAAATTTCTTTTGATCATAAAGACTTGCTATCGTTATACTTTCTTTCCAAGATTTTTTGCGTATATTATCTACTAAAATACGAGTTGTTAGAATCTCCTTCTTAAAGAATGATACAACATCAGTTTTATATTTTTTCTTTTTCATTATTTTTCCCTTTAATTTCTTTAGCATTTGGCTATCGCCACCTGGGTTAAGAATAGGATTATTGCGTAGTTGCATTAGGTCTTTTGCGAGTTGTAAAATCATTTCTTCGCTACTCATATAGTTTATCCTTTTTTTAAAGCTAACGATATAGCTGAGCCGCCCTACTCTATTTTAGTTTTTGGCTCGGTAGTCTTGGTCGGCTCAAGTGGTGGGTTATACACCATACTTCATTTTACTGCGTGAAATTCGCTTTCTTTTTTGTTGCTTATTTTTTCCAACGAATTCTCTGAATAAATATGCCAAACAATTTTTACAGGTTACACTATTAAAATTTTTCGTTGCTCTGAGAAAAATACCATGAGTTCCACAGGCGTAATCCGGTACTTTTGCTTTTTCGCTATGTAATATATAGTGTGTCTTCACGTGTGTATAACAGTATCATTATAAGAAACCTGACCATGTTCGGGACATGTATCCCCTTGCCAGCAATACAAACACATATGTACGCCGCAGGTTTCACAGGTTAAATACTCATCCTCATTTACAACAAAACCACAAATTTCACACTGGATCATATCTGAGTTGTCTAAATCATTAGAGTCAATTTCTTTTATGATATATCCAGGGTATGTTTCAAGTTTCAT
>JBDRBF010000055.1:0-63876 GCA_043822925.1 bacterium
ACGTCATGTAGCTTGTAACCGACATCTTTAAGAGATTGCCTGTATTTGTCACTGAGTTTATTGTAGCCGACGGTAAAAAGAATGTGAAAGTCGTTAGATAATCCCAATCTTTGATTTCTTTGGCCAACAAATAAGAGTGGGATTGTGTTTTCAAAATCAACTTCGTTTGTGTTGCAGTATGCGACTATAACGTTTTTCATGTGATTTCTTTCTAAACTTTTTGCCAGTTAAGATGTGCGACGTGTGGCTGTCTGTTTTTTTGTCCATCAAGAGCTTGTGGGCTTGACAGACATTCTTCGATAGTTATTTCTGGCAGAATATCTTTTGCAAGTTCTTCTTTTACGAAAAAAGCATTAAATCCATATTTATTACAAGCAACCAATCTGTAGCCCTTACTTTTGGCCAGTTTTACGAATGCTGCCAAAGATGCGCCACAAAAGTCTTCGTGAATGTTAAATCTGTTAAATTCTGGACTATAGGGGACTGTGACTGCGTGCTCGCTTGTCCAAATATTCATGTATTCGACGACTACAATGCGCGGCTGTACCGTTTCGATGTTTTTCCAAACCCAATAGTCAACGCCGTCAATGTCGAGCGATAAAAGATCTATTTCTCCTGAATATCCATTTTTTTCTAATATATTATTAACGTTCTCTGCTGTTATCCAGGCGTTAGTTATGTTTGGGGGATAAATAAATGTATCAGGATGGGAAGAAAAAAAACTTTTTGCAGGAGTTATCTCATGTTCTGATCCACAAACTAATAGTCCGGTCCAGTTAAAGTTACAAATAAGATTGGTTACGTTAGAGCCATGGGGGTTTGCAAAGGCAATATCGACGCATTTTTTATTTGTTGTGCCGATGAGTGCAAATAAATAAAGTAAAATGCCATCTTCATCATTTTGTGAAAAATTTCTAAAGCCAACGTCGTGAACACTTGGTAATGGCTTTTTTTCTGCTAATAATTGCTTGTAGTATAAATAGAGCTGTTTTTGTTCTATTTGTGATTGAGCAGGGGCTTGATGATTATGTGTTATCTTTTCTGGTTGTGCGAGAAATGGTGAGAGCGTTTTTTTTATGGCGTTTTTTACGTGGTTTTTCATTTTATTTTGTCTCTTTATTTTTAGATTTTAGTTTTTTTATAATATTTGCTGAGCCAATCATGTGTCTTTTGTATGCCTTGTGTATAAGAAATAGCAGGCTTGAAGTTTAAAAGTTTTTCGGCTCTGGCCAGATCTGATGTGAAAATTAGTTGGTCTCCTGGGCGCCATGTATCAAATTTATAGGTAATTTTTTTCTTTGTAATATTTGAAAGTACATCAAAAAACTGCAAAAGAGAGAGTGTGTTATTTTTGCCACCACCAATATTAAACGCGAGCCCCTTAGCTTTTTCAATATTGTTAATTGCTCGTTCGTAAAAATGTACAAGATCAGAGACAAATAAAACATCTCGAACTTGTTTGCCGTTACCGTAAATAGTAATTGGTTTGTTAGTAAGAATGGCAATAATAAACCAGGCGATCCAGCCTTGGTCTTCTATGCCAAATTGATGTGGGCCATAGATGCACGATTGTCTGACTGAAACTGTTTTGAGTCCATAAATGCGTGCGTAATCGAGTGTGTATTGGTCGGCTATGCCCTTTGAGCACCCATAAGGTGAGTAAAAATCTAAATGTTGTTTTTCAGAGACTCCATCATAAGAAAGATCTTGGTATCTATAGCAGTCTTTTTCTTCGGTAACCGGGCGATTTTCTATTTTTCCATATACTTTGTTTGTTGATGCGTTAATAAAAATAGTATTGGGGTTGTGTATGCGAATGCATTCTAGAAGATTAAAAGTACCATGAGCATTAATGTCAAAATCGTGCCGTGGGTTTTCAACAGAGCTGGTTACGGCAACTTGTCCGGCCAAGTGTATAATTGCGTTAAATGTATGTTTTTTGAAAAAAGTTTCAAGTAATGGTCGTTGGGTTATGTCTATGTGTGTGAAATTAAATTTTATTTTATTATCTGTCATCCATTGTAAGTTTGTGCGTGCTGTTGGGCGGGAGAGATTGTCTATAATAAAAATTTCGTGCCCGAGTGTAGCAAAATGTTGAGCAGTGTTGCACCCTATAAACCCTGCGCCACCGGTTATTAAAATTTTCATATTTTTTATCCCCATTATTTATTGGGTTGTTTTTTGTTATTTATTGAGAGCTAACTTTTGATACGCTTTAGGCAGTTTTTTGAGCACGACATCAAAATCTTTGTCGGGGACTCCCTGTGCACCAATATCCCAGAGATATTTTGCTAGGTCTGGGTTTCTATCTAAGACATGTTCCATTCCAAGGCGAGATTGATAGTACAGGCTCCACATTTCATCAGGAATTAGTGGGGCTTTTTCTCCTGTTAGGCGCTTTATTTTTGCTTTAAAATAATGTGTTATTAATTTTTTTATTATAAAAGTTTTTGGTTTTTTAAAGTTAAGTTCTTTGAGATTTATTTGTGTTAAAGCTGTGCAGTGGCCTTCTCCAACCATGCGCGAGACCCAAAAATCTTTAGAGAGTCTGAATGGTGGGATAATATGTTCTATAATAATTTTAGGAGAATAAATAACCGAATATCCGGCGCGTTTGCATAAAACACAAAAGCCATAATCTCCAGGGCCGATATACAGTTTTTTAAATGTTTTGTTTGCTTGGTTTGTTTCTACGCCAACCGTATCTGGCGGGAATCCATTGACAGCATCAAAGGCTGTTCTTCTAATAGCCATAAGTGGACCTGGTATTGCATCGACTTTTTTTTCTTTATCTCCTAGATCATATAAAGAAAGCCCGTTAAAACTTTTTTGTAACTTTAAGACCCAATCAGGAGGGCTTTGTTCAAAGTGTCCCAGAATTTTGCCACCAGCGACGCCACAGTCAGGATTTTGTGAGAATATGCGTATAATTTCTTCAAATGTTCCCGGTTTTATTAAAATATCATCATCAAGATAGGTGATAATTTCGCCATTGGCATTATATGCACCGGTGTGCCGGGCTTTGGTGAATGATGTGTTTCCTTCAAAAACATATATTACTTTGTTTCCATAAGACAGTGCGATTGCTTTTGTTTCATCTTTTGAATTATTATCAACAATGATTATTTCAAACGATATTTTTTGTGATATTTCAAAAATATTATCAAGTACGCGTTTAAGCGACTGAGCTCTGTTGTGTGTAGGTATAATAAGAGAAAGTTTTATGTTTTCGTTAGTCTTCATGTGCTCTCCTGACTTTTTCTGAGTAAAAACGAATTATTATTTGAATAAAGAATCATAATTAACGCGATTAAAAATTTCGAGTACGCCACCTTTTGTTGCGTTAAAAATATTAATGCCTTGCGATTTTCCAAAAGTATTAAGTGCTCTGAATTGGTCTAATAAACTCAAGTACGCTCGATATTCGTCTTCAATACGATCTAAATTTGCCAGAATATCATCGGGAGTAAGTCCTAAATGGTCTACGACGCTTGCTTCAGTTTTGTAAAAGTGAGAGGCATGAGTTTCTTTATCCCAGCAGCAATCTATGCCTAATAAATAAATTTCTTTAAATCCCATTCCTATTGCAAGTTGTATTGCCATTATTGGTATACCAGTTGCTCCATAAAGCACTTGGGTAAGATTAATTTTATCTTTAAAAATTTTTTTTAAATCTTTTTTAAAGCAAGAGTAGTAAACGTTGTGTTTACTAAAAAAGCCATGCTTTAATATGAAGTTTTTATCGAAATAATTCATAAAAAGGGCTGTTTTAACGGGAACTGAATCTTCAATTTGTTTGAAAAATTTTAGCCAGTGATCATATGTTGCTTTGCCATTTAAATGGGGAGTCATGCCACTGAATAGGTGATATTTTGGGCTTATGTGTTGGTAATCTTTGTGTAAGTAAAACTGGCTTAAAAATATGCAGTGTTCATTTTTTAATTTATTTATATCGATTTTATTTATTGAAGGGCCTGTGCCCAAAATAAAGCAGCGTTGATTCTTATGAGTATTATTTAATATTCTATTTTTATTGAGCGTTTTAAAAATTTCTGGGTCTTTATATCGTAGATAAGGGTATGAGTATTTATAATCTCTTCTGAAATTTCTAGAAAATTCAACAATTCCATATGGGGTTGTCCATTTTAGAGCTTTTTTTAGTTTTTGTATGATCATTTAATACTCTTTTTTTTGTGACTTTATACGCGTTTTTTCCTAAATTATAGCTTCCCATTTAATGGCTGTGCCTTTTTTTAAATCTTGTGAAACTTTTTTTCCTAAAAATTCGTCGTAATATTTTGGAGGTAAGCCAAATCCTGGTCTGACTATTCGTAAGTTATCTTGAGTAAATATGTCACCGGCTTTCATATCTTGAGCTACATACAAAGAGCGGCGATGGGCAAAAGATGTTTTTTCGTTTTCTCGTGGTCCATAGCTAACAGTTCCTAGCGCTTGCCAGGCTCGTTCAGTTTCTCGTACTAAATTTTTGAGTTCATCTGGTTCGAGTGAAAAATTTGAATCTATTCCGCCATCAGCACGGCAAAGTGTAAAATGCTTTTCTATGAATGTGGCACCCAGTGCTACACTTGCAATACTAACGCCAATTCCAAGCGTGTGATCAGAGAGTCCAATTTGACAATCAAAAAGGTCTCGCATATTGGGTATTGTTAAAAGATTCGACTGAGTTGGATTTGCAGGGTAAGAACTTGTGCATTTGAGTAAGATAAGTTCTTTGCAGCCATTGTTTTTAGCTGTATTAACAGCTTCTTCTATTTCTGAAATATTGGCCATGCCGGTTGACATGATTATGGGTTTGCCTGTTTGGGCAACTTTTTTTATCAATGGTAAGTGTACAAGTTCAAAAGATGCAATTTTGTAGCATGGTACGTCTAGTGTTTCTAAAAAGTTGACTGCTGTTTCATCAAACGGCGTACTAAATGCTATGAGGTCAAGTTTTTTGCAAAGTTCAAATATTGGTTTATGCCATTCCCATGGGGTGTATGCTTTTTTATACAAATCGTAAAGATAAGAGCCGTCCCAGAGATTTTGTGGATCTTGTATGAAAAAATCTTTTTCTTTAACATTTAATGTGATTGTATCTGCTGTGTATGTTTGGAGTTTTATCGCGTGAGCTCCTGCTTTTGCGGCAGCGTCGACTATTTGTAAGGCACGTTCGAGTGATTGGTTATGATTTCCAGACATTTCTGCAACAATAAAAGGTGTTTCACTTGGTCCTATTATATGGTCTGCGATTTTAATGTTTTTATTAGACATATTTTCTTTCTATAATTTATTTCAACTGATTTAAAAAATTGAGATTTAGTTCTTTTAGTGAGTGTATTATATGTTCGGCTTCAAATTGTTCATTAAGTCTAACATTTTTATATGGGCCTTGAAGTATTCGTACTGTTTTAAAACCTAGAGGTTTTATTCCCACGAAATCTTTTGTTGGATTGTCTGCAATATAAATAACTTCTTGGGGTTTTGCCATTTCTTTGGCGCATATTTTAAGAAAACAGTAGGGTGAAGGTTTTGAATTTTGTCGGCCATATCTATGAGTGATAAAGCAAAACTTTGCCTTATCAAATAACCCTAAAGCTTTTAATTTATTTCTTTGAACATTTTTATTGCCATCAGTTACGATGTAGATTGGGTAATTTTTTAAAGATAAGAAGCATGCTTGTGCATCGGGATATAAAGCTATAGTTGGTTTGTGTTGTCGATATATTGATAGACAAGAATTTACGTTTTTCTTTATATTTAACTTGTGTTTATCAAGTAACTTGTTAAAAACAAATTGCCGTCCAAATTTTAATGCATGTTCTATCATGAAAGAAAAACTTTTTTCATAAGATAAGCCATGTTTTTTTTCAAGATAATGAGCGACGGCCATGTAGCCGCTTCTCACGAACGATATTTCTTCGTAAAGAGTGTCATCTAAATCAAAAACTATGATCATCTAAAACTAAATCCTCTGCGTAACGAATTTGTTTTTTTGCGTGTTTACTTGGAATGAATTTGTAATCATCTAATGAGACATTGAGTGCTTCTAAGAAGAACCAATAGAAACTATCAAGTCCCATTTCTAGGCTTAGTGATGAGGCGCCTCCGAATCTACTATTGCATTCGATTATATGAATCTGATTATTGTTATTTATTATTACTTGAAAGACGGCATGTCCGTAGATATTGAGCATTTCAGCCCATGAGCAGGCATTTTTTTCTAGTATTTCGTGCTTTAAAACTGTTGTAATTTGTGATTCGCCATTAATAACTACGTCTCTTTTTCTTACAACTGCTCCTTTGGCTTTACCCTTTTTCCCGACAAATACGTCTATGCTATATTCTTGGCCTTCAATAAATGGTTGAAAAATTGGGGTTTCTAGATTTAATGCGTGCGTTTTTGCTTCTTGTGGTAATAAGTTAATTCCAATTTGTTTTGCTCCTGCCCCGAAGCGTTCTTTTACTACATAAGTATTACACGATATTTTTTCTAAATTTTCTGTTGTTTGAATCGCTGGTAATCCTAAAGTTGCGCATTTTTGATAAAAAAGAAATTTATCTAAACAAGCAGTAACATTTTCTAAGTCTGGAACCATAATCGATATGCCATTTTTTTTGAAAACATTTTTATGTGTAGCAAAAAACTTTAATTCGCCGTCTCTTGTAGGGATAACACATGAAATATTGTTTTTAGTGCAAAAATTTATTATGTCTTCTGGGTTTAAATTTGATAGTTGAGGCATCAGCCAAAAAGTGTCTATAAAAAAGCGACTAATGCAATCATGATTTGCATCTGCTCCATAGATTTTTCCAATATTTCCTAATTTAGCAAATGCTTTTCTAACTGATTTAATTAGGGGGACTTTTTTAGATATGCTTGTAATTAAAACGTTAAAGTAAAGAGCTTCATCCAAATTAATAGTGGTGTTTTTTTTCTCATGTTCAATAATCATGGGAATAGTATCTTCTAATTGGAAGCTAGGCTTCCAACCAGTTAGAGTTTTGCATTTATTCATGTTTGCTTGGGATGCTTCGTATAAAATATTTGAAGAGATTTCAGTTGCATGCATATGTGGGAAGTGTTTTTTTAAAATGGTAACTACTTCATTAATGCTGCGTGCATTATCTGTTCCTAAATTTATAATCCCACTAATACCTTGTTTTGCAAATTCTAAAAGACCTCGGGCAACGTCTCCGGCATATATATAGTCAAATAGACCTTCTTTGCAATAAATTTGGATGGGTTCATTATTGAGTAATGCTCTGACCCAGCGTGAAATGATGTCCCTTGAGTCTTTTCCATAACTACGAAAGATACGAGCCATTACAATTTCGATGTTTGGTTTGAAGTTTTTTAAAAATTCGAGCTCTGCTTCATGATAAAGTTTTGCAGCGCCACATAAGTTTCTTGGTATTATAGAATTATGCTCGTTTAATTGGAAAGCTTTTTCTTGTGGTGTTGAAAATGTGTATAAGAGTTGATCATAAATAAGATATGAAGATGCAAAGATAATTTTTTTAAGTGATGTACAATCTTTTAAACAGTTTGTTAAATGATTGCTTAGTTTCACATTATGCTGAAAATTTTCGTCCCAAAATGAGTAGGTCTCGGTTGAGCGTTCAAATGTAGCAGCTAAATGAAAAAAATATTCAGGTGAAAATGCGAGTAATTCTTCTTGAGATATATAATTTAAATCACCTTGTCTATATAAAATGTTATGTGGGAAGTGTGGTGGTCGTTTTTTTAAATCGCCAACAAATATTTTTGCGCCTTGTTTGTAGAGTAAGTCAACAAGTTCAGAACCTATTACTCCGGCTCCACCGCTGATAAAAATTCGTTTATTTCTGACATGTTCGAGCATAGTCATCCTTTATAATTCCGTGAATCAAAGAATCAAAAAAACAGTCGTTTTTTGTTACATGGCTTCGTAACCTGCCTTCTAGCATAAAGCCATTTTTTTCAAGAGTTTTGGTGTGCAGCAAGCGACAATCAAAGGTCTCTGTAAAGATTCTATTGAGAGATAAATCTTTAAATGTGATGTTTTTTATTAATTTTAAATATGCTGAAAAATGGGTTTTATATAAAAGATCTTCTTTTGTGTATTCTGTATTTAGAAGAAAAGAGAGTTCTGCTCGTCCAGATGTCCAATTAATATAGGTCAGGCCTCCATATCCAATACATGTGTTATCTAGTAAAAAGCTTAGTAAAATAAGCGATGGTTGCTTTTCTTGCATAGATGGTACGACAACGGTGTTAAAGTATTGTAATTGTTCTTCGTTACTTAAAATATTATTTTGTCTTAAAATATTTCGTTGGTCGTTGCGCCATTGTTTTATTAAAAAAATGTCTTGTTCTCGCAATGGGACAAGTGCATAGTTTTTCCAGGAACATATATTTTGTTTCCAGCACAGATATTTCATAATTATGTTTTATTCGTTTTATTTTTTACAAACGCAGTGATTGATCTGCCAAAATTACAATCAGCTGCTGTTTCCATATATCGAATATATTTTTCGGTTCCTTGAGATACCAAGAAGTTATCGATTTCTATGCGCGCTTTATGCGCTTTTTTCCCTTTGTTTCTGTCTTTCCAATAATTTGAGTTCTCATTAAAAAGATATAATTCTACTGGAAAATCGGCCAAAATCGTAACGATATCAAATTCTTGCGATAAGAATTTTTTGAGCGATACAAATGTGAAATAATTAAGATGTGCTGGTGGTGTGAACCATGTTTCGTGATCAATATGTCCTTTTGCCAGGAGAAGCTTTTGTAGGTTTGAATAATCGTTTGGAACAACAATACGTAGTAATGACGATTGGTGCATGATTTGTTTTATAAGAAGTAAAGATTCCATTGGATGGCTGGCGTGCTCAAGAACATGAGCAAGATTTATGAGGTCATATGTTTTTTCTGCTTGAGATAAGCTTTGTAAAATGTCGAATAAATTTCCTTGAGTAAATGATGGCATTAATGATGGATTTTGCTTTTGTATTCCATATGAAGAGAAGTCGCAGCCTTGCACCAGCCAGTCTTTTTTAGCAAAATAATCGAGAAAGAAGCCTTCACCGCATCCAACGTCTAGCAGTGTTTTTTCTTTAGGTGTAATTGCAGAATTCACAATAGTTTCTGTGATTAAACCACGATTGAAAAAGTATTCTTTTTCTTCTGAGTCGTATTCTTTATTATAAGAAGAATTTTTGCATTCTTGATAGTATTCTTCTGCATAAAATTTGTTTAAGTCTTGCTCTGATGGGGTCGGCGTTACATGATAAAAGCCGGTTTCATGTTTTTGAATGTTAAATTTATACATACGTCTGTTCTTTATAGGTTTTTTTGTTCTATGTGTGAATTGATAAAAAATAAGTCTTCGTGCGTATCTAAATATGCCAGTACGTCTTGCATGGTAAAATTATGTTTTGTGGGGTATACGTTTTCTAAAATATTGCTAATAAGTGTGAAATCTTCAGGTGTATCAACGGTCCAGCGGTGATAACTATTATCTTGTTCACAGCTTACGTTGGATAGTTTGAATATTTCTGGGTTTTTATAGATATACGGTGTGACGTGTTCTAGTTCACTTTGTTCTTTTGCATGTAAAAATGCTTTTTCTAATGCTTTGAAAGAGAAAACTTCTGTGTCCATACCGCGAGGGTATGTTCGAGTTAAGCTGTTAGATACGTAATCGTATGCGGGAAATTTATCGATATAATGTGAAATAACATGGTCGATAACTGCTGGATCTATGATTGTACAGTCTGACGTAATGCGTACGACGGTGTCAGCATGATGAGCTTTTGCTGTGTTATAATAGCGGGAGAGTACATTGTGTTCGTCTCCGCGAAAACATTCGATATTAAGATCTTTGCAGAGCATGACAATTTTATTGTCAGCATTATTATTTGTTGTTGCGACAACAATTTTGTGAGCTTTTCGTACATGCTTTAACCGGTCAATTTGATATTCAAGAAGCGTTTTTCCATGAACTTTTTTGAGAACTTTGCCGGGTAAACGGGTAGAATTCATGCGTGCTTGGACGATAATAACAATATTCATAGTATTGCCTCTTTTATAATACGTACGATATTTTTTACGTCTCTATTTGTTAGTTCTGGATACAGTGGTATAGATAGTGTTTGCTTATAATATTGTTCGGCGTTAGGAAAGTCGCCATCTTTTAAACCACGTTTTTTATAGTATGGCTGCGTATGTACTGGAATATAGTGTACTTGTGTGTTGATGCCTAGATTTTTTAGTTTTTCGTAAATTATATTTTTAGGGGTTTTGACGATGTCAAAATTAATTAAGAGCGGGAATAGGTGAAAAGCTGCTTTTGAATAATTTTTTTCGTGTAAAAAAGCGAAGCGTTTATCTTGTGCAAATTCTTGTTTGTATAGCGCTACGATTTCGCGGCGTCTTTGTTTGAATTTATTGAGATGTTTGAGTTGCGATATTCCAAGTGCAGCTTGAATATCTGTCATGCGAAAGTTTAAACTTGGTTCTTGAATTTCATAGTACCAGGGGCCATCGTTTTTAGTTAATAATAACGGATCTTTGAGCATGCCATGCGACCTGAGTTCTATTAGTTTATCGTATAATTGCTTGTTATTTGTGGTTATTGCGCCGCCTTCGCCTGTTGTCATATTTTTTACCGGGTGAAATGAGAATACGGTCATGTCAGAATACTCGCAAGAGCCTACTTTTTTGCCTAAATATTCAGAGCCTATTGCGTGTGCTGCGTCTTCTATAATTATTAAATTATGTTTTTTTGCTATTTCGTGTATAGCTTTCATGTCGCACGTTTGGCCTGCAAAGTGTACCGGGATTAATACTTTAGTATTTCGGTGTATATGTTTTAAAATTTCTTCAGGGCTAATATTTGCTGTCTCAGGTTCTATGTCGGCAAATATAGTGGTGCCACCAGCAACTTCTATGCAATTTGCTGATGCCAAAAATGTGATTGGACTGGTAATGCCCTGGTCGGTTGGTCCCAGGCCGGCTGCGCGTACTGCCATGTATAAGCCAACGGTTGCATTAGAAACGGCTACAGCGTACGGTGCTCCTGTGTATTTGCACAGAGCATTTTCAAATTCTTTTATTTTTGGGCCTTGGGTGAGATACGGTGACCGAAGTGTTTTGATGACTGACCAGATATCGAGCCATGAAATAGATTGTTTAGAATAAGAATATATTTTTTTATTCATGTTCTTATAACTCGTTTATCATGTTTTTCATTTGGTCGACAGTGAGCCATACGTCATTCTTTCCACTATGATATTCGAAATTTGGGTCGACTGGCTTTCCGGGCATGTTTTTGAGAGCGCGAGCGGCGTAATATTCTGGTTTTATAATATAGTAATCGTCAAATTCTATGGTATTTTTTGCATCTTCACGTGTGATCATTTTTTCATGAATTTTCTCACCAGGTCTGATCCCCACTTCTTTGAGCTTGAGTGCTGGCGCTATTGCTTCAGCCAGATCTGTAATGCGCATTGAGGGGATTTTTTTAACAAAGAGTTCACCTCCCTGCATGATATTGAGTGCATTAATGACCATGTCGACTGCATCTTCTAGCTTGAGCCAAAAGCGGGTCATGCGATAATCTGTAATTGGGAGTTCATGATACCCTTGGCCAACCAGATTTTGAAAATAGGGGATTACTGAACCTCTACTGCCAGCGACATTGCCGTACCTGACGACAGAAAATTTTGTATCATGTGACCCAGAGTATACGTTGCCTGCGATAAATAATTTGTCTGAGCATAATTTTGTGGCTCCGTATAAATTTATCGGTGAACAGGCTTTGTCTGTGCTTAGGGCTATTACTCTTTTTACGTTCCGGTCTATTGCTGCATCAATAACGTTTTGTGCCCCTAAAATATTTGTTTTGACAGCTTCAAACGGGTTAAACTCACATGATGGGACTTGTTTAAGCGCTGCTGCGTGTATGACGACGTCTATGCCGTCAAACGCTCGATATAGCCGATCTCTGTCGCGTACGTCTCCAATAAAAAATCTAAGTTTTTTGTTTTCATGAAATTCGGGCTTATTGGACATGATAAATTGTTTGTATTCGTCGCGTGATAATACAACGATCTTTTCTACTTCAGGATGTTTTTCTAAAATAACTTTGATAAATGCGTTACCAAAAGACCCGGTGCCGCCTGTTATTAAAATAGATTTGTACGGTATCATGTGCTACTCCCGTGACTTGTTATCTCAGATTTGCCTGCCCGGCGGAGCCTTGTGCAAAGCCTGGGCCTATTTCTCTTTTTTTATTAAGTTTTGTCTTACATAATCTTGATACACATTTTTGATTCCAAGTGCAAGATCTGTTTTGTGTTGCCAGCCAAGTGCGTGAATTTTTGAGACATCAAGTAACTTGCGCGGTGTTCCATCTGGATTTGTTTTGTCCCATATAATATCACCGGTAAAGCCGGTAATATTTTTAATTAAGAGGGCAAGTTCTTTTATTTGTATATCTGTGCCTGAGCCGATATTAATAGTTTCGCCAATATCTGAGTAATTATAATTATTTATAATAAATATAAGCGCATCGGCCAAATCTTTTACATGCAAAAATTCGCGATATGGTTCTCCTGAGCCCCAGAGAGTTACGTGATTTTTTGTGATGCCAAGTGAGTTGAGTATTTGTTCTATTTGTTCATGGTTAGAATTGGTTGTGTTTGGTAGACCGTTAGTGGTGGTTTGGCCTGGTGTGCCTAGTGGTCGTGCGTTCAGATCTTCCATAATTTGTTCAAAATTATTTTCGTGTAATAATTTTGCTAAATAAAATTTGCGTATAAGCGCAGGCAGTACATGGCCTGAAGTAAGATTGAAGTTGTCTTGGGGGCCGTATAAGTTGGTCGGCATGACTGAAATAAAGTTTGTATGATATTGTTCGTTATAATATTTACAGAGTTTTATGGCTGCTATTTTTGCGATAGCATACGGTTCGTTTGTTGGTTCAAGTTCGCCGGTTAATAGATGTGCTTCTTGTATTGGCTGTGGGGCGTGTTTTGGGTAAATACAGGACGAGCCCAAGTTTATGAGTTTTTTGACGTTATATGTGTAGGCGGCGTGAATAATATTGGTTGCGATCATGAGATTGTCGTAAATAAATTCAGCTTTGTATGTGTTATTTGCTAAAATCCCGCCGACTTTTGCGGCGGCTAGAAATACGTATTCAGGTTTTTTTTGCTCAAAAAAACGTGAAACTTGTTCTTGGTTGCGCAAATCGAGTTCAGCAAAATTTCTTGTAATTATATTTGTGTATCCATTAGTTTTAAGCTTGCTGATTATTGCTGAACCGACTAGGCCTGTGTGGCCTGCGACGTAAATTTTAGCGTTCTTGTTCATGGGCGTTTCCTATGGTTAAAACCATAGGCTCGCAGGAGCCTTAGGCGATTACGCCTGATGAAAATTTCAAACTTTATGTTCTCAGGCGTAATCGCCTGATACTTATTCCAGCCTAGTGTTTTAACACTAGGTATGGAGTTAGGTGAAGTCTTATTCATATGTGTTTTGTTTAAGCGAAAAATCATGCGATGTATATGAGAATTCTTTGTCTGTGCATATTCGTAACCCATCGCCAATTGGTGTTAGGTTTGCAAATTTCAAATCATAGTCAACCATGATTTTTATGAGTTCTTCAAACGTGACTCTGGGTTGCCAGCATAAATTTTTTTGTGCTTTTGAAATATCAGCATGCAGGTGTTCAACTTCTGTCGGTCTAAAATATCGTGGGTCTATTTCAATTATCGTATCGTTTGGTTTTACGTGTGAGAGCCAGTTACTTGTGCAGTCTTTTACGAAGCCTTGTTCTTTAATCCCACTA
The DNA here is from genome assembly GCA_043822925.1 of bacterium. Lineage (GTDB taxonomy): Bacteria > Babelota > Babeliae > Babelales > RVW-14 > JBDRBF01. Next base: position 13,842 of record JBDRBF010000055.1, read on the forward strand.
TTTGTCCAGCCAATTTCTACGCCGGCATACGCAAAAGATTTTTCTATGAATTCGCGTACTGTATGGCTTTTTCCGGTGCCGACGACGTAATCGTCAGGCGTATTTTGTTGGAGCATGAGCCACATCATTTCAACATATTCAGGTGCAAAACCCCAATCACGTTTGGCGTTTAGGTTGCCGACGTATATTTTTTTTTGTTTGCCGGCAAGCATAGCTGCAATTGCGCGTGTAATTTTACGGGTGAGAAATGTTTCACCACGCCGTGGGCTTTCATGATTAAATAATATCCCATTACAGGCGAATATGCCGTATGATTCGCGATAATTTACGGTCATCCAGTAGGCATATAATTTGGCTGCTGCGTAGGGGCTGCGCGGTCTAAAAATAGTTTCTTCGTTTTGTGGAGGTACCGCTGAGCCGAACATTTCTGATGAAGAAGCTTGATAGAATTTTGTTTTGCTATTGCTTCGGCGTATTGCTTCTAAAATTCTTGTTGTGCCTAGGCCGGTAATATTTGCAGTATATTCTGGCATGTCGAATGATACTTTGACGTGTGACTGTGCGCCGAGGTTATAGATTTCGTCTGGTTTTATGTTCCAGATAATATCGCTTATTACCCCAGGGTCAGATAAGTCACCATAGTGCAAAAAAAGTTTTGTTTCTGATTGGTGGGGGTCTGTGTATACGTGGTCTATTCGTTGGGTATTAAACGTTGATGAACGGCGTATGATCCCGTGAACTTCGTACCCTTTGGCCAGGAGAAATTCTGCTAAGTAAGAACCGTCTTGGCCGGTTATTCCGGTGATTAATGCTTTTTTCATATTATGTCTTTCTGGGGATTAGAGTGGGGAGAAAGTTGACTGGATCCCAGATCCCTACTACGCCCAAGTGGCTTCGAAGGGCAGGCAAGTCTGGGATGACAAATAATATTGGCTGGATTTTCAGGTGATAAATTACTTGGGCTATTTATGTGTTCTTTTGTCACATTAGTTACTGTGCCCATATCTATGCGATAAACTGTGTCGCACCGTTTAATTGTCGTGAGCCGGTGGGCGACAATTATAAGCGTTTTGTTGTTATTAACACGGTAGATTTCTTCCATGATTTTTTCTTCAGTTTCATGGTCAAGAGATGATGTTGCTTCATCGAGTACTAAAATTTCTGGGTCGTCATATAATGCGCGTGCGATGCCAATGCGTTGTTTTTGGCCACCACTCAGTTGTATGCCGCCTTCGCCTACTGACGTGAGTATGCTGTTTTTTGTTTGTAAAAAGTCGTACATGTATGCTTTTTTTAGTGAGAGTATAATTTTTTGTTCGTCATATTCTCGGCCACAAACGATATTGTCTGCGACGGTGCCATCAAATAAATAGATGTTTTGGGGGATATAGCCAATAGTTTGTCGCCAAGCTTTTTTATTTTGGTGTGTAAGTGTAATATTATCGATTTTAATTGCTCCAGAAGTTGGTGTGAATAAGCCCATGAGCAGGTCTGTAATAGTACTTTTACCGGCACCGCTTTCGCCCACGAAGCCAACGCGTTCACCTTTTTTTATAGAAAAGTTTGCCTGTTTTAAGATCGTGTCTTTTTCTGTGTATTTAAAAGATACGTTTAAAAAATTTATATTGTTTTTGAACGTTATTGGTTCGTGGCCTAATTGTTCATAATCATGATGTAAGAAATTATAAAGGGGAGCGAGCGCGTGTTTGGTGAACATAATTTGATTATATGCAATTACCATTTTATTTATTGATGGTAAAAAACGGTAAAAAGCGAGTGCGTAAATTGAGACCATGGGGATAACAAAGCTTGCGTTATTATGCATGTATATTACATATAAAATTATGCTTATGAGCATTAAAAAACCTACAGTTTCTAGGACATAGCGTGGTAACCCTTGCCAGACGTTATTGACAATGTTTGCTCGTGCCAAGCCTTGAGTAGCGCTATTGAAACGCTCAAGAATTGGTTTGTCATGTGCAATTATTTTGAGAAACTTGTAGTTAGCGTACGATTCTGAATAGGTTCGGGATGTGATCAAAGAAAACTTTTGATTTCTTTGTCCGGCTGCCATGATTTTTTTTGAGAAAAAACGAGCTACGATAATTACTTTTATGGTCAGAAGTACAGTTAATATGAGCGTCATTTTCCAATTCACATAAAAAAGCATGCCGTATATACATATGAGCGTGAACGATTCTGTGCAGATAGAAAGAAGGTTTGTGATTATTTGTGTTGTATTGCCTACATAACCAAAAAATATTTGTCCGATGCTTGATGGATTTGTGAGTACAAAATCTTTGTAATTAAATTGTAAGTATCGTTCAAATAAGCGGATAGAAAATTTTTGTTGGCATGTGAGGGCAAATTTACTCATGTAATAAATGTGTACTGTATTGATTGCAAGTCTGCAAAAATAAAATAGAACGAGTCCGATGCCTGCTATCAGTATAAAATTGCTTGGGGAGCTGCAACCTAAAAAATTATAAATAGTACTGAGATATTTATTGGTAAAAATGGTGTTGAAATTTGTGGCAAGTGCGATAAAAACCATGAGCGAAGATAAGCTTATCGTTTCAATTATTGATACGATAATAGAAGCGAAGAGTAAAACGCATATGACTTTTTTGTCGCGCCGTGTAAAGAGTCTGCGTAGCAGTGTTAAAATGGTGAGCTCCATTACGCCCCTTTTAAAAATTTATCGCGTACGATATAGTAAACACAAGAACTTTACCGTTAACGAGAAAAAAAAGAAAGAGGGGGCTTGTGTCCCCGGGAGAGATAGATCGTTATGATAAAGAATAAAAGAATTTTGGTTGCGGGTGGTGCGGGGTTTCTTGGAAGTAATTTGTGTTACAAGCTACTTGAGCAAAATAATCATGTTATTGTGCTTGATAATTTGTATACGGGGCGACAAGAAAATATTCAGGACTTACTTAAAAATAAAAATTTTAGGTTTATTAATCACGATATTATTGAGCCAATAGTTTTGGGACAAGATTTTGGCGATAACTTAGACATGATATTTAATTTGGCTTGTCCAGCATCACCGCCACATTATCAAAAAGACCCGATATTTACGACCAAGACAAGTGTCTTTGGAGCTATTAATATGCTTGATTTAGCCAAAAAACATAACGCGCGTATTTTGCAAGCATCGACAAGTGAAGTGTATGGTGATCCAGAGGAGCATCCACAAAAAGAGACGTATCGTGGTTGTGTGAACCCGATTGGGATAAGAGCTTGTTATGACGAAGGAAAGCGCTGCGCAGAATCTATTTTTTTTGATTATCATCGCATGTATAATATAGACATAAAAGTGGTGCGCATTTTTAACACGTACGGCCCAAATATGGATCCACTGGACGGTCGAGTCGTAAGCAATTTTATTATGCAGGCTCTCAAGAATGAGCCAATTACTATGTATGGCGATGGGACCCAAACACGTTCATTTTGTTATGTTGACGATTTAGTTAATGGCATGCTTGCTATGATGGAATCTCAAATAATAACTTCTGGATTAGCGACTAGTCAGTCAGGGGTTGTTGGCTTGCAGGTGCCATTTACGGGGCCAGTTAATTTAGGCAACCCGCATGAGTTTAACTTACTTGAACTTGCTCAATTAATATTAGAACAAACTAAAAGTTCGTCACAAATTATTTTTAAGCCATTACCTGCTGACGACCCAGTGCGCCGCAAGCCAGATATTACGCTTGCCAAGCGTATGCTTGGCTGGGAGCCAAAGATAGACTTGAAAACGGGGTTATTTAAAACGATCCCGTATTTTGCACGATTAGCCCGGGGTTGAAACCCCAGGCTCGCAAGAGCTTCATGCTTTGCCTGGTAGGCGCAGCATGATGAAGCGTTATGTGAAATTTATTTTCTCGTGCGGAGCACGAAATTTGTAATAGACCGGGGTTAAAACTCCGATGTACATGATTAAAAGAAAGTTACCATATGAAAGTAGCAATTTCTGCAGGCGGGAGATTTCACGCGTTTCGTTTAGCATATGAACTTTATAGAAGAAATAGTCTTTCTTGCTTTTATACGTTTAGTTACGGCAAGCAAGATTCGATTTTGTTTCCCAAGAGTGTTGTCAAAAGTATTGGGCTGTGTAAGTTTCTGAATTTTGTTTCGACGCGGTTACGGTTATCTCGTGTGATTAACTCTTCTGTTCTTAATGTAATTCAGGATAATTTGTTTGATTATTCAGTAAGTAAGAAAATAAAAAAATTGGGAGAAATTGATATTTTTGTTGGTTGGGCACATTATGCCCTTAAGAGTATGCCTGCAATACGTAAAACTGGTGCTAAAGTGATTATTGAGTCAGGGTCTTGTCACATACTTGAACAGCAAAAGATGCTGCAGGAAGAGTATGCAAAATGGGGCTTGAAGTATCAGCCGATTCACAAAAGTAATTGTGCGAAAATGGTTGCCGAGTATCAAGCAGCTGATTATATTATGACGCTTTCAGAATTTTCTCGTCAAAGTTTTATTCGCCAGGGGTTGAGCCCGGACAAGATTCTCAAAGTTCCGTGCGGCATGGACGTTGAATATTTTAGTATTGGTCGGCAAAAGCCGGCACCGTGGGGTGCAGGGCTATCTTCTGGACAAGTTGGGCAAGATGTTTTGCGTGGGCAGGCAAAGTTTCGTGTTGTTTTTGTGGGCATGCTTAATGTGCGCAAAGGGGTGCAATATTTGCTTGAAGCTTGGAATAAATTAAATTTGCCTGAAAATAGTACCGAGTTGCTTTTTGTGGGCAATCTGCAAAAAGATATTAAAGATATTTTACGCACAATAAAAATCAAAAATAATGTGGTATTTGCGGGGGCTACAAATAGGCGCGATTTGCGTACGATATTACATGATTCGTCTGTGTTTGTGTTGCCATCTATAGAAGATGGTTTTGGTATGGTTGTTGGGGAAGCGATGGCCAGTGGTCTACCCGTTATTTGTTCTGATCACGCTGGTGCTACTGATATGATTACTGAAGGGCAAGAGGGCTTTGTTGTACCGGCTGCAAGCCCAGATAAATTGGCTGAAAAGATTTTGTGGTGTTACGAAAATTATGAGCAATCTTGTGCGATGGGTGCGCGAGGGAGCGAGACGGTGCAGAATTTTTCTTGGGATGTGTATGGTGAACATGTGTATAAAACATATGAAAAAATCTTGAATAAAAAAATAAGTAAAACGATTTGAGTGAAAAAAATACTTCTGGTAAGCAAGATTAACGATATTAATGGAGGGGCTGGAAATCAGGCGTATACATATGCATCGTCGTTTGAGCGTGTTTTGCGAGAGCTCGGGCATGACGTGTGTGCGTTTAATTGCAAACGTAATTTTTTGCTTTTTGGTCCGTGTGATCACGATAAATTGTCTTATATTTATAAAAAAATTAATAATTTTTTTGTTAATTATCGGCTCAAAAAACAGGCTTTGGCTTATCAGCCTGATATTGTTTTTTTTATTAAAGCCGAGAACATTACGCATAAAACAATTAAATTCATAAAATATTTTTTTAAAAAAAATATTAAGATTTTTAATTTTTATCCCGATAACCCATTTTCTTTTTGGAATGGGAATTCAAATAAGAATATTTTGTTATCGTTGCCTGTGTATGATTGTTTTTTGATCTGGTCCAAGCAGCTTGTGCCTGTATTAATGGCTGCTGGTTGTAAAGATGTGTATTATTTCCCGTTTGCGTATGATGAAAATTTGTTTAAACAGGATATTCGTATTACGAGTGCTGATCAGACGTTATATGCGAGTGATATATGTTTTATTGGCACCTGGGATGCTGATCGAGAGTTCTGGCTTACACAATTGTGCCAAAACGTGCATGTTAATTTTGCTCTTTGGGGTAACAGCTGGGACGAGAATCTTGCATTAAGTTCGATTTTAAGAAAGTATTTACGAGGGCCTGCTATTTATAGTCAAGATATGATCAAAGCGTTTAGCTGTTCAAAAATAAATTTAAATTTTGTACGTACTCAAAACATGTCATCACATAATATGCGTACGTTTGAAGTGCTGGCCAGTGGAGCATTTTTATTAACGCAAAGAACTCAGGAGCAAATAGAAGCGCCATTTGAAGAAGGTGGTAATATTGAGTGTTTTGGGACGCATGATGAGCTGGTTAAAAAAATAGCCTTTTACTTAAAAAACGATACGATTAGAAAAAATATAGCGTGTGCAGGTCGGGTTATAGCGGTTCGAGATTTTACGCTTCAAGGCAAACTTACAAAATTTTTTGAGTATTTAGATTTAGTTAAGGTTAATACGGAGTGTAAAGGGAGTCGCAATGACGAAGTTAATAAAAAAACCGAAGATCGCAATACTTTCGATCCGTAATGAGTACGATTTTGGTGGGGTTTTGGCTACGCTTAAAGTAGCACATGCTTTTTGTAGTCAGTATTTTGAACCAACAATTTTTTATTTGAGTTTTGATAAACAAATTTCTGCGAATTTTAAATCTCTTAAATTTACTTCGGCCAATAGGACAGCAAGTTTTTGTGGTATGCCTGCGATAGAAGTTGGCTCCCGGTGGGCTTTTTGGGAGCCGGGGCATTATAAGTTCACGCAAGAACAGTGGCGAGAAGCTCTTAAAGATTATGATTATTTTTTTGTGGTAAGTGCGACGCCGATTGCAGCGCATCCTCTTGTTTTACTTGATAAAAAATTTGTTTTGTGGGCATCAACATCGTATGATCATGATAGAACAGAGCGGGTGAAAAAACTTTCAGGGATGCGAAAAATTATCGATAAACTTGCACATAAGTACATGAATAAAATTCAAAGAGATGTTTTGCGAAAAGTGTCTTATGTGTGGCCGTTAAGCCAATATTCGTATAATCAGTTTGAAATAGAGTGTGAAACGTTAAAATCCAAAAGCATGTTGTGTGGTTATCCCATAGATTGTGAAAAAATAAAACGGGTTCCTGATGTTGTGCGGGAAAAAAATATTATTGCTGTTGGGCGCTTTTCTGATCCAAGAAAAAATATTGATATGCTTATGCGCGCTTTTGAGCGTATTTATGAAAAAGAACCAAAAGCAAGATTATATGTCGTCGGGCAACAACCAGGATTTGGGAAGTTACAAGAGTTTGCGCATTTAAAAAGCTTTGGTCATGTCGTATTTACGGGGACTTTAGAGCCTAAAGATTTAAGGCACATGTATCGACAAGCATCACTTATGCTTATTACATCGTATCAAGAAGGTTTTGGAATAGCCGGGCTGGAAGCTCTTGCTAATGGCGTGCCAATAGTTTCAACGAATTGTGGCGGTGTGAGTGATTTTGTGGTCCATGGCGAGACTGGCTACTTGGTTGATATAAATGATGATAAAAATATGGCGATAAAAGCGTTGCGAATTCTTACGTTGCCAGATACGCATCAAAAATTAGCTGAGCAGGCGCGTGTTTTTGTTGAGAAAAATTTTGCGCAAAATATTATTTTTGAACGGTTTAAGTTTGGTTTAGTTTGCGCGTATCCAGAACTAGAAGCTTTATTTAGAAGTGTTGATAAAACGTCTATAAAACATAACTTTTTAAAACGCGTGATTCAGTATGAAAGCGTTGGTAATTAGTCATACATATATTGCTCGGATAAATCGAGATAAGTGGAAGGTTTTCGCATCGCGTTATAGCGGTATGGTTGTTACTGTTGTTTTTCCAAAAGTTTGGCCTACACATCTCTTTTTTCACCGAGCTAAGATTTTGGCAGGTGAGAATTTACCTAATTGCACGTTTGTTGCGCTTGATGTTTATAATGCGGGCAACGAAGTAAAATATAGCTATAATTCACAAGCTCTTATAAAGCTATTAATAAAGACAAAGCCAGACATAATACATGTTGAGCAGGGGGTGCATGCGTTTAGTTATTTTCAGGTTATTCTATTTTCTTATTTACTTGGCTTGCGCCCACGATTTGTATTTTTTACCTGGGTTAATTGGCAAGAAAAGAATGCTTTAAAACATAGATTTTTTACTTGGTTACTTGAAAAAATAAATATATCTTTCACGTCTGGTGCTGTTGCGGGGAATAACGATGCGAAAGACATTTTGCATGCGCGGGGGTTAAAAAAAGATATTATTGTTTTGCCGCAATTGGGGGTTAATCAGCATATTTTTACTCCAGCAGTCAAATCAAGCTTTTCTGACACAAAAAAATATATTGGTTATGTTGGCCGTATTGCTGAAGAAAAAGGGGTCTTTTTGTTGGTTCAAGCATATGCATTGCTTCACGAGCAGTTTCCAGATTGGAATATGCGTATTGTTGGTGATGGGCCAGCAAAAAAACAACTTATCGATTTTGTGGTTCAGCATAAGCTTATCGATAGAATAGAATTTTTAGATTCTGTGATGCATGATGTTGTTGCGCACGTTTTGCATGGTATCGATATATTGGTTTTGCCGTCATATGATACGCCAAATTGGAAAGAGCAGTTTGGGCATATTTTGATTGAAGCAATGGCTTGTAAAGTTCCTGTTATTGGTAGTTCTGCGGGAGAAATTGCACAGGTAATTGCGGATAGTGGTTTAGTTTTTTCCCAAACAGATCTTTGTTCTTTGGTGCAAAACTTACGGTCTTTAATGGGGGATGAGTTTTTACGTCAAGAGTTTGGCCAAAAGGGGTATGAGCGTGTACAAAAAAAATATTCACACGAAGTAATTGCAGACAAAACGTATGCTTTTTGGCGGTCTTTAATATAGGAAGTAGTATTATGAAGAAAATTGTTGTAATTGGTGCTGGATATGTAGGTTTGGTGACCGGTGTTTGCTTTGCGCAAAAGGGCAATAGTGTTACAATTGTCGAAAATAATAAAGAAAAGATAAAAGCGCTTCAAGACGGTAGAGTTCCGTTTTATGAGCCTGGTTTAGATGAGCTTGTTGCTCAGAATATAGCTGCTGGAACGCTTACTTTTGTAAAATCTATCTCAGATATTATGGTTGAAAATCCAGAAATTATATTTTCTTGCGTTGGGACCCCGTCACTTGTGGATGGGTCTGCAGATCTTTCGTATGTGTATCATATGGCTCAAGAAATTGGTGAAAATTTACAAGAGTATTGTTTGATTATTAATAAATCTACAGTGCCTGTTGGAACTGCTAAAAAAGTAAAAGAGATTATTCAAGAGAATTTAGATGCTAGGCGTTTAGCAATTTCTTTTGATGTTGCTTCAAACCCTGAATTTTTAAAAGAGGGTAATGCGTTAGAAGATTTTGTGACTCCAGACCGAGTTGTTGTTGGAACAGAATCTCAGCGGGCAGAAAAATTATTATTTGATTTATATGAGCCGTTTTTGACAAGTACTGATCAGTTTCTTTCTATGAATATAGAATCTGCAGAGTTAACAAAATATGCTTCTAATGCAATGCTTGCAACGCGTATAAGTTTTATGAATCAAATGGCAAATTTGGCTGATAAAGTTGGTGCAGATATAGAAGCTGTAACAAAGGGCATGGGAAAAGATAAACGTATTGGTAGTGCTTTTTTGAATGCGGGGATTGGGTATGGTGGCAGTTGTTTTCCTAAAGATGTGCGTGCATTAATTCATATGGGTCTTGAGCATTTACAACCTATGACACTTATTCGCGAGGTTGACCGTGTGAATGAACATCAAAGAATTGTTTTTTTTGATATGATCATGCGTTATTATTTAGGTAATTTAAAAAATAAACGGGTTGGCGTTTGGGGCCTTGCCTTTAAGCCAGAAACAGATGATATTCGTAGTGCTCCATCGATAGATGTTATTAAAAAGCTTTTGTATCATGGTGCTCATGTAACGGCTTATGATCCGGTTGCTCAAGAAAATATGCATGCAATATTTGGCGATACGATTGATTATGTAAATACATCAGATGCTGTACTTAGGAGTTCAGATTTTCTTGTTATTTTTACCGAATGGAACACATTTAAAAAATATCCAGCTCAAAAATTTGCTGTATTGGCAGATAAAGTTGTTTTTGATGGTAGAAATTGTTTTGATCCTGCTCGTATGCTTGAGGCAGGGATTACCTATATATCTATTGGTAGAAATGCATTAACTCAGACGTTGCAAAAGCAGCATCAAGATGAAAAACGTGTGAATAAAAAAAATTCTGAAAATATACAAAGTGCTTTATAAATCCCTACTACGCTCAGGTGGCTTGGAAGGGCAAGTATGAAAAAAAAGATTCTTTATATTCATCATGGTAAGGGCTTAGGTGGTGCGCCACTTAGTCTTTTGTATTTGATTCAGGCATTGGATAAAAGTAAATATCAGCCTATAGTTTTATTTTTGCATGATTCACCTGTGCTTGAAGTTTATAAAAATTTAGATATTTATAAAAATAAAACTATAGACGTAATTGGTCCGGTTAATTTGTATGACTTCCCACATACTAAAATATGGTGGTTTCGTTGGTACCATGTACTCAGTTTTTTGCGTTGTACGAGTGATACTCTTTTAACGTTGGTATTTGGCGCTCGTTATTGGTTAAAAAAAATAGAACCAGATATCGTGCATTTGAATACAAGTTCTTTAATTGCATGGGGCAAAGTTGCTAAGAAAATGGGGATACCAGTAGTTTGGCATATTCGTGAGCCACTTGCAGATGGTTATTTGGGTTTGCGCAAAAAACTTATTACGAATTGCGTTAAAAAACATGCACATACGATTGTGTCGATTTGTAAGAATGATGCTTGCCCTTGGGAAAAATTATCAAAAACGCATGTTATTTACAATACTGTTGATCAAAAAATATTTGATCACAGAATAAGCCCAGAAAGCTTTCTCGCCAAATATAATTTAGAAAATAGTAATCAAGATTCTAATATTTTAAGAGCACCTAAGATATTATTTCTCGGTGGTCTATCGCAAGAAAAGGGTACGCTTGTTATTTTGTCTGTATTTAAAAAATTACTCGAAGTTATGCCCAATGCAAAACTCTTACTTGCTGGCTATTTTCCTGAGCAGTCAAACAGGTCTATTCTTATTTCGTCATTAATCAAAAAACTTTTTCCGGCGCATAAATATACAAAACAGGTATTTAAAATTTTAGCGTCTATAAAAGAGTCTGTGATTTTTCTTGGACCAATTCTTGATGTACCCGGTGCGATGGCAGCGAGTTCAGTAGTTGTTTTTCCGGCAACTATAGGGCACTTTGCACGGCCAATTATAGAAGCTGGATTTATGAAGAAACCTGTAGTTGCATCATGCTTGGCGCCACTAGACGAACTGGTTATTGATGAAAAAACGGGCTTTCTTGTTGATCCAAAAGCTATCGATATTTGGGTGCAAAAACTTACGTTATTATTAATTAATCAGGCTTATAATAAGCATATGGGGCAGCAGGCTTACGAATTTTGTAGAGTAAATTTTGGGTTAGAAATGCATATATCAAAAATAGAAAAAATTTACGAAAAGATTTTATAATAGATGCGGGAATAATTATGCAAAAACAAGAGTTTAAAAATCAGGTAAATATTCCCACTTCAGAACTTAAAGAACAGGTAAAAGCGTACTGGAACAAAGCAAGTTGTGGGACTGAGTTTATTCGTGAGAAAAAGTTTAGCAAAGCGTATTTTGAAGAAATCGAGTGCTTTAGATATTTGGTAGAACCTGAGATATTTGCGTTTGCGCAATTTACCCGTTTTCATAATAAAAAAGTACTTGAAGTTGGGGTTGGTGCTGGTACTGATTTTGTGCAATGGGTACGTGCTGGTACGCAGGCTCATGGCGTAGACTTAACTCAAGAAGCTATTGATAATGTCCAACACAGACTAAGATTATATAATCTTGATGCTTGCGACATTCGTGTAGCTGACGCCGAAAAATTATCGTACGAAACTAATTCGTTTGATTTGGTATATTCTTGGGGTGTAATACATCATTCGCCTGATACAATACAGTGTTTGCGTGAAATTATACGTGTAACTAAACCGGGTGGAACTATCAAAGTTATGATTTATAATCGCCATTCGTTATTTGCGTTTTATCGCTATCTCTTAAGTGCTTTATTTAAGGGTAGGCCGTTTAAAAGTTTTAAAAAAGTTTTATTTGAAGATCAAGAAAGTCCTGGGACTAAAGCATATACGCAAAAAGAAGTTCGTAAGATACTGGCAGATTTACCGGTAACGATTGTGCAAATTAAAGCGACAGTATCGAATCACGATTTATTGTATTACAAAAATAAGTTTATACGCTTTTTTGCCTATAGCTCAGCTTGTTTATTGGGTTGGAATCGTGTTGGCTGGTTTATGACCATCGAGTTACTAAAAAAGTAAAAATATTCGTAGGAAATTGTTGTCAGAAAACGGGATTCGTTCTTAGCCAAATTATCTTAGAAATTATTCGAATGAATCTTCCCACAAGCCATTAACGGGCATCATGTAGAGATTTTTATCGAATGGTAAACATAAAGAGCCGGTATACAGTACTATTTCCATAATAAATTTTTCTTTCACTTTGTCTCTCAAATATGTGAGCCCTTTAAAATCTTGGGCGCCGACCGTTTCACTATTTTTTATTTCTATGCTAATAATGTTGCCGGAACGATCTTCGAGTATTACGTCGACTTCTTGGCCTTCTGTTGTTCTGCAATGATACATGTTTACAATTATTTTGCTCCAGGTTGCCTGTTTCTTGAGTTCGCCAACGATAAAGTTTTCAAATATTTTGCCCATGTGTGTGCTATTGGTGAGGGCTTTTTGAAGATTAGTGTCCAGAAGATAAGCTAGCAGCCCCGAATCAAGTAAGTATAATTTGGGTGATTTAGTAAACCGTAGGGTAAGGTTCGTGCTCCATTGTCACCCCGGACCCGATCCGGGGCAGGATCCAAACCTAATTTCTCTTATTACGTAAAAAATGTGTGCTAAAAACGCTAGTTTTTTTGATGTTTTGTATCTGAGGGCTGATTTTGGAGTGGGAAACGGGACTTGAACCCGGCGAGCATTGTTGTAGGTTTTTATTCAATTTCCCTATGGTTGAAACTATTCGCTGATGCCAAATTTCAGGTGATTGCATCTGAGCATCAGTGTCATGCATTGTTTCCAGCTCATCAGGCGTAATCGCCTGAAGCTCTCTTGCAAGCCTAGTGTTTTAACACTAGGTAAAAATTGGATTGAGTCTTTATTTTAGGGCATAAAATTGTCGGGTACTAAGGTTTTTTACTTGATATGTCTTATCGATAAAATAATTGTCTGGCTGTTTTGCTTGTTATTTTGTTTATTTTGAAGCTTTTTTATAGCGTGGCCAAGAGCCAAATAACGAGCATTGTATTTGGGTGCGTAATTTGGGATGCGTTGCGAGAATCCGGTTTCTATATTGTTCTGTGTACAGAGTTTTATATAGGTTTGGTAGAGCATGGGTATCTCTTTTTTTTTAGGTTTTATCGTGTCTTTTTTGTATTTTTGTGTTGTTTTTATTTCATATAGAATAATGGCATGCGTAACCTCTTTTGTAATGCGGTTTTTTATGCTAAATTTACGGTGTATTTAGGCAAGATAAAATTTTCGACGTGGATCCTAGATTGAAGTCAGGGATGACGAAACAAAATAAATGAATGCTTCGATAGCTTCAGCATGAGTGTAGAGGGGCAGGCTCGGGATAAAAAGATAAGAATAATAATTGTGATGGGAATTTATGATTAATGAGAACGAAAAGAATATCGAAAACAACGATTTAGATAACGCAGAGAATAACGAGAGTGGTGAACAGCAAATGGAGCAAGATGCGTACAAAGAGCAATTTTTGCGTTTAAGTGCAGATTTTCAGAATTATAAACGGCGCGTAGAAAAAGAACGCATTGAATGGATGCTTATGGCTCGGGTTGAGATGCTTGAAGATTTATTGCCTATTTTTGATGAGCTAGACCGGGCAATAGAACTCGCAGAAAAAAGCGTAAGCGACGATGTAAAAATATGGCTTGATGGTTTGCTATTAATTCAAAAAAAATGGCAAAAAATTTTTAGTACACTTGGCATTGAAGCCGTTGTTGTTACAGGTGAATTTGATCCAGAATTACACGAAGCTGTTATGCAAGTTGAAACTGAAGAAGTTGTATCTCATCATATTGTTCAGTGCTTTGAAAAGGGGTATACGTTAAAAGGTAAAGTTGTAAGACATGCAAAAGTAAGCGTAGCCAAATAAGAACAGTTTTAATAGACCCTTTGATAAGTTTTCAGTCTTGGCCAAGGCCCCGCTGAACATGGTAGGGAGAGCGCTCTTGCTAAATTATAAAGGGTTGGTATGGGTTTGATAAAACGATTTGATAAGAGTTTGGTGCGCAAAAAGCGGTTTACGCTGCGTAAAGGCCTTGAGATATTACCACACATTTTTACGTTGGGTAACGGCTTTTTTGGTTTTTTATCAATAGTTTTTTCATCACAGACAGATTTTATTGGAGCGGCATATTTTATTTTGCTTGGCGCTCTTATGGATTTATTGGACGGCCGAGTTGCTCGGCTTGCAGGCACAACCAGTGAGCTTGGTATGCAACTTGATTCACTGTGCGACGCGATATCTTTTTGTGTAGCTCCTGCTTTTTTAGTGTACAGTTGGGAGTTATATAAATTTGGGTTTATTGGTTTGATGTCTTGTGCTCTGTTTTTTCTTGCAGGGGTGCTCAGACTTGCTCGATTTAATATTACGAGTAATGAGCAAAGTATTTTTTTCTTAGGTCTACCAACGACGATTGCGGGATGCTTTCTTGCAACGTTACTTTTAAATTTGGGTTACGCTTATCGTGATTTTTGGTCTTTAGTTGTGCTTTCGGTTCTTATGGTTTTTTTAGGTGTTCTTATGATTAGTACTCTCCGGTTTCCAACGTTTAAGCATATGAAAAGGGGCTGGAGTGCACTTATTATTCTTGGCTTTATAGCGGTTGGCATAGTAATGGGATTTACGAATGTTGTATTATTATTTTTTCTTATATATTTTGTTTTTTCTTTTATTCGAAGCTTTTGGTTTTTTTTATACGCTAAAGAACCAAGCTAAAGAATAATATTGATAGTTATATGTGTTTGTTGCTTAAAATTTATTATTGAGGGTTATTATGTTGAATTTCAGGGGTAAGCTATTTTTTGCATTAATATTTGCTGGGGCAACTTTTGGATGTATCGCATATGTATTTTATTCTCAAAAGTCTCACGTGTTGAAACTTGAAGAAGAATATGCGTTATTAAAAAGCAGTATTGATCAGCAATTGCAGGGACAAAAAAAAGAATTTTTAAATGCAAACGCCTCAAAAGCATTTGTTACTCAATCACAATCAATGTGGCTTGATATTCAAAAAAAAGTTAAAGATACCGTTGTTCAAGTGTTTGCTGATGTCGCAGAGTTTAATTGGATTGAGCCGTATAAAACGCCAAAACAGGGCGCAAGCCGTGGAAGTGGTTTTTTTATTAATAATAGTGGCGATATTATTACAAATTATCATGTAGTGAGCGAGGCTACTTCTATTCAGATACAGATATCGTCTTTGGGGCTAGAGCGTTTTGATGCTGAAATTGTTGGTGTTGGTCCGGCGCGTGATATTGCGTTATTGAGATTAACTTCTGAAGATTTGAAAAAAGTAAAAGAAAAATTGAAAGAGATACCATATCTGGTGCTTGGTGATTCTGATCAGATTATGCGATCTCAAGAAGTGCTTGCTCTTGGCTATCCGCTGGGTCAAAGTCGTTTAAAAAGTACGTTAGGTATTGTGAGTGGCCGTGAACGGCTTGGTTATTTTGGATATATTCAAGTATCTACTCCATTAAATCCTGGTAACTCTGGTGGACCAGCTCTTAATACAGAGGGCGAAGTTATTGGTATTAATGCTCAGGGTGTGCCATCGGCTCAAAATGTTGGGTATATTATTCCTATTAACGAAGTAAAGAGTGCGTTGCAAGATTTACGTAAAGTAAAACTTTTGAGAAAACCGACGCTTGGTTGTATTTTTACGTGGGCAACTCCAGAAATGGTTAAATTTCTTGGTAACCCAGATGATGGCGGTTGGTATATTGCAAAAGTTTTTGATAATACTTTAATGAAAGATGTTGGCGTTAAAGAAGGTGATATGCTCTATGAATTTAATGGGCATAAAGTAGATATATATGGTGAGCTTGATGTGCCATGGAGCGAAGACAAAGTTTCTTTGTTTGAATTTTTAAATCGATATAAAGTTGGTGACGTACTACAATTTTTAATTTATCGCAAAGGGAAACCGGTAAAATTTAACTTTAAACTTGAAGATAAGTATTTGCCTCCCGTGCGCAATATTTATCCAGAATTTGAAAAAGAAGCGACAGATTACGAAGTTTTTGGTGGCATGATTCTCATGAATCTGACACTTAATCATGTTGGTATAATGCTTTCAAGCGTTCCGACACTTGTAAATTATGGGCGTTCAGAAAAACAGCATGAGCCTGCATTACTTATGACTCATATTTTGCCAAATTCTCAGGCTTTTAAAGCACGTGTTTTGATGCCAGGATCTATAATCGAAGAAGTAAATGGCGAAAAAGTTAAGTCTCTTGCTGATTTTAGACGCATTGTATTGAGAGATAAAAAAACGGGCCATGTGACTGTTAAAACTGACGAGCAACTCTATGCTGTGTTATCTCTTGAGAAAATATTAAAAGACGAAGAAGTCTTACCTGCACGATATTTTTATGAGAAATCAAAGTTGGTAGAACAGTTGTCTGATGCTAAAAAAGAAGTAAAAGAAAAATAAGTAAGAGCATGAAAGAAAAAAAAAGGCTTGATGTGCTGGTACTTGAACGGCATCCGCATCTTACACGTAATCAGGTGCAAAGTTTTATCATGCAGGGACTTGTATTTGTTGATGGTAAAATTGCAGATAAATCAGGCAAATTAATCGATGTTACGTGCGAAATTACGTTGACGATTGATCAGCCAAAATTTGTAAGTAGAGCTGGGGTAAAGCTCGAAGCGGCTCTTGAAAACTTTAAGATAGACGTTAAAGATTTTGTCGTGCTGGATGCAG
This sequence comes from bacterium, assembly GCA_043822925.1. Classification (GTDB taxonomy): domain Bacteria; phylum Babelota; class Babeliae; order Babelales; family RVW-14; genus JBDRBF01. The sequence continues at coordinate 30,812 of JBDRBF010000055.1, forward strand.
GTATTTCTACCGGTGGATTTACTGATTGCTTGTTGCAACGTGGTGCCAAAAAAGTATATGGGGTTGATGTTGGCAAGGGACAGGTGCATGAGAAAGTACAGGCAGACCAACGATTAGTGCTGCTTGAAGAAACGAATTTGCGTTATTTGGAGAAACTACCTGAATTGGTTGATCTTATTACGCTTGATCTCTCGTTTATATCGGTGCTTAAAGTTATGCCTGCTGTAAGTAAATTATTAAAGCAGGCAGGCAAAATAATTATACTTATTAAGCCTCAGTTTGAAGCTGACCGGAAAGATATAGGATCTGGAGGTTTAGTTAAAGGTGATGCAGTGCATGAGAAAGTGATTAAAAAGGTGCAAATGGGAATGCTTGAGTTTGGTTTTAAGATGGTTGGGGTGATTGATTCACCAATAACGGGAGCCGCTTCAGGTAATAAAGAATTTTTGGCATTATTTGAGAAAACAAGTGTTTAATATGCGTGAAATTTGGATTTAATCTGTTTTTTAGGTACAATTTAGTAAATTTTAATAGTAGTTTACGATATAAAAGGCTATGGGGTCATCGATGAAAATTTTGACAAGTATTCTTACCGGCAGTTTTGGATCTTATAATAAACTTAAAGATCATGATAAAGCGCCAAATATTCAGGGATTAATGGAATATGCGAATAAGTGTTTTAACAATGGGCGCGTAAAAGATGCGATTAAAGAGTATCATGAAGCGCTTAGAGCATATGAATGTGTTGAGTTATATAATAATTTGGCACTTATTTATCATGCAGAAAAGAAACTTGATAAAGCGCAGCAGATGTTTGAAAAAGCCCTTGTTGTAGATGCTCGTGATTTACTTGTTAAATATAACTTGGGCCACTTTTTCTATTTAAATAATAAAATTGCTGAAGCTATGGAACAATTTAGTGGTATTACAGAGTGGGCTGAAGGTAAAACAGATTTAACTGAAGAAGATAAAATTTGGGTAGCATTTGCGTATAACGATTTGGGATGTGCTTGGTACCGAAAAGAAGATAAAGAAAAAGCGATTGAGAATTTTAAAAAATCGTTAGAAATGGAAAAAACATTTTTGAGCGCGCAAAATAACTTGGCTAACGTTTATAGCTCTCAAGAAAAATATGATGAAGCTCTTGCTGAATATAATAAAATAATCGAATTAGATAACGCTTTTGCTGAAGCTTATAATGGCATGGGCGCTATCTATTTCAAGAGAGATGAAATCAAAAAAGCTGCTGAATTATTTCAAAAAGCTTATCAGATAGATAATCACTGTCAGGTGGCGTACATGAACTTGCAAACATTGTTTAAACTTGCTCAGCAACAGGCGTTATACTCGGTAAAAGAAGAAGCTCAGAAAAAAATGGCACAAGAAGTTGCTGCACGGACACTAGAAGAACCTGGTCAGTTGTCTGACACAGACGTGAAATAAGATCTGGGTTTGTCGCGTGATAAAATGCGTTAAATTATGTTAAATGCAAAAAAGCCTCGACTTGAAAAAGTCGGGGCTTTTTAACATGAGCAGTAGCATACGTTGTAGCGTAAAAAAAGTTTTTTTATGTTAAAAATAGAAAGCGCACTATGGGCAAAGTTTGTTATATAAAAAGTTTATGTTTTATGATTTGTTTTTGTTTGCTTTGTCCCTTTGTTGATCTTCACGCTATGAAAAGAAAGAGAGAAGAAGTTGAAGAAGAATTTGGTGAATTTACAGGCAACAAGCGAAGGAAAATGTTTGATCTGGATAATTATAATGGCGAAATAGCAGACGAGTATCTTATTATTGTGGCGAGAGATTATTGCGATTTTTTGCCGAAGCTATTGATGAATAGTTCTTTTTTGTATGATGTTTCTGGGGACGGTGCATATGAGGCTCTATCTATTGCTTTAAACGATTCTAGATTAGATAATGTTTTAACTGAAATGCTTAATAATATTTCTTTTAGGTCAAAAATTACGGTCTTTGCGTATAGCCTTTTGATTCAAGCTATAGAAAAACGAGTTTCGATAATAGTTCTCTCTCAAATTTTAAAGGCATTTGCTTACACAAGAGATGAGTTGCAAGAAGCATATAAACAAGCTACGAGTAAAATAATACAGACGATTCTTTTAGGTGAAATTGTGGATAGTAAAGATTTTGGGACTGAATGCAATACAAATAGGATGGAAGATGAGTGATGCGTAGTAAATAGCATTTAGTGTTGGTTTACTTTGTACTCAAGAAGCTTGAAAGAATTTGTTTTTTGCCAATCTTGAATATCGCCGTTATATAGTATTCGTCTTTTTTGTCTGGTATATTTGCCGGTTCTATATCTGTGATTACACCTAACCCAAATTTTTTGTGAAACACGCTTTGGTTTTTTTGCCAGATGCCAAAATCTTGGCCACTTTGAGCACGATCAAGCGCTTGTAGGTTATTCTTTTCTTCTACTTGATTTTTACGCGCGTGAGCTTCTTTTAACCTGTTTTTAAGTATTTCTTTGGGCGTCGTTGACGTTGTTGCTTTTAGTCGGGAGCTTTTTGAGATTGTTTGTGTGTTTTTAAATTCAGTTTTATGGGAACTGCGTTTTCCTGCAGGGGCCCAACTTGAGAGTCCGGTTGTTTTGGTTGCGGGGGTTGTTGTTTTGTTAAAATTAAACGTTATGAGATCGCTTTTGAGCGGTTCTAGTCCGAGCCACTGACGGAGTGTGCTGCGTGTATTTTGAGTGTCTCGTTGTTCTGCGTCAAAAGTTCTTATGTGTTTGGTGTCTATCTCTGAGAGAAAGCGTGAGGATACTTGGTCTGTTATTTGGCCAAAAGTACTGCGATATGAGGCATGCGTAAGGGCTAAGTATTCTTTTGCTCGTGTTATGCCAACGTAAAATAGGCGACGTTCTTCTTCGAGCTCGTCGTTTGTTGTGAGCGACTTGCTGCTTGGCAGTAAGCCTTCTTCGAGTCCTGCTATAATAACGACGTCAAATTCTAGGCCTTTAGCTGCATGTAGCGTCATGAGCTGGACATGATCTTCTGTTGTTTCTTCTTTTATTTTTTCTTGTAACAATGCTATTTCGTATAAGAAGTTTTCGAGTGATATGTCTGTACTTTTTTTGCTGTGAGAATTTGTCGTGTTAGCTGTATCGTAAAATTCTTGGGCGCTTGGTGCTGGTGTAAATTCATACATGTTTATTGAACGTACAAATTCTTGTACGTTCTCTATTTTTGTTTCTGCATCTTTGGGGTCAAAAGCGTTTCTCAGATATGCTAAATAATCTGTTTTTTTAAGAATAATGTCCATTAATTGAGATGGGGACGTTTTTGGATTGATATTATCGTAAATAGATAAGAAGTTTTTGAGCGCTTCGCGTTTTTTAGTCGGTATATCATGTATTTCTGGCGTATTAAGCATGTTTGTAAGGAGCTCTTTAAAGTCAAAAAATGGGTTTTGGATCCATTCTTGCATGAGTTGCTGCTCAAATTTATCGCCCAGGCCACGTAGTGGTACATTAATTATGCGTGTTAAGCTTATTTTATCAAATGGGTTTACGATTAGGCGTAAGTACGCGAGTAAATCTTTTATTTCTTGGCGTTCATAAAATCTTATACCGCCAACGATGCGATAGGGAAGCGCGTGATATATGAGTGATTCTTCAAGTATTCTGGACTGAAAATGTGTTCTGTATAAAATCGCGACGTCTTTTACTTTTTTTGTTTCAGGTAGTGTTTTGATTAGGTTTGAAATAATATCTGCTTCTTGTTCACCGGAGCGACAGGCGATTGATAGTATTCTGTCTTGTGCTTTTCGCTCAGACCAGAGGTTTTTTGGATTTCTGAGCTTATTGTGTTCGATTAAACTATTTGCAGCCTCAAGAATAGGGGTTACAGATCGATAATTTTGTTCAATTTTTATACTGGTAACAGGAGCGAAGTCTTTTTTAAACGTGAGCATATTTGTGACTGTTGCACCGCGCCATGAATAAATAGATTGGTCTTCGTCTCCGACGATACATAAAGATGTTGCGGTTACTTTGTTATTTTCGTTTAGTGCCATGTGTTTGAGTAAATCGTGCTGTGAATGGCTTGTATCTTGGTATTCGTCGACTAGAATATGTTTAATATTTTGCTGGAATCTTTGTTTAAATTCTTTTTCTGATTTAAACATCTGTAAAACTTGCAAAATAAGATCGTCAAAATCAAAACAGTGGGCGGCAGCTTTTTCAGATTCGTATGCGAGATAGATTTCTTTGACGATTGGATGTCCAAACATGTTATCGTTGGGGTCAGCGTGTAGGCCGTTTTTTATGTTTGATATTTGATAATTTAATTGGTGGGGCGTTGAATATTTTTCAAGCGCGTTTGTTTTGATGATTTTGCGCAATAAGCTTAATTTGTCGTCTGTATCCATAATAGAAAATTGTGGGTATGGGAGTAAGTTTGGGTTTGAGCGCATAAGAAAAAGACAATAAGAATGAAATGTGCCAACAAACGGTAAGTTATATCGAGCTCCTAAGAATTTAATAATACGTTGCTTCATTTCGTTTGCTGCTTTGTTTGTAAACGTGAGTGCAACAATAGAACTGGGGTCTTGTTCTTCTTCGAGTATTAAATTTGTGATACGTGACGTAATAACGCGTGTTTTTCCTGAGCCAGCACCAGCAACAACAAGTAGTGCGCCTTCTTTTTGAGCGACAGCTTTTAATTGTGGTGGGTTCAGGTTATTTTTTAAAAAATTTTGAAATTCTGTTTTAAGAAGATTTGTCATATTGTGCCTATTTAATAATTTGCCCTGATTCAATAAGTTTTTTATTTGTTTTGCCTACATAAAATGCTGCTGCTATCCAGATACCAATAACGCCGAATGAGACCAGCGAGCCGTACATGATCAAGTCTGTAAACTGTGTGAAACACATGTTAATCCCTGATCCTATAGCTTTGGTGGTGCGCAGTCCAAACATGTCTATCCAACTTTTTGTTTTAAATTTGACGTCTCTGCTTGTTGGTATATACATAATTTCTTTGCTTGGATTATTTAATGCGTAACTGAGGGCTTTGATGATAACAACACTTGCGAATAAAATCCATATTGTTGGAAAAACTAACACGTTACAGACAGCTAATGCGGTGACGATAGGAAAAAGAACTAAGCAAAAAGTTAAACCAAGTTGGCGTATTAAGAATCCAGTACCAAAAACAGCGAATACGAGCGACAGGCTATTTGTGGTGAGTCCTAAATAACCAATAAAAGAGGTGATTTTTTCAGCGCTGTGGTAGGTAATATCTGCCAGAAAGTCGAGTTGATATTCTAAAATAGAGGCAATAATATCAAATAACGTTGCAACACCAAGAATGCCGAGTAAATATTTATGAGAAAAAAGAAGTTTAATGCCTTCTAGTGGTCCTGTTTTTTCTTCATCAGGAATATGAGCTTCAGCTGTTGCGGGATATAGTGTAATAAAAATTTTTATAAGTATTGGAATGAGCATAACACTTATTGCTATGGCGAGTGTTAGTGTTGGGATTCCAAATAATGGCGCGTGTATGGCAATAGAAGGGCCGCAAATTGCGCCGATTTGAGCTCCTGCGAGTATTAGGGGGTATCCGCGCTTTGCAGATGAAACGTCTGTTGAGCTGACAACGAAAGACCAAAAGAGTGTGACAAGTAATGAGCCAAAAGTTTCAATGGCGACATATAAAATCCAGCCGATTATACGTTTTGGGCTTGGGTTTGTATTGGCTAGACCTATTGTGTTATGGGTTAATAATAGTGAAATAACTAAAAAAATTAGGCTATAACAGGAACAGATAATATAAAAAAGTTTTTGTTTTTCGACTAAATCGACTAACTTTGAGTAAATAAGAATGAGGGGGAAGATAACCAGAAAACTTGCTATTTTTGCATAGGGTAAATAGAGTCTGCCGACGGTTTTCATGAAGACGGCATCTTTGAGTGGCTTCATTAGCCAGTATGAACCTAAAATAATAAAGAGCGTTGCAGCGAGCATGCCAAATTCTAAAAGCTCTTTTTTCGTCAGATTTCCCCAGAGGGCGATACGAATTTTTTTGAACATACTAACTCCCCTTTTTTGTCATACGTTTTAATTTTTATTTTTGTCATCCTGCCTGCTCACCGAAGCTTCACGCGAAGGTCGGGAACTTGTTTCAGGATTTAGTCAAAACGTATTTTCTAACGTGATGATTGTAACGTTTTTGCTGTTAAAAGCCAGGTAAAAATAAAAAACGGGCTCTGGTAAAAAATAAAAAACGTTGCGCCAGGCTAATTCGATATTGATAGCTGGCGAATTCGATATAGAGGGCTGACATATTCGACATTGAGTATAGACAAATTCGATATGTAATGTTAGCATTTTCGATATGTATATCGAAAATGTCAGGTAATTTGTGCGATTGAGAGCTAGGGTATAACGTTTGATGGGATGTTATGTATATAAAACGATTTCTTGAGAGAGATATCGCAGAGGGATCTCTGTATTTTCCCGCTGTTGCGATTCTTGGTCCACGTCAATCTGGCAAGACAACGCTTGCCCGGCACATGTTTGATAAGCATGCCTATATATCCCTTGAAGATACAGATGTACGAAAAGCGGCTCTTGGGGACCCAAGATCTTTTTTGGAGCTCTATCGCAATGAGTTTGGGCTGATTATTGATGAGTTTCAGTATGTACCTGATTTGCTTTCGTATATTCAGACCATTGTAGATTCAGAAAAAAAACAGGGCTATTTTATATTGACTGGATCACAAAATTTTTTGATGAACCAAGCTATCTCACAATCTTTGGTTGGTAGGGTTTCTCTTCATACTCTTTTGCCGTTGTCTGTTGATGAGCTTGAAGTGGAGGGGTTGCTTACGGATGAAGTTGAGTACTTTATGCATCGTGGATTTTATCCTGCTACGTTTGTGAGTAAGACTCCTCATAAACGTTTATATGCGCAATATGTACGTACTTATTTAGAGCGCGATGTGCGCCAACTCTCGAATGTTGGTGATTTGGCTACTTTTCAGGTCTTTTTGGTTCTTTGTGCTGAACGAGTTGGGCAACTTGTTAATTTTTCTGAATTAGGCCGTGAATGTCGTGTGAGTGATAATACCATTAAAAGGTGGATTTCTATTTTAGAAGCCAGTTATATTGTTTTTCTTTTGCGACCGTATGAAAAGAGCTTTGGTAAGCGGTTTGTTAAAAGTCCAAAACTTTATTTTTATGATACAGGGCTTATTTGTTATTTGCTCAAAATAACAAAAGCCGAGCTTTTTACTCATCAAAAAAGAGGTAATATTTTTGAGTCACTCATTATTTCTGAGATAGTAAAACATTTTTATAACAAAGGGGAAGAGCCAACGATTTATTTTTGGCAGGACAAAGATAAGCACGAAGTCGATTGCATAATACAATACGGCACGAGAGTTATAGCTATTGAAATGAAAGCTGGTAGAACGGCAAACTCGAGTTTCTTTTCTGGTTTAACATATTGGAAAGATGAAGTACGAACGGCCAATATAGATAACAGAGAAAATTATGTTGTGTACGCGGGCCCTAAAAACAGAATAACTGGCTATAAAGATTTGATTAGTTGGCAATCTGTGAAACAGATTATGAGCTTTTTGGATGAGGTTTGAGTGTTTCTTAAAAAATAATAATGGGCGTTTAAATAAAAGCGGGCACAGACTTAAAAAATCTGTGCCCGCTTTTATTTAAACTAAGCTAAACGAAACGTGTCGAGTTTATTGTAAGATTTGTCCGGATTCGACGAGCGTTTTGTTCTTTCTGCCAACATAAATAGCAGCTGTTAACCAAATAGCAACAACTCCCAATGAAAGAATTGAGCCATAAGCGATAACGTTTGATGTTTTAAGTGCCAAAGCTTGGATTCCAGAACCAAGGCCCTTGGCAGTTCTTGAACCGAACATGTCGATCCAGCCTTTTGCTTTAAACTTAACGTCTTTGCTTGTTGGGATGTACATGATTTCTTTACATGGGTTGTTGAGCGCATAAGACATGGCTTTGTATGCCATCATGCAACCAAAGAGTACGCTGAGAACTGGATATAACCATGCAAATAAAACAAGTGCTGCTGCAAGTGCTGGGTAAGCAACTAAGCAGAATGTTAGGCCCATTTTTCTAATAACAAAGCTTGTACCAACAAATGTGAATATGAAGGTTAATAAGTTTGTTGCGAATCCAAAGTAACCAAGGAAGCTTGTTGCTTGGGCAGCTGTAGAGAAAGTATCGCCAACGAGCATTTTGAACTTAAGATCAAGAATTGTAGCAACTACTTCGTACAGTGTTGAAACGCCTAAGATTCCAAGAAGATATGGACGAGTTGCGATAAGTTTTAAACCTTCTGTAGAACCGGTTTTCTTCTGTTTGCTTACGTCGGTTTCAGCTGTTCCTGGAAATAGAGAAATAAATATTTTTATAAGTACCGGTACTAAGCAAAGAGCAATTGCAACCATGAGGGTGAGCAATGGCAATCCAAAGTAATCTGCATTAATAGCGAGCATTGGTCCAATCATAGAGCCGATTTGAGCCCCAAAAATAATGATACCGTAACCGCGTTTGGCTGATTCGGTTTTGGTGTTACTTGCAACAAATGACCAGAAAAGAGCAATTAAAAGAGATCCAAAGCTTTCAACGGCTAAGTAAAATACCCATCCAAGAGCTCTTTTTGGGCTGGGAACAGTATTGGCCAAACCAATAGTTGGATGCGTGAGCAAGTATGCAACGACGGTAAATAATGTTGCATATGAGCCACAGATGATGTAGAAAAGTTTTTGTTTTTCTACGAGATCAACTAATTTGCTGTAAATAAGAACAAGAGGGAAAATCCAGCAGAGTGAAATAATTTTTGCATAAGGCAAAAAGTCTCTACCGACAACGGACATAAATACACCGTCTTTTAGAGGACGTAAGAGCCAATAAGCACCGATAATGAGCATGAATGTGAGTGCAAGCATTCCAAAACGTTCCATTTCTTCTTTGGATATATCGCCCCATAAGAACACTTTGATTTTTTGCAAAATCTTCATAAGTAACTCCCTGTTAATTGATTTTATAGAATTATACGCATTTTTATCGAACATTTTTTTGTTAACAAATATTTTAAATATTTACTTATTCTCGATATATCACCCTTTCAGTATACTGCCGAGGGAACGAGTATTTGGCCCTCAAAAAATTATAAATTTCATATATTTTTATACATAACAGCAATAAGTCTAAAAAAAAAGAACGAAGAAAATAAAGTTTTTTATTGTAAAGATTAGCTTGAATTTTATGGTGACGTGTTTTGGATTGAGGTCGACACGTGATCGTGAAACATCCATCTTTACACTCCATTTTACCTTATGTTTTATCTAATGGCAAATGACAGCATGTATTTTTTTGTATTTATTCGATGAGTTTTTTATCGGCAACCGCCTTTTGGTAGTAGTTTCCAAGGGCATTTGATAGGCCGGTCCATAAGCCAATAATACTTAGGACTATTACAAATGGTAACGTTACTGATGGAATTTTGTTGACCATTGAGCCGATTCCCTTGGCGAATCTCATTCCAAACATATCAACCCATGCTTTTGATTTAAATTTGATATTTTTTGATGTAGGGATATAAAGTACTTCTTTTGCAGGTTGATTTAATGCAAAGTTTATTGCTTTCGCTATAAGCATGACGCAAAAGATAGAATTGAGTGTTGGTGAAATGATGAAAGAAAGAATGAATAGCCCTAATAAAACGGGATAGGCAACGATGCAAAATTTGATGCCAAATCTTCGTTGAAAGAACGATGTGCCAACAAGTCCGAATAAACAGGCGATGCCCTGTACGGCCAGTGCATAATCGAACATAAATTTATTAAATAATCCAGCATTTGGATAGGTTGCTTTGGCGATGCAGAACATCTGGTACCCCATGATAGTCGAGGTGAATTCATGAAAAAAGATGATTCCAAAGATCCCTGCGACATAAGGGCGAGTAACCAGAACTTTAAGCCCGTCTAAAAAACCAACGGTTGTTTCTTTTTCTGCTTGTATGCTGTGTTTGTCTTCGTAGCTTATTAGGTGTTCTGCGTGTACAACATGTTGCAAGAGAAAGATTATTAGGGCTATTGCAAAAAAGAACGAAACGCAAATTAGTACAATTAGCGGTGCTGACTGGGCATAATTTTCTGGATTTGCCGATAGATGGTGTCCTAGAAGTATAAAAAGAAAGCCTCCCAGCTGAGTGCCAAATATAATCAGCCCGTAGCCTTTTTTTGCCGATTCAGGTGTTGTTATGTCGTTAACGAATGACCAATAAAGTGAGACCATTAACGATATATAGCTTTCTACGTATACGAAGAACAACCACCCGAGAAGTCTTCCTGAGCTTACTTGGGTATTTTGTAGGCCAATTGTCGGATGGTAGAGTGCTGCAACAAAAGCGAGGCCCAAAATACCGTAAAATAAAATAAGCCCATAAATCATGGCTTCTTTGGAAAAATGATCTATTAATTTTGAATACGCTAGGACTAATGGGAAAAAGAGTGCCAAAGAGATCATTTTCGCATAGGGTAAGTTTTCTTGCCCAACTATATTAATAAAAATACTGTCTTTAAGCGTCTTGAGTGGCCAGTATGAGCCGATGAGAAAGAAAAAGCCAAGCGCGAGAAGAGAGAACTTTTTGAGCTCTTCGCCCTTAAGGTCTCCCCACAGGGCGTTTATAATTCTGTTTGCTTTTGCCATAACTCAAGCACCTTTAAAATAAAGCGTATTAAATAAAAAATAAGCTCTTAAAAAAGAGCTTATTGCCCGTAAACTACGAGTTTCTTGAGATAAAAAGTAAGTATAGGCAAGAAAATAATGGCCGTCAAACATATGTTTGGGTAAATGATATTAATGATCAAGTAAGATAAAAGCTTTGTTTTCAGTTATTTTGATAATTCCTCCGGCAGTTGCTTCACGGGTATGTTCTTCATTGTTTTGGGCTTTGTAAGAGAAGATACTTTTTTTCTTGATAACTGAAATAAGAGGGCTATGGTCTGGGCCAATTAAAAAACTCCCGGTTGGGCTTTCTATTTCAATCCAGAAAACTGTTATGTTTTCTGAAGTTTCTGGGGTAATAATTTCTAGTTCAAATGTCATTTTGTTCATTTATTCTTATGTTTATAGAAATATTAAACTTTTATTTTGGCTTTTTCGAGAACTTCTTGGAGCGTGCCGCACATATAAAAAGCTTGTTCGGGAATGCTATCACATTCACCGGCAACGATTTTTTCAAAATCATGTATCGTTTGCTCACGTTTTACAAAGCGTCCCCCGGTTGGACCGTTCATAATAAAGAACGGTTGCGTCAGGAACTTTTGAATTTTTCGAGCGCGATATACGGTTGTTTTGTCTTCATCAGACAGTTCATCCATACCTAAGATAGCAATAATGTCTTGGAGCTCTTTGTATTTTTGTAATATTTGCAAAACTTTTTGGGCTGTATTGTAATGAGCTTTCCCAACGATAGATGGCTTGAGTGCGCTTGATGATGAATCGAGTGGGTCGACAGCTGGATAGAGGCCAATTTGGGACATTTTGCGAGAGAGTACGGTGCTCGAGTCAAGATGTTGGAACGTTGTTGCGGGGGCTGGATCTGTATAATCGTCAGCGGGTACGTAAACAGCTTGAATTGATGTTATCGAGCCGTTATGGGTGCTGGTGATGCGTTCTTGGAGCATGCCCATTTCTGATGCAAGTGTTGGTTGGTAGCCAACAGCAGATGGCATACGTCCCAGAAGTGCTGATACTTCTGCGCCGGCTTGAACATATCTAAAAATATTATCGATAAATAAAAGTGTGTCTTTTTTTTCTTCATCTCGAAAGTATTCTGCCATAGTTAGGCCAGTGAGCCCAACACGCATGCGGGCTCCTGGCATTTCTCCCATTTGGCCAAAAATAAGTGCTGTTTTGTTTATTACCCCTGATTTTTTCATTTCAAGCCAGAGTTCATTGCCTTCTCTGGTTCGTTCGCCAATCCCAACAAAGACTGAGTAGCCACCGTGTTCGATAGCGATGTTTCGGATTAATTCTTGAACAATAAATGTTTTACCGACTCCTGCTCCACCAAAGAGCCCAATTTTTGAGCCTTTTGTGTAGGGACATAGGAGATCGATTGCTTTGATGCCGGTTTCTAAAATATCAGTGGTCGTTTTTTGTTCAATTAGGCTGGGTGCTGGCCTGAAAATTGGCCAACGCTTGGCTTTGACTTCTATTGGGATTTCGTCGATGGTGTTGCCGAGTACGTCAAACACGCGTCCAAGAACTTCTTTGCCGACGGGTGCCATTATTGGGTTTTGGGTATCAATAACTTCTAGTCCACGTGGTACGCCTTCGAGTGGTTCAAGTGCTATACAGCGTGTGATTCCGTCGCCCAGGTGCTGTGCTATTTCAAGGCTGAGGGTATCTTTTTGTTTTTGAGCCCGAAGGTTTTCAGGTAAAATAATAATAAGTCTATTTAAGATGGGCGGAACTTGATCTTGGGAAAATTGAACGTCAACAATGGTGCCACTAATACGTAAAATTGTGCCTTTTGCGGGACTAGCTAAAGTTGTTGATTGATCGTTTGTTTGAGCCTCTGAATAGCTAGGGTTTTTATGTTGTACCATTGATTATTGCCCTTGTTTTAATTCACTCGTTTTTGCTTTGTGTTGAGCAGATCTATTCAACTTTCTTACCATATTGAAATAACGCTCACTTGTAAAGGGTTTTAAGTTTTCTATATGGTTGCGAAAAGTTCGATAATAGCGTATTTTAGTTTTTATATCCTGTGGTTAAAATCAGTAAAAACGAGCTCTTTTGTATAACAGAAATTATGAGTGTGAAAAAAAGTTTTTTAATTAAATATATTGGTTTGTGTTATTTTATTTGCGCTTGCACGATGTTTTGTGCGAGTTCAGTGCTTTTTTGTTCTAACGCAGTACCTGCCAAAATACCCGTTTATATAATTGAACATGGGCAACAAAAATGTGTTCCTAAAAAACATGTGCTTGTTGTTTTTATTCATGGGACTATAATCCCGTGGATTCCGAATATTTATGCATATCAACCGTTTGGTTGTGATGGTTTGCATGATATTTCTTATGACCCAAAATATATTCGCTCTCATCAGGCAGCATTTGTTTCTGCGCTCTTGTACGAAAGAATGTGCGATTTTATTGTTTCTGATGTTGAAACTTCGTATTCTTTCTGTACGTTTAGTTGGAATGGACGTTTAAGTGCTCGTCAAAGAGCGCGCAGCGCTGATAATTTGTATCATGCGTTAATACAAAAAATAAAAGATTTACGGGCAAAACATAATGATAAAGACGTAGAAGTTTATGCGTTTGGACATAGTCACGGAGGCAACGTTCTTTTGAATTTGCCTGCTTCTGAGCAAAAATTTGGCAAAAATCTTATTATAGATAAAGCAGTATTGTTGGGAACTCCAGTTCAGAGTAAAACTGAGAAGTTCGTTTATAGCCCTATATTTAAAGATGTGTATAGTTTTTTTTCGTATGGTGATTGGGTGCAGGTTCTTGATGTTATGTCTAGTCCTGATGCCTCGTCTCGTCGCCGTTTTGATTCATATAAAAAACTATGTGGGGATAAAAAGAATAATAATAAAAATAGTAATAACGATATGGGACCTCATGTGAAGCAAATCTCTATTAAAATTGATGGGATATCTCCCCGGCACAATGAGTTGTGGTGTTTTGGTGGTGATGGGAATTACATGTATCGTGATGATTTATTAATATCCCCTCTCCCAGTATTTATTTTTATGCCGATAATTCTTGATTTTATTGATCGATATATGGGAAGTGCAACGCTTATGCAGCTTAAAATTAATCAGCAAAAAACTTCATATAGATTATCGTGTACTGACCGAAGAAAATTTCCTAGAAAATATAAAGATTGTTATTGTACTGTTGGTTTTGATGATATCATGGGTGATTTTCTTGGTGACTCTATGGTCCCTGAATTTCGGGCTGCGTTTCATCTAGTTGGACTTGATCTTAACTAAATTCTTTTATAAGAAAATATCTTTGTGCTACCCTACAAGAGGGCAGACGGCAATGTTTTTCAGATTATGATTTCGAAACAGAATGTTTGAAACAAGAGGTAGGAAGATAAAATGATTGTAAATTTATTGGCAAAAATTTTTGGTACAAAAAACGACCGTGAGTTGAAGCGGCTTCAACCTATTGTTGAACAAATTAATGCATTAGAGGCGAGAATTCTATTGTTATCTGATGCTGAGCTTGCTGCAAAAACTAATTATTTCCGTGAGCGCTTGAGTCGGGGGGATTCGCTTGATGCGATTTTGCCTGAGGCTTTTGCCGTTGTGCGTGAAACATCAAAAAGATTATTAAATATGCGTCATTTTGATTCGCAGCTTATTGGTGGCATCGTGCTTCATGAGGGTATAATTGCTGAAATGAAAACAGGAGAAGGTAAAACACTCGTTGCGACGTTGCCGTTGTATTTAAATGCGCTTGCCGGCAAAGGTGCTCACCTGATAACAGTAAACGACTATCTTGCTCGTCGAGATGCTGAATGGATGAGTCCTATTTATAACCATTTGGGGCTTGAAGTTGGCATTATCCAAAATAATATGAACGACGAAGAACGTAAAAAGCAGTATGGCTCTGATATTACGTATGGTACAAATAATGAATTCGGATTCGATTATTTGCGCGATAACATGAAGTTTGATCTGGAAGATTATGTGCAACGAGATTTGAATTATGCGATTGTCGACGAAGTTGACTCGATTTTGATCGACGAAGCCAGAACGCCATTAATTATTTCAGGCGCGGGCGAAAAGGGTACAAATTTATATCAAGTTGCTAATAACGTTATCTTGCACATGAATAAGTCTGATTATGAAATAGAAGAAAAAGAACGTTCTGTGCATTTGACTGAAGATGGTGTTGATAAAGTTGAGAAGTTACTTCATGTTTCTAATCTGTATGCTCCTGAGAACATACTTTTATTGCATCATATTACTCAAGCGTTACGCGCCCATACGTTATTCAAAAATGACGTAGATTATGTTGTGCGTGAAGGTGAAGTTTTGATTGTCGACGAGTTTACTGGCCGTATATTGCCAGGACGCCGTTATAGTGATGGTCTGCACCAAGCGCTTGAGGCTAAAGAAGGTGTTACGATTGAGCGAGAAAATCAGACGCTTGCGACCATAACGTTACAAAATTACTTTAGATTATATAAAAAACTTGCCGGTATGACCGGTACAGCCATGACGGAAGCTGGAGAGTTTCATAAGATTTATAAACTTGCTGTTATTTCTATCCCAACCAATAAACCAATGATTCGCGATGATCAACCGGATATCGTATTTTTATCGCGGGATGATAAATTTAATGCTGTTATCGATGATATTAAGCAGTGTCATGAGCGTGGGCAGCCAGTTCTTGTTGGTACTATTGCGATTGAAACTTCAGAGCTTTTGAGCTATAAGCTTTCTCAATCCGGTATAAAACATAATGTTTTGAATGCTAAGCAGCATGAACGTGAAGCTGAAATTGTTAAAGAAGCTGGTGAGGCGGGTAGAGTAACGATTGCGACTAATATGGCTGGTCGAGGTACAGATATTAAACTGGGCGCAGGTGTTATAGAAGCCGGTGGCCTACGTATTATTGGTACAGAGCGCCATGAAAGTAGACGTATTGATAATCAATTGCGTGGTCGAGCAGGTCGTCAGGGAGATCCGGGATCGTCTAAGTTTTATATTTCGTTAGAAGATGACCTCATGCGTATCTTTGGTGGTGAAAAGCTTAAAAAGACCATGGAGCGCATAGGCATGAAGCCAGGCGAGAGTATTGAGCATGGTATGGTTTCAAGAAGTATAGAAAAAGCTCAAGAAAAAGTTGAAAAACAAAACTTTGATATTCGTAAGCATTTACTTGAATATGATGACGTTATGAATCATCAACGTATGGTTATTTATCAATATCGCAGAGAAATTCTTGAAGGGGCTGAGCAAATTAAGGGTCTGATTCGCGAGATGATCTGTAACGTTATAGAACGTCTTTTTGCGATACATTGTCCTAAAGAAATTTGTCTGCCAGAAGAAGCTGCTGAGATAATTTCTTCTTTGGAAAAATTAACTGGGTTGAGCCCAGCTGTTTTTGAGAAAGCCGATTTCATGGGTAAATCAAGTTCTTTAATGCAAAATGGAATTATAGATTTTCTTGTGTATCAGTATGAACAATACAGAAATTCGATAAGCAGCGAAATTATTGGTGAAGCAGAAAAATGGATATTACTCGAAACTGTTGACCAGGCCTGGAAATTACATCTGCAAAATATGGATCAGCTTAAAGAGGGTATTGGTCTGCGAGGGTACGGTCAAAAGAACCCGTTAATCGAATATAAAAAAGAGTCGTTCTTTGAGTTTGAAAAAATGATGGAACAAATAACTTGGAATATTGTCCAGCGCATATTTAGAATGCGTCCTGATGAAGTTACTGTTTCTGAAATTCATGATATAGAAAAACGCAGAGAAAAAGAGCTTGCGTCAGTGCAAATAGGTGGCGATGGGACGTCTGATCCCTCAGCAAAAACTGTTAAGCGCTCTGAACCTAAAGTTGGTCGCAATGATGAATGTCCATGCGGTTCTGGAAAAAAATATAAACGTTGCTGCGGGAGCAATGGGTAACTGATTTCTGGGGGGGGAGTATGAGTGAGCTTTTGATAAATATAGTTCTATGGGCTTCTCAGGTTTTTTATTTTGCCTGTTTTGTTCCACAAATTATTATTAATTATTCTATGGGGTCATGTAGCGGTTTAAGTGATGTGCTTTTATTTGGATATTTGAACGGATATTTTGCTTTTTTTTATTATCTTTATTGTTCAAGTTTTTCAGCCTTTGACGAGGTTATGACTGTATTACAGTTTTTTGCGATATTAATTTTGGTTTTGCAGCGTTTTTACTATAGTCGGACGACCGCTAGTGCCAATCGTTTTTTTGTGCTTATTTTCGCAAATTTTTTACTTGCTTCTTTTTTTATTCCGTTTGCTTATAAGAATCCACAGCTTGTTGGGAATATTGGTGGATGGGTAGCTGCAATCTTTTTTTGTTTGAGTCAGTTGTTTCAGATTTTTAAGATTCATATTTCAAAAAGTGTTGCTGGGTTTAGCTTTTTGTTTGTTTTTTTGATATTGTTTGGGGCTATATTAGAATTAGTTGTGGCCTACGTTCTTAAGTATCCGATGCAATCTCGTCTTGGTCTTTGGCGACTTGTTGTCGGTTGTGGGATCTATTGTGTTCAGTTTTATATATATAAAAAATAAAGAAACATGCTTAAACGCGATAAACTTGCTCAAACAGTTATGGCTACTAAACCTACTGAGTTTTTTAAAAATAAAACTCAGCAAAATAGTTTATTGTTTGATCTTTGGATGCAGCTTGCTTGTGGCGTTATAAAAATAGACGAGAGTAATAGTTCGTATAGTGTTTTGGCTGTCGATGGCTCACAAATATATCCTGATCGACATATGTCTGATAGTGGTTGTTTTCTTATTAATACTGGAGCTTGTTATCTTTCTTATGCCCCTACTTTTGTGCCAGCATCTGGAGGCGTGCAGAGTATTGCTCAGGGGGCGACAAGCATTGCAAAGCTTTTTTCAGAGCCGTATTTGTTTTTTGATGAGCAGGTATCACAAGAATTAGAATCTACGTTTTCGCCAGATATTGTTGATTTAAAGCGTGAAGAGCTTGAATTTGCTGAAGCATTACAGCAATCTTTAGTACTTCGTACGGTGTCTGGGGAGGGGCAGGATCTGTCTGTTGGGCCAGAAACAGTAAATACGGGGACAGATTCTCACGTTCAAAGTTTTGTGTGCCTGTTGGATGGGAGTTTAATATTTGGACAGCTTGAAAATAAGCCTGAAAAAATACAAAAATATTACCTAAAAAAGTATCTAGAAATATTAAGTGCGTTTCATGATAGAAATATTCTTATAGCAAGCTATATAAGCCTGCCAGCAAGCAAAGATTTAATAATACGGCTTGTCAAAGCGGGAAAGAGTAGCGAACTTGAGTCTCAGGGGTTGTGCGATGCGCAACTTATGGCAAAATTTTTGCCGATTGGGCATAGGACGACACTTTTTTGTAATTATGCTAAAATAACAGAGCAATACCCAGATTATTTAAAACCACACTTTTTTTATTTAAACGTGGGACAAGAAATTGTACGTATTGAGTTGCCTGCATGGGTAGCCAAGAACGAGCAACATAGTAATTTTATAGCTTATGTTTGTTTGAACCAGTGTAAAAAGGGGTTTGGATACCCGGTAGCACTGGCTGAAGCACATGAACAAGCGGTAGTAAAATCGGCTGATCGCGATTTTTTTTATCATCTTATTCAGCGCAAAAGTATAGAGCTGTGTAAGCCGGTTGTATTTTCACAGAAAATTCTTAAAAAACAAGGAATGGGATTTTGATACAGGCAAAAGACGTCTATTTAGAACTTGGTGGTAAAACTCTTTTTGATCATCTTACGTTTATGTTTAATAAAGACCAGCGTATTGGTCTTGTTGGGCGTAATGGGTCAGGTAAATCGACGTTACTTAAAGTTATAGCAGGTTTGCAGGGGCTGGACGAAGGCGTAATTTCTATTGAAAAGAAAAAAACAATAGCCTATTTACCTCAAGAAGTTGTGCTTCTTTCAGATAAAAAAGCTCTTGATGAAGCGATGACGGTTTTTACAAAAATTTTTGAACTTAAAGAAGAACGCGCAATTTTGGATACGTACTTTGATCACACGCCGCATGAGCAAATTTGCCAAGAAAAATTGGATCGCTATGCGTATGTCCAGCACGAACTAGCTGACGTTGATGTCGATTCCCTTTGTGCGCAGGTAAAAAAAGTGCTTTCAGGCTTAGGTTTTACTCAGGAATACATGGATAAACCGGTAACAGAACTGAGTGTTGGCTGGCGCATGAGATTAGTTTTGGCAAAACTGTTATTGCAAAACGCTGATTTTTATTTATTTGACGAACCAACAAACCATTTAGATATTGTTGCTAAAGAGTGGTTTTTGCACTTTTTAAAAAATTCAGATTCTGGTTTCTTACTTGTTTCTCACGATCGTTATTTTCTTGATCACCTATGCGATAATATTTATGCTTTAGAAAATGGGTCCGGTAAATTATATTCCGGCAACTATTCAAGCTTTTTAACGCGCAGAGAAGAAGATAGAGCGTTACAGTCAGCTGCCTATGTTGCCCAACAAAAAGAGATTAAGCAAAAACAAGAAACGATAGAGCGCTTTCGTGCCAAAGCTTCAAAAGCTAAAATGGCAAAAAGCATGATGAAGTCTCTTGATAAAATGGAAAAAGTTGAAGCGGTTCACGCAGGGCCAAGAGCTTTTAAATTGAATTTTGGAAATATCCAGCGCGCAGGTCATATTGCTTTGACGGTTAAAAATGTATCGAAACATTTTGGAGACCGTCTTGTTTTTAAAAATTCTTCGTTTGAGTTGATGCGTGGCGATAAAGCAGCTATTGTTGCTTCCAACGGTGTTGGTAAAACGACGATGTTAAATCTTATTATTGGTAAATATGAGCTTGAAACAGGTTCTGTTACGCTTGGGCATAATGTTACGTGGTCTATTTTCGAGCAGGACCAAGATAAGCTTTTAAATCCTGAAAAACAAGTTCTTGAAGAAGTCGAATCGGCCTGCACAACAAGTGAAGCACGCCAGCGCGTACGCATGCTTTTGGGGTCTTTTTTGTTTCCTGGTGACGATGTTTATAAAAAGATTCGGGTTCTAAGTGGTGGTGAAAAGAACCGTGTAGCCATGGTAAAAGTGCTTTTAAAAGAAGCCAATTTATTGATACTCGACGAACCTACAAACCATTTAGACATTCAATCGCAAGAAGTTTTGCTTGATGCGCTTAAGCAATTTCCAGGTACAATACTTTTTGTTTCTCACGATCGTACATTTTTGAACGGGCTAGCCACCAAAATTTTCGAATTGAGTCCAGCTGGTGTTGCAAGTTATGAGGGTAACTACGATTCATTTTTGTATCAGAAAGAGCAAAAAGAGCTTGGGTTGCTGAATTTTGCAAAAAATACGAATGATAATAAGAATCATGAACAAAAACATGGGCCAAAGCATAATCATAAAACAGGTGATAATTCAGCAAGAGAGAGCAAGTCTCATGGTAATGTATCGGCGATTTCTGATGAAAATATCGAACAAAAAACTGGTGCCCCGCGGGCGTTGGGAGATAAACTTGTACGAATACAAAGTTCAAAAGTTTTAACAGATAAAGAAGTCTATGAGCGTAATAAGCGCTTAAGAAGTTTAGAAAACCAGATCGAAAAGTTAGAAGTTAAGCTTGTAGCGTTAAACGAACAAGCTGAAACGCTTGAATTTGACCCTCAGGGGTTGCAGGATAATATGCGCCGGGTAGAAGAAGCCCAGGGTTCTCTTGCGCGTATTTATGACGAGTGGGAAAAGTTGCAGAACTAGGTGTGAGCTTTTTAATTTTGGTTATATTTAATTGTGCTTTTAAAAACAGGTGTAACTTTTTGGGTTACACCTGTTTGTTTTTAGCCGAGCCTATATTTGAGTATGTGTCAGGTTTTTACGTGTTTTTATATGTTTGTATTATAGATAAAGTCGATTGTTTTTAGTAAGAACTCTATTAAATCTCGTTCTGATTTGTTAGTTAACAGAGAATCTAAAGAGACTATTGTAAGATATGTTTTTTTGTATTTATCGTAGTTATGTTTTTTTTTGTACTTTCTTAATTTATCGACCAATCTAATTAATTCTTTTTCTTTTGGTGTAAATAAGCACGAATGCTCTTTAAAATCGTGTGATTGCACCCAGTAATAGATTTTTAACATTAAAAAATATGAAAAATCTAAATTATGACTATGGCACGGAGTTAAGGCTGCTATTTTTTTCATATTTTCAAACCTGTTTTTATCGAATGCTTCTTTGTCTAGCTTGGCTAGTTTTACAAGTGACTTTAGCGTGTCTGTGTATATTTCTGGTTGCATTGCATGCATAGCATGTATGTTTTGCTGGATTAATGTGAGGCTCAATAAAGTGAGACTAATACGTATATATTTTGTTATTTGTTTCATGCGGCCCCTTTTTTTAGAGTTTGTTGAGACATGTTATTTTTAAGCAAATTCTATACTAAGGTGTGCAGGCTGGGGATTCAAGTATTTGGTTAAAAAAGAGCAATTAGTCTGTTTTTCGTTTTTATGCTATGTGTGCCTGGGGTGTACTCGGGTTTTGATGTATTTTGAAGCATGAACAATATGATTTAGTAGGTTTATTGCGATTGTTCGGATGTTTATGCTATCTAAATATTAGATATTAAAATAGCATAGCGGGCGCTTCCTGGTAATTTAATCACCATCGCGATGGTGGAGGGGGGCTCCTAGAGGTAAGTATTTTTGATTTATTGATATAGCGTAAGAATCTTTGGTGTTTTTAGGGCATGATAGTTTGTGTTCAATAAAGGAGTAGAAAGATGTTGCGGCGTATATTTTTAGCTTTTTGTGTTATTTTTATGCTTCCAGTGCTTAATGCGAATCTTAATGAGCAAATTGAAAAACTTGAGACTTCACTTGGCGTGCTTAAAAAAAAATGTGTTTTACTCGCCCAGACGTTGGGTGATGTGCGCGGGCAGATAAGATCAGCGCCGTTTCTTTCTAGCCCTGGACAAGAGGTAAAAAAAACTCAACGAATAAAATCTGGTGAAACGTTTAGAGTAAATGTTTGTAATGAATATACAAACAGTGCAAAAAATTTTAAGGATCTAGTGCAAAAATATTTAGAAGAAGCATTGAAGGGAACTGGCGTTAATCTGGAAGTTGATGAAAATCCCGCCACGGAGTTTCAGGCCGTAACGTTAGGGCCTGAATTGTATAATAAGTATGATGTTGTAATTTATTTTGATATAAATGGCAACTGTCCACTTACAGATGGTGAATCTCTACAGAAAAAAATGATATATTTACGCGAGGGGTCAAAAACAAAAAGTGTGATTTATGTTTTTGGTGTTTCCGGTGTTCTTAGTAGCGACTATGTTAGTCGATATCTGAATAAACCTATATTCTTTAGTGATAAGAATTTCCCATCTGGATACTATTTGGCAGATCCTACTGGTAAAGAAGCGATTGGAGATTGGTGTTCCCGTGTCGGTTGGATTCCAAGTGACCATTGGGTGGAAATAAGCGAAGGCAATGTTGTTGAAGGTGAAAACGCCAGAGGCAAGGCATATGTTGAGGGAGAGAAAATTGAAATTACGGCAAAAAGCAAGTTACAATATTTTGCCCAAGAATTGAAAAGGGTTCTTGTTGATGGGGACGAAAAGGCGGCTTGGTTTTTTAACCGAAATGATTTTGCGGGTGAACGTACTGGAGTACAAAAAGAAAGATGGATGAAGCCGCATAGTCAGTGGTTACGCAAAAAATAAAATTTCTTGTGTTTTGTTTAACGTTAATCGCCGTTATAAAATGTGTTTCTTGGTAAGTATTTTTGATTGGTCTTGTCATCAAAGTAAGTTTTTAGGCGTTCGGCACACCATAAGACAACGCGTGATGCTAAGTATTTTATTAATGGGTTGTCCGAGTTTTCGTGGTTTTTTGCCTGTTCTAATTTTTTTTCATAATATTTTTGAATTCTATCGTTTTCATTTGTAAGTGAGCTTAGATTGGTGATAAGTACAATTTCTATAGGTTCAAACATGGTAATATTTTTTTGAGCAAATTTTTTCATTCTGATTTTTATGTTTTTCAGGAGAAGTAGAGCTTCTTTAGGTGTTGGATCGAGTTTATTTGGAGATTGTTTTAAGATTTTTAATTGGTCTTTAAATGCTATAAGTTTTTTTTCTAGATCGTGAGGGGTTAAATCTGGCGCTGTTTTTTCAAATTCTACGAGATTCGCAAGTAAGTTAAAAAATGGCACGTAGCCAAAGATTTGTTGAGAATTAGTTATAAAAAATATCGAGAAAATAACGAAGTATTTTGTGATTTTTTTCATGACATATCCTGAGCTTATTAGTTTTTTTTATTTTTATTAAATTCTGTGGGATATTGAGTGTGCGCTGTTTTTACGAGCGGTCGCATTAATATCAATAAAAATGTTAAGATTGGTTCTTTTAAGTTTTCTGGTTTTTGGTAAAAATCATATATTTCCTGAAGAATATAGGTAAGTTTTGATCGTATTTGGGCTATTTTTTGTTCTGTTTGATTTTCTTTTTGCATAGATATGTTTATTGCCTTTATTTCGTCGTAGATGTCTAAAAAGAGTACTTCTTGGGCTGTTAAGATTTGTAGAAGTTCTGCTGGTGGAGAGTTTTCGGGGTTTTTGATATAAAAATCGTGGGAACGAAGAAGCTTGTTGATTCTTGAATGTATTTCAGTTGATGCGTAGCGCAGAATCTCTTTTTGAGATTTCGTCAGGGTTGTTGATGGGTAAGCTTTTGGTAGATTGATAGAAAAGATTTTTTGAGCTATTTGTTTATAATTTTGTACGAATTCTTCAGTTTTTTTATTTGAAAAGTTGGCCTGTTCTTCTTTTAGATCGACAAGAAAACTGTGAAGTATGCTTTCGTTTATGTTTGGTATCGGTTGTGCTTTTAGAATGCTTAGGTTAAGCAGTGTTATTAAAAATAATGTATATTTTATTTTTGTTTGCATCGTGTTTCTTTCTTTTTAATCGCTTGTACGAGCAGATCTGCGACTTTAGCTTTGGCCATTGACGGCGGTTCGTTGTCATCTGGATAATATTTTTGAGCTTTTTTAAGATGTTTTATTTCTACAAGTTTGAAAAAAAGCTCGTTTTCCAGGAGTTTCTGGATGGCTTCGGTGTATTCGTGTTTAGCAAAAAGAACAAAAAGTTGTTGGAGCATTGCTTTGTCGTTTGATTTTGTATAGGCAATAACAAATCTCATTATCCCATTATCAGTTAGAATGGCTTCTATGATTTTGAGCAGATGGGGTGCGTTTTTTTCAGAAGATTTAAGCGATGCGATAGCGGGTTCTAAAATCTCGCCGAGTTTGGTTTTTTCGGGAAAAGATGAGCCGCAATATATGGTGCTGAAAAATTTTAGGGATTTTGGGTTTTGGAATACGTTTGCGATCAAATCAAACCGATTGGCTTGGACAGCGTTTTTGAGGTGCTTTGTCCAGAAGTCGAATTTGTTTTCTCTTTTGCATGCTTCTTCAATATTAATAAAAAATTGTGTATCGCTTTGTTTAGTATCGGTTTTCTCTAGGATTTTCATTGCCTGGATATTTGTGCCGGGGCTAAAAAAAGCTAAAGATGCGCAAACGAGAGAAAATGATACAAACAACTTTTTCATATTTTTTCCTTGTTAACGCATCTTTTTTTTGTGTAAGTTTCTTAGACGTTAAATCTAAAGTTTAATATGTCGCCGTCTTGTACGATGTATTCTTTGCCTTCTGTGCGCATTTTACCTGAGACTTTGAGCTTTTGCTCAGTGCCAAGTTCAAATATGTCTTTGCAGTTGTATGTTTCTGAGCATATAAAGCCGCGTTCAAAATCTGAGTGTATAGTTCCGGCAGCTTGAGGTGCTTTGGTGCCTTGGGTAATACTCCAGGCGTGAGCTTCTTTTGGGCCACAGGTGAAGAAGGTGATAAGCCCGAGGCTCTTGTATGCTTTTTCAACGATGTTATCTAAGCCTTTTTCGGTTATGCCAAGCGATTCAAGCATTTCTTGTGCATCAGCTTCGTTCATTTGTGATAATTCAGATTCGATTTTTGCTGATACAGGGATTACTTTGTCTTGTCCAAAGTGAGCAATTAATTTTTTGTAATATTCGTTATTTACGTATGTTTTATTGGCGTAGTCGTCTTCGCTAATATTGGCGACGATTAAGAAGTTTTTTCCAGAGATAAGTGGGATTGTTTGGATGTTTTCTTCTTTAAATTTGGTAACTAATTGTTGAACTTTGCTTTGATCTGTATTGTTTACAGCTATTTCAACGTTTTTTATAAAGTCGAGTTCTTTTTCCCAGTCAGCAATTTGTTGAGTCGTCGCTTGTTTAATTTTGGAACTTTTTAAGAAGCCTTCCAGGCGTTCTCTACGTTTAAGAATAGATTCTAGATCTTTGAGCATGAGTTCTGCGCAAATAACTTCAAAGTCGTTTATAGGGTCAATTTTGTTGCTTACGTGAGTAATATTGGCATCATCAAAGCAGCGTAATATGTGCAGGACAAGATCTACTTCCATGATGTTACTTAAAAATTGGTTTCCCAGTCCTTCGCCTTTAGATGCGCCTTTAACCAGTCCGGCTATATCTACGAATTGGACTGTGGCTGGAAGTTTTTTTTGTGAACTAAAAATAGTCATAAGTTTATTGAGGCGTTCGTCTGGGACGTAGGTGATAGATACGTGGGGGTCTACAGTGCAGAATGGGTAATTCTCCGCTGGGATGCTTGATTTAGTTATTGCATTAAATAACGTTGATTTTCCAACGTTTGGTAGGCCTACAAGCCCGACTTTTAGTGCCATTTATGAGCCCCTGTATTTATTGGGTTAGATTGGTTAATTTGTTACAAAATTTTAAATGTTTTCGTATTCTAGCGTTTTTTTAGGCTAAACGCTAGAATTTGGGCCTAGGGTGATTAGTTCGGGGGATCATGATTGACGAATAGACGTGTTATGATAGAGTGTATAAGCGTTTTTCGTGGGCTTTTTCAAGTGTATAGTTATCGGTTTTTGGGGATTTTCACGTATGATTACATTTTTCTTTAAAACATATGGTTGTTTGGCCAACGTTGCGGATTCTCAAAGTGTTGCAAAATATTTGAAGCTTTTGGGTTGTGATGATGTGGCGACTGAAGATCAAGCTGATATTATTATAATAAATACGTGTGCGGTGCGTGATAAAGCTGAGCAAAAGCTATTTTCCTATATTGGCCAACTTATTGATCTTAAAAAAAAGAGACCATATTTGAATGTTGGGATTATGGGTTGTGTTGCCAGTTACAAAAAAGATGAAATTTATAAACGCTTTGATCTTGTTAACTTTGTGCATGGCGCACGTGACGATATAAATATCTTACAAGCTTTTTTGGCTGATTTGGTTGTAAAACTTGAAACTAAAAAACAGTTGTTTGATCAGCAAGAATTTTCAGGGCAGGTATTGCTTGAAGAGCTTGAAGGTGGAGCGGCTGGTAATCCAAAAACGGTTGCTTTGCACACAAAGATATGGTCTGGCGGTCAGGCAGGTGACTTACGTAAGCGCTTTACTATCGATAATTTAGCGAGCAAGTATGCCCTTGCGAGTAAGGGGCGCATAGATTTCGATGAAAAATTACAGGATATTAAGCCCTTTAAAAAAGAATTAGAATTAAATCGTTCGTTTATTACGATTATGACCGGGTGTA
The DNA here is from genome assembly GCA_043822925.1 of bacterium. Classification (GTDB taxonomy): domain Bacteria; phylum Babelota; class Babeliae; order Babelales; family RVW-14; genus JBDRBF01. The sequence continues at coordinate 57,223 of JBDRBF010000055.1, forward strand.
ATAAGTATTGTGATTATTGTATTGTGCCGTTTACGCGCGGGCGTGAAGTTAGTTTTTCGGCTCAGGCTATTCTTGACCGTATAAGCTATGATGTTACGCAGGGTGCGCGTGAAGTAACGCTTGTTGGCCAAAATGTAAACTCGTATAAAGATCCAGTGACTGGTGCAGATTTTTCCGAGCTTTTGCGTCAGGTCGCAGCAATGCCGGGTGAGTTTTGGGTTCGTTGGATGAGTCCTCATCCGCAAGATATGACGCCAGAGCTTTTTGATGTCATATCTGCTCATCAAGATCGTATACCTGCGTATGTGCATTTTCCGGTTCAATCTGGATCTAATAGAATTTTGGAACTTATGAAGCGTAATTATACGCGTGAGTATTATTTGGAACAAATTAAATGGTTGAGGGACCGGATGCCTGATGCAGTTATATCGACTGATATAATTGTTGGTTTTCCGGGCGAAACAGAAGAAGATTTTGTTCAAACGTATGACTTACTTGAAAAAGTGCGCTTTGATTTTAGTTATTTATTTATTTATTCTCCGCGTCAGTATACGGGGGCGAGTAAACGTGAAGATTCCTGTTCAAAGCAGGTAAAAAACGATCGTCTTGAGTTGCTTAAAAAGCGTCAATTAGAGATCGCTCTTGAAAAAAATAGTGAGCGAATTGGCACAATTATGAAAACTTTAGTTGAAAAACGTCTTACAAATGGTAAGCTTTTAGCACGTACTCAAGGAAATATACGAGTTCTTTTTAATGGCGATGATAGTTTGATTGGAAATTTTGTCGATGTTAAAATCGATACGGTAGCTCCAACAAGCTTCTTTGCGACCATCCTACGCTCTTAGCCTCACGGCTTGTAGCTTCGGATGGCAGGCCCTCTAACTCTTTGGCGAGTTGCTTTCTATGTTAAAGCTACGGGGCGAGACGCATAGAGAGTGTGGAATAAAAAAGCGGCGGCATAGCCAAGTGGTAAGGCATGGGTCTGCAAAACCTTGATCCCCGGTTCGATTCCGGGTGCCGCCTCCAAAAAGTACGTGATCTTTTAAAAAATGTTCCTAAAAATTTGGTTGCCGGGGTGGCGGAATTGGTAGACGCAAGGGACTTAAAATCCCTCGGGCCTAAAGCTCGTGCCGGTTCGAGTCCGGCCCTCGGCACCATAAGAAAATCAAATTATTTGTCATCTCAGGTTTGATCTGGGATGGCAAGGTCTATTTTATAGTTACTCTCTCATAAATACTCAATTAAACATTTTCTGGCCAAAACCAAATCTTGACAAAAATTATTTGATGAACAATTCTGACAATGTGTAATGTTTGTGTTGGCTTTTGTGTTGTTAATCCGTTTCTAAACCCTGGTTCTTGATGGGATGAGGAGAAAGATATGAATAAAGCAGAGTTAATCGATTATATGGCCAAGGAGACCAAACTTGCAAAAACAGAATGCAAGCATGCTTTGGAAGCTATTATTAAGGGTATCGAAACTACCCTTAAAAAAGGTAAAAATGTTGTATTAACAGGTTTTGGAACATATTCAACGATGAAAAGAAAAGAACGTATTGGCGTAAATCCAGCAACAGGTGCTCAGATGAAAATTGCTGCCAAACGTGTTCCAAAGTTCAAGCCTGGCAAAAAATTAAAAGATTTAGTTAGATAAGTTTTTAACTTGATTGATAAGTTTTAAAGAGAGAGGGGCTGATGCAAAAGCCCTTCTCTCTTTTTAGTTTGTGCGTGTATAGTATTATTTTTTATATTTTGAGATCAAGTCTAGAGATCTGACAGATTTATTTGTTAAGATTCGTACTAAGATTATGCATGTGAATTTTACTCTGGTGTTGTGTCTTAGTTATAGTGCCCTGGTCGATGATTAGAGGAGATCGGATAATGGAAATGTCAGAAATGTTTGATTCTGTTACTCAATGGGTAAAAGATTTGTGGAATAGCTTTGATTTGCAAAAATGGTCAGAAAAAATTGGCGGATCTTCAGCTGAAGCAGTGCAAGCTGGTTTCTATTTTATGTTATTCTTTGCTTCTGGATTTTTGTTTAAGAAGTACTTTAAGTTTATATTTGTTTGTCTTTTGCTTTCGCTTATTCTGGTTAAAGTTTTTGAATATAATGGGTTTTTGCAAATTGACATGGTTGCTATAAAAAAAGCATTGGGATTAGTCTCTGCTCAAGTACAAACGCCGGGCGTGCCTGTTGAGGCCGGTTTTAACACATTAATTAATTCGTCTTTTGATTGGATTAAAGCGCACGTGCTTATTTTTGTTTCATCAGTTATTGGCTTTCTTGTTGGTTATAAGCTTGGATAATAATTATGATGCATGATGGGGACCAAGGCGACAGCACTTATTTTTTACTAAGTACCGAAGAAAAAATAAAGCAGGGGCTCGTTGGGGACCGCGTTGTAGATCTTGTTGATGCAATTTTACATCAAGCGATAGAACAAGGGGCTTCAGATGTTCATTTTCAACCTGATGGCCATGTTTTGCGCATTAGGTATAGAATTGATGGGATTTTGTACGATCGTGCTCCTGTTGCTCATGAGTTATGGTTTCAGGTTATCTCGCGCATTAAAGTAATTTCAGCTCTTGATATTGCAGAAAAGCGAGTTCCTCAAGATGGAAAATTTAAAGTGAGCATGGCGACAAGAAGAGATTCTATTGATTTTCGTGTGTCGACTTTTCCGTCAATATATGGTGAAAAGCTTGTAGTGCGAATTCTTGATCGGTCTTCAAATCTTTTAAGTTTAGACTCACTTGGTTTTTCAGCTCAAAATTTAGCTGCAATAAAAGCAGTTGTTACTGCGCCGTATGGTTTTTTTTTGGTTACTGGTCCAACCGGTGCGGGTAAAACAACAACGCTGTATGCGATACTTTCGAGTTTAAATAGTGCTGAAAAAAATATTATTACTATGGAAGATCCCGTTGAGTATGACTTATCAGGGATTACGCAGAGTCAGGTAAATAGGCACACCGGGTTTATGTTTGAAAATGGTTTACGGTCAATTTTGCGTCAAGATCCTGATATTATTATGATTGGTGAAATACGTGATGCGCCGACGGTATCTATGGCTATAGAATCCGCGCTTACAGGGCATTTGGTGCTTTCGACGTTACATACAAATGATGCGGCAGGTGTTATTACGCGTTTGATAGATATGGGTGTAGAGCCGTTTTTAATTAATGCGTCGTTGAGTGGGGTTCTTGCCCAGCGCTTGGCGCGTAAATTGTGCGATTACTGTAAAAAAGAAGTAATTGTGACATCAGCAGAGAGAGTGCTTGCAGAGAAAAATGGTGTACAACTAAAGAGATTATTCAAGGCTACAGGGTGTAAGCACTGTTTGAATCTTGGATATAAAGGCCGGGTGGGGCTTTTTGAGTTTTTAATGCCGAGTGAAGGCTTGCGGCAGTGTATTTCTGGATTTTCCGGGAAAATGTCTCATAAGATTATTCGTGAGCAGGCAATTCAAGATGGGATGGTATCTTTATTTCATGATGGGATAAGTAAGGTTAATCAGGGGATTATATCGCTTGAAGAGCTTGTTTTGGTTGCAGGGTCTGTTTAATTTTGTATCGAAATAGGGCGAATGAGCGCCTCAGACGCTCATTCGCGTTTATAAAATACTAAAAGCAGCGTAAAAACCAGCAAAATAACAACGTAGATTGACAGTAAGTAAATAGCTGTTATAGTGTTCTTATACTGTTAAATTACATAAAAACGCTCAAACTGTTTTAATTGTGATTTAATTCATGCGGTGAAGTCTGTATTTTAATTATACAGCGTTTTGTCATACAGCCTTAAGGACTTTCGTAAGAAAGAGGCTTCCAATGGGGGGCACAATCTGTGCTGTAGGATTCCAAATCGTTTCGTGTTTTAAACGACGACGCATTAGTCTTCATCGCGATTTTATTCTCTTATGTAAAGAGGATAAAAGAGTGATTTTATGTTGTTCGTACGTGCTGCCCGGTTAATTTTGCAAAAAACACATGCAGAAATCGATGCAGTTTATACCGAGAAGGATACCTATGGTGTCAAATTTTAATTCAAATAATATTACTGGTTCTAGTCCTGTTGATCGTACATTCATCGCTAAAGATGACTTTGCGACGTCAGATCAAACAATGTTTAAAGATTTTGCTATATCAGCTGATATTCTTAGAGCGCTTGAAGATTTAGGTTTTCAGCATGCTTTTCCAATTCAAGCTCAGGCGATTCCATCAGTTCTTGAAGGGCGCGACATTATTGGTTTAGCGCATACAGGAACAGGAAAAACAGCAGCTTTTGCAATTCCTGCAATACAAATGGTTGATGCTAATTCAAGAGATCCACAGGTTATTGTTATGTGTCCAACTCGTGAACTTGCGGTGCAAGTTTGTGGTGAAGCAGAAAAACTAACCAAATATAAAACAGCTGTTAAAGCAGGGGCTATTTATGGTGGTGCTTCTATTGAGCAACAAATTTCTATGTTGCGACGTGGAGTTCAAATTGTTGTTGGTACTCCTGGTCGGTTACTCGATCATCTTTCACGTAAAACGTTAAAGCTTGATAATATTAAAATGGTTGTTTTGGACGAAGCTGACGAAATGCTTAACATGGGCTTTCGTGAAGATATTGAAAAAATTTTGCAATATATCCCAGGAAAACATCAAACATTATTGTTCTCAGCAACAATGTCTCCTGACATTTTGCGTTTAACAAAGAATTATCAAGATAATCCAAAGATGATTCAAGTTGCTTCTAAATCAACAGCTCAACAAAATATTGAACAGATTTATTTTGAAGTTGGACCATCAATGAAAGTTGATTTACTTGCTCGCTTGGTTGATTTGCATGCACCAAAACGTTCAATAGTGTTTTGTAACACTAAAAGACGTGTTGACGAAGTTATTGATCAATTGCAAGGAGCTGGTTATCCCGTTGATGCGATTCATGGTGATATTAGCCAAATGAAGCGTAATAAAGTTATAGCGCGTTTCCGTAAAGGTGATGTGACTATTTTAGTCGCAACAGACGTTGCGGCCCGTGGTCTTGACATTCAGGATGTTGAAGCAGTTTTTAACTATGATATTCCACGTGAAACAGAATCGTATGTTCATAGAATTGGACGTACTGGACGAGCTGGAAAAACTGGTAGAGCATTTAGCTTTGTTACCAGATCTGAGCATGGTCGTTTTGAAATGATTAAACGTTATGTCAAAATGGATATATACGAAGAACGCATTCCATCACGTAAAGAGCTTGAGGATCTTAAATTAAATAAGTTTTTATCGACGATAAAAGAAGTTATTGAAAAGAACGATTTATCTAAAAATAAAGATATTATTGCTAGATTAACAGCTCAAAGTATTGATCCAGTTGTTATTGCAGCTGCATTGTTAGAAATGACAGGATTGGCAAAACAAAAGACAATCGAGCCAAAATTTGAGAGTTCTGGACGAGGTGATCGCGAAGAAGGTGATTTCCGTCGCTCAGATCGTGGACCTCGTAGAAGCTTTGGAACCAGCAGACCTTCAGGCCGTAGAGATAACAGAGATAATAGCTTTAGCAGAGATAGAGACAGCAGCTTTGGTTCAGAGTCATCATCTGAAGGTGGTAATTCACGCTTTAGATCACGTGGCTTTAGACCTCGTTCAAGATCTACCAATGGTGGTGGTTTTTCAAGGCCAAGACCTGATTCATCATCGTTTTAATTCCCGGGGTTAATCCGTCTACGCCAAGGCTACGACGCGACACGAATCCCAGGTTAATACGAGTTTCGTGCTTTGCATGAGAAATCGTATTTATAAATTAAAGAGGCTCTCGATTAAGTTCGGGGGCTTCTTTTTTTTGTTGCTCTGCCGCGCTTTTTATTCTTTTAAAATATTTTTTATCTGATAATATGTGGTGACGTTATGTAACGTTTATCGTGTAAAATTAGTAATATTTTTTTAGCATCGTATTGGTAAATTCATGAACAAGATATTTTTAAAAAGATTGTATCGCAGCATCTACTCGCTTACTTTAATTGTTTTATTTTCAGGGTGTTTTATTTTTGCGGAGAAAAAACTTGAAATAAAACCAGAAGAGAAGCCTGTCGACAATTCTCGTGCTTTAGTGTTGTACGATCAACGCAAGTTGCAAAAAGATACTTTAGAAGAAGAATTTAAAGACGAGTTTTTTGATGATCAGATAGATTTTGATTTTACATCAAAGAAAAGATATCCGAATAAAAGATATGAACCAAAGCTCGCAGCGTTTAAGAAAAATTTGGAGAAACAGCGAAAAGAATTAGAGAAAAAGCAAAAAACATTTAAAGAAGAATGCAAAAAAGCGAAGAAGAAAAAGGGTAAATTTGACGATGCTCCTGATTCGTTTTTGGAAGAAGTCTCTGATATTTTTAAAAAACAGTTAAATATCAACAATATTGGGCTGTGGCTTATCGATACAGCGTTAACGACAGGTAAGTATGTGCTTGTGGTTTGCGTTCTTGTGTACATAATTTTGAGCGGTGGTGAGTGGTTTATAAATAAATGTAAGCATAAGCTTGCGCAAATCTTTTTATTTGGTGGTGATAGTTCTGGAAGTAGCGCAACAGGTGGGACGAGTGCTGGGCCGACAGAGACTGAAAAATTAACTAAAAAGATGGCAGAGCAAACTGATGCGTTTTATCAAAAA
>JBDRBF010000056.1:0-3300 GCA_043822925.1 bacterium
GGCAAAAAAACTACAAAGAAAGAAGCAACAAGAGCAACAAAAACAGGACCAAAAGCAAGATCAAGACAAGAAACAAGATCAAGACAAGAAGCAAGATCAAGACAAGAAACAAGATCAAGACAAGAAACAAGATCAAGACAAGAAGCAAGATCAAGACAAGAAGCAAGATCAAGACAAGAAGCAAGATCAAGACAAGAAGCAAGATCAAGAAAAAGCACAAGATAAAAAACAAGAAAGTTTAAAAACAAAAAATATGCGCGTACGCCTAGAAAATCTCCAACAAGACGAAAACAATACACAAAAAAAACTGATGCAAATGCAAAGCGCACAGCAAAAGCCACAGCAATCTAGAGGGCAAAAACCATGGTAAAACAAGCAAAAAAAAATCTCGCGCTTATAATATCGCTCTATATATCGCTCAGTGTGTCTCTCAGTTTTAGCATTTTACACGCAACAACAGTTACGCTAGAAATCTCAGACACAGAAAAAGCACAAGACGCACAAAATAATACCATAAATACAGCTAACGTCGGAGACACAATCACAGTAACCGTTGTCGTCTCAGGTGGAGACCGCGATACGGGCAACGTCACCGTACAAGGGCTTGACGCTCTACACGTTCTGGGACAAAGCCAGTCAACGAGTATCCAAGTTGTGAATAATAATTACACCTCAGAAAAAACATACACCTATAATGTCGCACTAGAACACGCAGGAACTTTTAAACTAGGCCCCGCACAAGTCACGCTTTCTGGTGGCAGCAAAGCTCAATCAAACGAAATAATTTTACAAATAATTGACGATCCGTCACATCGAACACAAAATCAAACGCAACAAACACAAACAATGTCAAACCAAAGCCCAACTCAAAACAGAACACTCACGCAAAACAACGCACAACGAGCAAATCAAGACCAAGCAAATGCTGAAGCAACCATAAAGCCTGAAGTACTATGCTCCATGCACACATCAGAACAAAACATAGTCGTCGGCCAACCAATAGAATTATTTGTGACAATTCATGCACGAGGACCAATACGAGAACTTGGCTTAAGCCCACCAAGTTTTCCCGGCTTTACAGTAAAAGAAATCGAAAAATTCACACAAAAAACAGAAATCTTAAATGGCAAAAATTATGATGTACGAGAAAAAAAATATATTTTAACAGCACTAGAACCTGGCACAAAAGAAATACCAGCCATACATATTGATTATTTATATGAAAAAGCACGTAAACAAAAAAAACGGCACGAAGCTTTCTTTGATAACTTCTTATCCGGTTTTTTTGACGGACCACAATTAGAAAAGCGTTCGATAACATCAAAGCCTCTAAGCATTACTATTAACACACTTCCAATTCGTGATAATCTTGATAATAATCTTAATAATAATGTTGACGGCGTTGGTCAATTTAAATCGTTTACAGCAACCGTAGATAAACCAAAAGCAACGGTAAACGAAGCGATACTATTCAAGCTAGAAATAGAAGGCAAGGGCAATCTAGACCAAATCCCAGATTTACGGCTTACGCTTCCAGAATTTGTTAAATTCTATAAATCAAAAACAAGCATGCAAGAAAACCCAGATTATAGTTCAAGCAAAAAGACTTTCGAATATATCGTACAAGTTGGGCAAGCTGGAACAATAGAAATACCAGCCCAAGAATTCACCTATTTTGACGCTATAAAAAAAGAATATATTACACTCAAAACAACGCCAATCACGCTTGTAATAACCCCCGGACAAAATCTAGGATCAAGCATACCAAAACCAAAAGTTTCGCAAAAACCATCCGTGCAAAATAATCAGGAACAAGAAACTCAAAAACAAGAGCGTGATATAAATTTTATAGAAGAAGAAACCGAAATCAATACAAAAAACTCACCAGAGCTTTCGCTCTGGCTATTTTTACTCCTGCTCTTAATACCAGTTATTTTCTTAAATGGTCCAATAATTACACGTATTAAAAAATATATTCAAACCAGCTGGTTAAAAAAGCATTCGTACAAAAAAAAATTAACAGATTTTCAAACACTCTTAGAAAGCTTTATACAAAACAATAACACAGCTAAACTGTATAACTTCTTTCTTATGTTTTTTGCTACAAAATTTCACCAAGACACAGCTGTTATTACTGAACAATATATAGAAAGAAAATTACAAGAACTCGAATGGCAACCGGATAAAATTGCAGGTTTTCTAGACTTTTTAAACGAATGCGCCAGCATAACATTTATAGCACACCATAGATCGATAGATGAAAAACAAGCATTATTAAAAAAAGCCCAATACTGGTTTTTAATACTTAATAAATAGGAATAACCGATGACAAAAAGAACTTTTTTACATTATTTACTTCTCTTTCTCTTTGTCTGCCCAATACTATATGGCGCACAAAACTTTCAAGAACAATTTGCTCAAGCAAACGAATTATATAAACAAACAAAATTTGACGCCGCATATAATTTATACAAACAAATTCCAGAAAAAAACGCCCAAGTTTATTACAATATGGGCAACTGTGCCTACAAATTAAACAAGCTTGGATATGCATTACTTTACTGGAAACGAGCCGAAAACGATTGGGGACTTTTCAATAGAAGCGAATTACAAAGCAATATCGCCCTGGTGAAAGACAAATTAAAAAAAACTCAACACGAACCTAAACGCATTGGAACGAACAGAATTGTACATGCTATCCCGCTAGTAGGCCCCCTCAAAAACGCCACGCTTTCTATTGTTAGAACAACACCATTAATTTGGCTCCAATTACTTTTTTTAATAATTTGGTTTTTTTTATTTGTATCTCTTAGATATTTATATGCACATAAACAAAAAGCAATTATTACGTTTTTATTTCTTATCATAGCCATTTGTGGGTCTACACTCGTCATCAAATATAATATGCGATCAAGAATTTACGGCATAGTCGTAAACCCTAGAAGCAGCCTACTCTCCGGCCCTGGCGACACCTATCAAACCATTTTGCAGCTCCCAGAAGGCTCTAGCGGAAAAATACATAAACACTCAGACGGTTATTATAAAATCACCATTCATGGCCAAATTGGATGGATCAACCAAAAAAACTTCAAAAAAATATAAAAACTTCGTAAAAAACCACAAAAACCCTGTTTTTTACATGCTTTTGTGCAATTCTTCGTGTCAAAGCAAAGTGAAAACTTCCGGTTACCAACAAAGTGAAAACTTCCGGTTTTTAAAAAATTAACACATAGATTTTTCCCTTATTTAAAGTGAGTTTTTTCAGTTGATTTAAGTATTTTTGCCTCCTCCGCCGGCAAG
>JBDRBF010000057.1:0-11757 GCA_043822925.1 bacterium
AGAATTTATCATTACAATCATTTTTTAAAATTTTGGATGCCTTGGGGTATTCATTCGTTCTCGAGAAACCAGGAAAAAACAAATCAAAAACTGAACGAATCACAATTTCGTATGCAACGGATACCCATCGAACCCAATAAATTGGCATTCAGCCTGCGGGATCATACCAAACTCGTTATACACAAGTTCTTGCATTTTACGAGCTAGGTCGATCACGTCCTGGGCTGTCGCCCCCGGGCTAGTAACAATCATATTGGCATGTTTATGCGAAACACAGGCTTTGCCAACACAAAGTGAACCCTTAACGCCAATCTTATCAAGATAATAAGCAGTAAACGGCAACTTTTTGCCATTCACAAGATGAGTAATTTCGTGATCATGAAAATTTCTAAAAAAACTGCCGCACGTACGCTCGGTAGGATATCGGCTATTACGGTGCCTGATAATCTGGTCACGGGCCCCTTGAGCATAGGCGCCACCCAGAACATCTGTTTTTTTAAGTTTAAACGTAGCCTGAGTTACATAATACTGGCCCTCATGCAACTTGGACGTATCATAGCCAAAATTAAACCAAGTTTTATCAACCGACATAGATACGCCGGTATCTTTATCGATAACACGGGCCCCAACAATAAAATCTGCAAAAAAACCACTAAAGTAGTGAATATTAATAAAAACGGAGCCACCAACACTACCCGGGATACCACTAAATTCTTCTAGGCCTACTAAATTTTTATCTAAACAGGCATCGATAAGCTCTTGAACCAGCACCCCAGCCCCACAGATAACCTGATCCTGTCCGTCAAACATTATATCTTTGATAGCCGGGCGAATCACAAGCCCATCAAACCCAGCATCGCTGACCAAACTATTGGCCCCATCGCCGATAATAACCGTCTTAAGCCCATGCTCACGGGCCAAACGCAACACATCCCCAAACTCTTGTTCTGTTTTAGGTTCTATAAAGTACCGGGCAGAACCCCCTACACGAAACCAATTTTTATCAACCAACGACACATTTTGTTCAAATTTACTGAGCGTATGCATGCAGGCGCACCTAATTTTATTGTTTTTAAGAACGGGGTAACAAATACGGCAACCACAACATGATAGATTTTTTCTTCAAAACGTACAAATTTCTGTGATTATATTTTCTATTTATAATAAATCATTGAAAAGTATTAAGAGAAATTGATAATATGAAATTGTACAGGGGGATAAATCTCAAGAAATACAAAAAACCGTGGTAGGAGAACATCATGAAAAAATTACGCTATTTACTGCTGTCTGCAGGATTTATTTTAAGCACAAGTACTCAAGCACAAGCAAATACACTTAAAAATATTATTGTGCATAACGATCCAGCACAAATCACACTGGAATTTTCACAACCAATAAATTTTGAAAAAAAGTTTATTCAAGAGAAAATTCAGCTCAAAATCTATTTACATGATACAAAAATATTAAAAACGTTTCATCAAAAAATACTGGCTGAACTTGCTAAGTTAAGTTTTATTAAACAAGTGGATATTAAACAAAAAGCAAAGAATCACCTCTGCTCTGTTTTATGCGTCACACTCGTCAAAGATGAGACCAGCAGTATAGTTACAGGCTTTCACATAGAATGCATAAAAAAAGAAAACGCGCGCACACTTGTCATTAATATCTCAAAACAACAGCCACCTCATCTTATTGAGTCAGCCATAACATCGCTTGCGTCAAATAGTTCTTACCAAGACACGGCTAAAAAAAAAATACTCGAATTATAATAGACTGCTGTCCACAAAAAAATACGGATAGACTCTCCACTCTTTTTACTGAAAAAATTGGACGCGATATTGCAAAAAATATTTACAAATTATTAAAACGCAATAACTATAATGCTCTTCTAGCTCAAGAAGAAAACTCACAAATCCCCTACGAACAAAAAATAGAACTCGCCAAACAATTAGAGGCCTGCATGGTTATTTCGTTATCTATTAATGCCCCGAGCTTAAAGTCTTTAATAACAAAGGCCCAGAACCAAGAAAGTACAATAAGTACTATAAATACACTTTATCCAGGATCAGCTACCCCACAAGCCACAAATCTCTCACAAAATCTAGCCAACGAACTTAATAAATCTTTTATAAGCAACATGCAAGAAACACAAAATATCGTTCGCTATCTAGGCAAAAAACAGCTAGAACCTGTCATTTTCCCCACATCACAAACAGACATTGCATTTGTATCACTCGATATAGAGATACACAAAAACAATATTACACAGGCTGAAAACAAGTTTTTTCAGGTGCAATTTGCACAAAACATATATGCCGGAATCTGCCAATATCTTGCTAGCCAACAATAAAAAACCTGCTTAGCCCCTTTCTTATTTGGCCGAAAAGCTCTATACTTGTACTACATTATTGACAAGAAAGCTCTTCTTAAATCATGATACAAGTGAAGACGTTGTGAAGAAAAATAAAAAGAGTCGTTTTCTTTGTCATCCTGCGTAGCCTTGTGCGAAGTAGGATCCGGGCCTTATAAAAGAGAAAGAAAAAGATTATGAATTCAAGTTTATCACTATCTCTCGAGCTTATATGTTTACTCTCTTGGCTTTTAAAAAACGAAAAACATATGCTTAACGATGTCGTCAAAGAAGCTATTAAAAATGGCCTCATACATGATATCAATAAGCTAGAACTCGAAGAAATGTCAAAAATAACAGAAGACCTTGATACTACAATTCTTGATTTTCTTATTTATCTTGAAGATTCTTTAGCAGACAATCTCAAAACAGTTCCATATCACGCAAAAGCTGAAACTGATATAACACCTACTCTTAAAAAAATTGAATCCATTGGTTTTAATCCAAACACTCTACGAACCAGTATTAAACAAGTAAAAGCTCAGATTATAAAAGAAAAACAACATAATCCAAAAGTTTCAACTGATACTGAATATGCAAAACAGGTTTTATTCAAGCAAATTATCAAAAATTGGAAACCTTCCAGTAAAGACACCATGAACTAAACTCTAAACTTTAAGTCTGTCGGGCTTTTCGAATTTTAAGCTAAAAGCCCGACAATTTTTTGAAATTATTCTTTATTTTCCCATATTTTTTCTCAGGGACTAAGCTCTTCCCCCTAAAAATGCCTAGAAATGGCACACTTCCAATCACTAATACCCTTTTGCAAACAATAACCAAACAATGTATAATAGATTAATCACATAGAGCTGCAAAATCAGCATTTTTATACAGGTATCAGCACAGTTATAAATGGGGGATCTAATATGAAAAAATTATCTATCAAGTTACTCATAATCTTAACACTTAGTTTATCTTTTACGTTAAACATAATGCATGCTGAACTTATAGAAACATTCACATTTACCAATAACTATGGCACAAAAATTCTAGTCATTGGAGAAAGTCACGATGCTCGCTCAATATCTCAATTCACAGAATTATTAAACAAAAAAATTATTCTAGGCTCAGAAAAAGATTTTTCTTATTTATTAGAACTTCCATCAGATCTTCCAGATACTGTACTTACAAAAAGCAAGGGACTACTGGACTATCTGCGCCTCAATAATATACCTAACTCAAAAAAAATAGATTGTGACAGGCTGCACACCTCACTTCAACTTTCATTCCCATTTGCCGAAATTTTCGAACAACCAATCTCAATCGAACTCATGAAAAAAATAGAAGTTTTTTTTACAAAACTTGGAACTTACGAAAAATACCCCCTACCTGGAAGCACGATCGCTTACGATTCGACATGCAAAGACCTAACTAAATATCAAACAATATTAAGTGCCGCAACTGCCGCACGCGACCGGGACAAAATCTTACGTATCATCAATGACTTTAGAACAAAATACAAAGATAATCAGGTAACAGTTCGCTTAGGCCTAGCCGTAACGCCCAATGGCATGCAAAACCGCAACCAAACAATGGCAAAAAACATCGCCGAATATAATCAAAAAAATAACGCAATATGCATTATTGGCAACACCCACTTAAAAACAATCCACGACATTTTAAAATACCAATACAACATCAAAACACTGTCAGAAATAACAACCTATGAAACTGTGTTAAAAAATAATAAGCAAATTTTCTCATCAAACTAAAATCTAGAATTTAAAACTAAGATCTTTAAGAGCTTGTCGCAATTCAAACATCGGCAAGCCCATAATCGCTTTATAGCACAATTCGCTTAAAATTGCTGCAGGAATAGCACTTTTCTTGATTTTGTACTATTCTTTTAGTACATTAATATCAAATTCAAAGAACTTAGAGAAAGATTTAGAATGAAAAAAATATACATAGCATGGCAGGACACCGAATTTACAATCGAATGGTATTTCACTGCAAAAGGAGAAAGCCCTGCCTTAGAATATTTTGAAAACCTAACCAAAAACCGCAAGAAAAAATTAACAAGCTTGTTCATAACAATAACGTCTTTAGGCAAAATCTTTAATAAAGAAAAGTTCAGGAGCGAAGGCGATCAGATATACGCCTTCAAAAAGGAAAATATTATGAATAAAAAAACAAAAGTAAAAACAACCTGCGGGGAATTTCTCAAGTCACTCTCCCCAAAAGAAAGAAAGCTATTCGAAAAAGAACACAAAGAGTTCCTAATCTCTGAAATGCTTATTGCAGCCATGCAGAAAGATGATATCTCCGTAAGAAAACTCGCTGAACTTGCTGGCGTTTCATCTGCAATTGTGCAAAGCATCCGCGCGGGAACCCAAAAAAATATAACCCTAAAAACCCTCTATAAAATTGTACACGTTTTCGGCTATTCGCTAGCTCTAACAAAAGATAATGTTGTTGTGCCAATCGACATCGCACGCCTTTAAGTAATTCAAAAGGCTCTCGCATGAAAAAATTATGTATAAAACTCGTACTACTTATGGCCTTGAGCCTGTCTCTCGCCGTAAACACCGCTCACGCAGAACTTAAACAAATGTTTAAGCTAACCAATAAAAATGGCATAAGTATCCTCATTATTGGAGAAACTCACTCAGAATATAGCAGAGATCAATTCAAAGACTTATTTGATAAGAAGATAATTGACGGAACAGAAAAAGATTTTTTTTATTTACTCGAATTACCAGCTGATTTTTCCCTATACCTGAACCCTGGACGCGGCCTCATTGGCTATGTATGTAAAAGTCATTGGGACCCCATTGACAAAATTGGCATAAAAAGCGATTTTATCGATTATAACTTTGAACACACGGCACTCAATCTTTCATATCCACTGAATAATCTGTTCGAAAATGATGCATCCATAGAAATTATAAACGAGTTTTTTACAAAACTTGGAACTTATACGGAAGAGGAAATACCTGATACGGGCATTTTTAATAATAACACAGCTATTTGCATGAACCTCATGGAATATAAAAAGGCCATAGAAGATGCGATCAAAGAACGCGCCCATGATAAATGCTTAAAAATCATCGCCGAATTCCACAACGACTGGTATAGTCTAATCGATATCACTTTAGCACTGCAAATCACACCAAATGGCCTAAAAAACCGCAATCAATGCATGGCAAAAGCTATCGCCAAATGCAAATCGAAAAAGAACGTCATTTGCGTAGTTGGAAGCGCCCACCTAGAACCTATTCGTAAACTTTTAATAGATAAACACGAAATTAAAGCAGTTACAGAAATAGAAACTTGTGAAGACGTCTTAAAAAAAGAGAAACAAATATTCGTATCAAACTAAAACTTCCTAATACTAGCCAGCCCTATTCTCATTATTTGTCATCCTGGACTCGATCCAGGATCCAAGTCCTTCTTCCTAATCCTCATCGTCTGGCCCAAAAATCTTTTCGTACAAATCTTCCCAATCTGGATTCCGTTGCTCTATCAAATCAATTTTCCACTGCCGAAGCCAACCTTTAAGTTGTTTTTCTCGAGCAATTACAGTATTAACGCAACATGATTGTTCAACATGCACCAATTTTTTCAAATCATATTTTTGAGTAAATCCTTTGACTAAGCCAAGTCTATGTTCTTGCATGCGACGTTTTAAATTATTGGTCATCCCAATATATAAGGTTCCACGGGGTTGATTGGTAAGAATGTAAACAACATAGATCTTCACAAATACTTGGCCCGTTTTTTTTATTTTTATAAGGACTTGGATCCTGGATCAAGTCCAGGATGACAAAGAATATAAGAGAATTTGTCGTTTAGAAATTAGAAGCCTCAATTTATGGAATACAACTGACTAAAACTTAAACCCAAGATCTTTAAGCACTTGGCGCAATTCAAACATCGGCAAGCCCATAATTGAAGAGTAAGCCCCCTGAATCGACTTACAAAAATTTTGCCCAAAGCCTTCAATAATTGCCGCGCCGGCAGCGTGCATAACAAGCGGGACCTGTTTAATAAAAAGATCTACATCGTCTTGGCCAACGACAAATTCAACACTTGCCACTGTTGTCCATGCTCTGGTTTCATCGCGCACCCATGCTCCATTTTCCCATTTTTTTCTTTCAAGGCAACAGCCAGTTGCAACTTCAACAGCTTCATTGCGATAAGTTTGCAGCATATAAAGCGCATGTTCTTTATCACGCGGTTTGCCAAAAACCTGATGTGAGTTTTTTGTCCTGACCATCGTATCTGCTGTTAAAACAAAAATAGTATCGCCTGTTTTGTGAGCATCGTGTTCAGGCAAAATAAGACTGTCCATTTTGTGTTGTGCGATTGCAAGCACATAATTAGAAAAATCATGCTCTGTGTGCGTTGTAATTTGTTCGTCACTCGTATGATCAAGAACTTTAAATGTATAACCGGTTTCTTCGAGTAATTTTTTTCGCGATTGAGATTGTGAACCAAGATATAATGTATCAATACTCACGTGTGCTCCAATATTTTTTTTATTTTTTAGATTTTTTCCCAGGAACAAAATTCACACCTAGGGTTAAAAACCACCAGGCTAAAGAACATGAACGCGTGCCGCTGGCACGCTCATATGTTCCATGGCAATAAATTTCAAAACTTTGCAACAAATTACACATGTGTTTAGCGTTAGATTTTTTCCCAAGAGCCAGCAAAATTTTGTTTTACTAAACCGTCAAGCTGTAGACAAAAAAGCTTATCCTGTAACTCAGCAAAACTCAGACCTGATTTTATCGTTAATTCGTCCAGCGTATGCATGCTATCAAAATGAGCCAAGAACGGGTCGGCTAAAATTTGTGCTGGCGCAGAGACACGATTATATATTTTTGTCTGTTCTTGAGACACGCCTAATTCTTGTGCACTATCACGACCTAAGCGCGCAGCGCTTGCAACGCCAGCAGCACAATCATATTCACCAAACTCGCCCAAAATATCAGAAACATCTTTAACTAGTTTAGCGCCATGATCAAGCAATTTGTGGCACCCGTCACTTAAATCGTTAAATATAGACCCTGGAACAGCAAACACCTGTTTGCCTTGTTCAAGCGCAAATTCAGCCGTAATTAATGCACCGCTTTTTTGCGCAGCCTGAACAATAACACAGCCCTGAGATAAACCAGCTATAATGCGATTGCGCGCAGGAAACGTTGTTTTATCTGGAGACATACGCAGCGGGAAAGATGAAACAAGCGTGCCGCCACTGGCCACTATTTTTTTGAAAAATTTTTTATTTTGTTCCGGATACGGACGTAAAAGACCGGAACCAAGCACAATAATTGTTTTGCCGCCAGCATCATGCGTTGCTTTATGAGCCATGCTATCGACACCCAATGCTCCCCCACTTACGATTTCCCAGCCATTACTTACTAACCCTGGAACCAAGTGGTCTATTACTTGAGCTGCGTATTTATCGGCTTTGCGTGCACCGACAAACGCGATACGTTTGGGGACCTCTTCGACGAGGCACGCAGGGTGAGCGCCGGACGAAGCAAAAAGAGCGCCCAGAAAACCGCCTTTGCTATACAACAATAATGGGGGCTGATTAATATTTCTGAGCAATACGGGATATTCTTGGTCAAGAATTGTATCGATGCGTATCGTGTATTTTTCGATAAGCTCTAATTCTTCTTCAAGTAATTTTTTGTCTGCGAGCCCTTGAACCAAAATAGTAGCAACTTTTTCTGTAAGACCAATTTTATTTCTAAAATCAGCGCATGTAAATGCGTAAATTTGTTCGAACGATAACGTATCAAGATGCTCGATTTTATCCCGAAGAATATCGCAGGCTTGCGATGAGTTTAATCCAGATCGATCACGCAAAAAATCGTTAACATGCAACAGGTATGCAATTAACTTGCATACCGTTGCTGGTCCTATACCTGATATTAATGATAAATGTAATAACGTTTGTCTATTTTGTTTCATATACTTTGCTTGCCCTTCGACCTGTCCTCCGAAGCTACAAGCCGATAGGCGAAGAGCGTAGGAGGAAGCCACGTAGGGCGTAGTAGGGTTCTCTTGTTTTTTATTTCCCCAATCTTACATGATGCTTCGACAAGCTCAGCATGAGCGCTCTCCCTGCGTGCCTCGTCGAAGCCCTACGAAGACGGGTGCTTGTCGAAGGGTCTTCTCTTATAAATCAGAATCGTCTTCGCCACCTGCATCAAACATGCTGCGCTGTTTTATTTCTTTGGCTGCAACATCAAAATCATCCTGTAATGCCGTGCGATTTGAACTTGCTGAGCGCTTCTGGCTATTATCAATAGTATCTTCAGAATCTTCTTGCAAGTCAGTATCTAAATCGTCTTCTTGGTCATCTTGATCTTCCAAACTATCTTGAGCATCAAGAGCTTCTAGATTACCTAAAGATAGCTCACCTTCAGCTTCTTGCCCGAACAATTTATCTCCAGCAACCAGCTTTTTATCGCCAGGGGTTACTTCTTCGTCATCATCTTCTTCATGTTCAAATGTAAGCACAGCTGATAACGTTTGACCTACATCAAGTCTTACAAGTCTAACACCTTTTGCTTGTCTGCCCATTGTACGTACTTCTTGAGGTGAAAGACGAATAATTTTACCGTTTGTATCAATCAATAAAATTTCAGAGTGTTCCGTTACACGCACAAGCGCAATAACTTCACCGTTACGGCCACCAGTTGGAATAGTTCTAACACCAAGCCCACCACGGTGAGCAACTCTAAAATCAGATATTTTGACGCGTTTTCCATACCCCTGTGACGTGCCGAACAAGAGCGTGTCTTGCTCGCTTACCACTTCAAGGCCTACAACAAAATCGTCTTTTTTCAGTTTAATACCGCGTACACCAGCCGCTTGACGGCCCATTGACCTAATTTCATCTTCTTTAAAGTGTATGCCCTGGCCATTACTAGTCGCAATAACAATTGAATTAGTACCTGAGCTAATTGCACAGAAAGCAAGTTCATCGCCTTCATGCAAGTTTACAGCTCTAATACCAGTGCTACGCACTTTAGCAAATGCCATAGCGTCTGTTTTTTTAATAGTACCCTGGCGAGTAACCATGACTAAGAATTTGTTTTCCATGCCACGAGTACACAGAAGTTTAACAACTTTTTCACCGTCAGATAACTGAAGCAAGTTAACGATAGCACGGCCTTTTGATGTTCGAGAGCCTTCTTGAACTTGGAATACTTGTAAGCTAAATACACGACCGGTATTTGTAAAGAATAATAACTCATCATGATTTTTAGCAACAAACGCATCTTGCATCAAGTCGTCAGAATCATCAAGATCTGCCATACCCTTCTTGCCTTTGCCACCACGTCTTTGTACTACGTATGTCTCAAGAAGTACTCGCTTGATATATCCCTTACGCGTTAGTGTTACCACCATATCTTCGTCTGGGATTAAATCAGCTTCGCTCAAAATATCGACCGCGTCTTCTATCTTAGATTTGCGTGCATCACCATATGTTTTTTTAACTAATTCTAATTCTTCAACAATTACTCTACGCAGCTCAGCTTCATCTCGTAAAATAAACTCAAGCTTTGCGATTAATATGCGTAACTCTGAAATCTCGCCAGAAATTTTCTCTTGCTCTAAACCAGTTAAACGTTGCAACTTCATATCAAGAATAGCTTTTGCCTGCTCAAGTGAAAATTTGCATTTTTCTTGTAAGACATCGCACGCTTCTTGTGCTGTTTTTGAAGCTTTAATAAGCAAAACAACATTATCAATATCGTTTAAGGCTAAAATAAAACCATCAAGAATATGCTCACGGAACTTGCTTTTAGCCAGATCGAACTCTGTACGTCTGGTAACAATCTCTTTACGATGCAACAAGAAATGGTCAAGCACTTCACGCAACGTAAATAATGCCGGACGATTTTGAAAGAGCGCTAGCAAAATAATAGACATCGAAGACTGAAGCGCCGTATGTTTATACAACAAATTCAACACAACTTGCGGATTCTCTCCACGTCTCAATTCAATAACAAGGCGAATTCCACCACGAGCAGATTCATCACGGATATTGGAAATTCCCTCAATAATTTTATCTTTAACAAGATCAGCAATTTTTGTAATAAGATCAGATTTATTAACCTGAAATGGAAGCTCAGAAACAACCAAAACCGGAAAACCTTTTTTCTCTTCTTCAACATCAATAACACCACGTATAACAACACGGCCATGACCAGTACGATACGCTTTAACAATACCTGAACGGCCACAAATTATACCGCCTGTAGGAAAATCTGGTGCAGGAATAATATCAAAAATTTTTTCATCAGTAATAGCCGGATTCTTTAAGATAGCCAAACAGGCATCAACAACTTCCGTTAAATTATGAGGCGGAACTGAAGTTGCCATACCAACAGCTATACCGGTTGAACCGTTTACGAGCAAATGTGGAATTTTAGCAGGAAGCAATGTTGGTTCGGTACGGGACTCATCAAAATTTGGAACAAAATGAACGGTGTTTTTTTCTATATCGTTAAGCATCTCACGCGCAATCTTTGCCATACGCACTTCTGTGTATCGCATTGCAGCTGCGTTATCTCCGTCGATAGAACCCCAGTTACCCTGGCCATCAAGCAATGGGTATCTTTTTGAAAACTCTTGAACTAAACCAACCATGGTTTGATAAATTGCAGCATCACCATGTGGATGGTAATTACCTATAACTTCTCCAACAACAGTAGCTGATTTACGATATGCTTTATCGTTGTAATAACCAAGCTTATGCATAGCAAACAAAATACGTCGATGAACAGGCTTTAACCCGTCCCGCACGTCAGGAAGAGCTCGACTGACAATAACCGACATTGCATAGTCAAGAAATGACGTCTTCAGCTCTTTTTCTATTGAAAGTAACGCAACACCAGACACTGATTTATTCTCAACTGTCGTATCGTTATCTGCAGCCATCCAAGTCCCCCTTCCTGAGGAAAAAAGCAATAATTACAACTCTGATTTTTTTAACTTTTCTTTAAGTCATTAAGATAGCCTGATTTGTACCTTAAAGCAAGAATTGCCTCTCTTTTTAGAGTAAAAAAACATCGAAAAATATAGATAGAACCACGATATTTTAAATCGCAGCCCCCTCTCTTTTTATTTAGAACACATCTTGCACACTAATACCCTGGCCAAAAACAACTGATGCACCTAAACCCAAATTAAACACATGTGTACCAAAGTGTTTAAGTACAATATTTGTAAACGTCACCGTTACGTTATTATCAAGAAAAATAGAACTCAAACCGCTATCACCACACGTAATACTATGTCCCTGGCCATCAAATACAGTATCTCCTGCAAAATATATAACGCTATGTTCAGGACAAACATATAAATCACCTGTCGCT
>JBDRBF010000058.1:0-15799 GCA_043822925.1 bacterium
GCTTGGCGAATATCAAGCACCATGGGGACCAGCTCTAGTCATGGTCTTTACAGGCCACCAATAGCATTATAAATCCAGTCAGGAAGCAAATATATCAACCAAGCAGCAAATTGCCAGCGCTTAGTAATATACGCAGTCTTCTTTTTCTCTTTAATCGCCTCATAAATCTGCTTGGCAGCTTCTTGAGCCGTTGCTATCCAGTACGCATCCGGTGACTTATGCAGGTCTACCGCTTCAACTTCAACCCAACCAGGTATAATATCAGTAACATAAATTGGAATCTTTTTTTGAATCATCTGATTTCGAACGGCTTCAAGATAAATAGAAACAAAAGCTTTAGCCCCACTATAAACAGGATCGCGAGCGGTACCACGCAAGCCACTCGTCGAAGAAAAACCAACCAGATGTCCCGATTTTTGTTTTTCAAAAAAAGTAATTGCCGCATCTGACATAGTCCAAAAACCTATTAAATCAACCTCTATCGTTTTTTTATCAGCCTCAAAGCATCGCTGCTGGTCAATTTTATCATTGGCTGCACTAATGCTAATAACCATTAAATCCAAACCGCCCATTTCAGATATCAACTCATGTAATTTTTGAATTGCTAATTCTGACTGAGTCACGTCTATCTGTTTTATATACGTTTTTGTTGGAATTTCTGCTTGCAGCGATTCAAGTAAATTTACCCGCCGCCCAGTCAAACCAACGTCATAATCTTGGGCAAGCAATTTTGAAAGTTGCCTACCCATTCCAGAAGTTGCTCCGATTACGATCGCTTTTTTACGAATAATATTCTGCTCAGGTTGGCAAAAACAAGACTGAAACCAAACACCCACAAATATAATTAATGCGATTAAAACACTCATAACGCCCTCTTGCAAAAAAACAAACACAATCTATCGCTTAAAACCCTGCTTTAATTTTGCTAAAACAATTCAATAAATGGTCGACCTGTTCATCAGTATTTGCCGCAGTTAACGTAATGCGATGGCCTTCAGCCCCCTTTGCAACCATAGGATATGGGGAAACGGTTACCAGAATACCATCTTCAAACAACTGGTTAGCTGACGCTACCAAATCTGTATTGTTACCAATAACAACATACACAATGGGAAACCCTGTTTGATTAAAAACTGTAAAACCAAAAGCTCTCAGGCCATTAATTGTTTTCTGAGTAAGATCCCACAATCTTTTGCGATACAAATCTCCTCGTTTTTCGTTTATTTCTAACCCCTTAAGCAACGTCGCAAGTGACGCTGTTGGACAAGGGCCAGAAAGATCATACGGGGTGGCTACACCTTGGAGAAAATGACGCATCTTTTTTGAACAACCAATAAATGCAGCAAGTGACGAGTACGCTTTTGAGCACCCCCCAACATACAGAATATTTTCATAATCAAGCCCATAATGCTTCACAATACCGTTGCCCTTAAATCCAAGCGGCATCTCTTGTGTTGGTTTTTCGCCCACAATACCAAACCCGTGTGCATCGTCTATGTACAAAATAGCGTCATACTTTTTAGCCAAATTAACCAACGTCGCAACATGAGCATAATCACCACTCATGCTATAAACACCATCAACCATAATAACTTTACGTGAATTCTCTTGATGTTTTATCAATAAAGCTTCAAGTGTTACAAAATCATCTTGCTTAAAACTTTCTAATTTAGCACCGCTATCGCGTGCAATTTTAGCCGCTTCATACATCGTCTCATGACCAGATTTATCCAACAACAAAACTCCCGTTTTTCCAACGAGCGCAGGCAAAACGCCAATAGAAATAAGCGTAACCGTTGGCAATATTAATGCGGCCTCTGTTCCAATAAGAGATGCAAGCTTTTCTTCAGCTTCTTGATAAATCAAAGGGCTGGCCACCAAACGGCACCAACTGGGGTGAACACCCCATTTATTAATTTGGGAAGTAACATCTTCCTGCATTTCTGAGTCAAGATCGAGCCCTAAATAGTTGCACGAAGCAAAATCGTACACCCAATGCGTATCGCTCGTCCAAATCTTACGTCCCTCTATCTTGGTCGCAATCACATTATACTGAGACATCGCATTAAACATCTTAAAAATATGCGCGCGACGGCTTTCTTCTATGTTTACTTGTATAATTTTTTCTTCAGTACTCTGTACCAAGACATGTAGTGCCTGTTCTGAAAAATTTTCCTGATTTAACATTATTTTCTCTCCTATTAACTTCTTATTAAATATTTTTATTTTTTATAAAAAATTTTCTTTCACATAAACGCTGAAAACCTAATCGTTTAAACGTATTATTTGAATACGCATCTCGGTCACAATTTACTGCTATTTTAGAACAGCCCTGCTGCGCAGCAAATAACATACAAATTTGCCTCAGCCAGGTATAAATACCTTGTCGACGAAAGTCTGGGCTTGTCGCGCCTTCAGCAAAAAAAACCATATCTTGATTAAGCCCAATTAAGCCTATTGTTGCTGGAATATTATTATCTAAAGCTAAAGCGCATACGAATTTAAGATCATGATAACGTGGATTCATGAGATTTTCTTTAAACTTTTCAAGCACCTGGCTATTTATGCCATTAACTTCAGCATCAAGCTTTAAAAATTGCTTTAATGCTCGCGAATTTGTCATAGGGTAAAATAAAAGACATTCCAGTTCTGGCTTTTGAGCCTGGAAAATTTTAATTTTTTCTGAAAGCTCTTGAAGTACCTGTTTTTGAGTACAATCAAATGTATACCAATTTTCTTGCTCTTCTTTTACTTCAGCATACCCACGCATTATTAATATTTTTTCTAAATCTTGCGGGCTTTCTGGATCAAGATAAATCGCTGGATTTATCTTTTGTTTTTTAAAATAATTTTCTATATCGTCAAGAATCGCACCATCTATCGTATTTAATGCATGGGCGCAATTAAAATATAATCTATCAGCATTCTTAAGATGCGAAATTTGATACTCTTTGCTATCAACCAATTCATCATAATAAAGAGCATGCCAAAATTTGTTTGACGCACGAAATAAATCAGACAACATTCGAGCTCCCCTTCTGTTTAATGACATCAGCAAGCATTACCCGGTCAATCTTACCAGATGACGTCTTTGGCAACACAGGATGCTGTAAAAAACCAAACGGAATCATATAATTTGGAATCTTTTCTTTCAAAAACTCAGTTAACTCATACGTGCTAATATCTGTATCACGTAACGCAGAATAAAAACAATAAAGCCTGTTCCCATATTTCTCATCAGGCAACGCGACAACACAAAATTCATCTATGCCTTTAAATTGCGCAAGCGCACTTTCTATCTCACCAAGCTCTATGCGATACCCACATACTTTTATCATGTGATCTTTTCGGCCCTTATAGTGCAAAACCCCCGCAAGATCGCGATATCCATAATCACCGGTGCGCCAGAATTTTGCAGAATAACTATGAAATGGGCTCTGCACAAAACATGCATCTGTTTTTTCTTGCATACCTAAGTACCCAAGCGTTACGGTTCCCCCACGGCACCATAATTCACCATACTCATGTGGCTCACAAATCCGTGTACCATCTTCAGAAACAACAAGTATCTCTGTGTCATCAACTTCTGTCCCAAGAGGGATCGACGTCATATCTTCAGGAATCTGCCCAATCCAATAACACGTTATAATATTTGTCTCAGTTGGCCCATAAATATTGGCGATTTTGGTATTAGGTAAAATTTCTTGGAGCATACGCAATTGTGGGACCGGAAACGGCTCACCTGCGTACATGATTGTTCGTAAACACAATTTTTTATCGCGCAAATTGCCCTTATTCATACAAACGATATAGGTCGATGGCGTCGTGTATAAAATAGTTGCTCTTTGAGATTCTATAAGATCAACATATGCTTCGTGTTTTTTATCACCTTCTCGCTTACTATTCCAATCATAACAAACAAGCTTTGCGCCCGCTTTAAACGTATTAAAAACATCAAAAACAGATAAATCAAATTTAAACGCAGCCCGTGACATCACAACATCTGAACTCGTTAACTGAAATTCTTTGTGCATCCAATCAACAAACGTGCGCGCATTTCTGTGAGTAAGCATGATCCCCTTGGGGATACCCGTAGACCCAGAACTATGCAACACATACACTAAATCGTCACTCACCTGATTTATGAGCGCAGGCTCTGTATCATCTTCTTGTAATACTTGTTCAAATTTTATTATATTATCAGGAACTTCACCGGCATAAGAATCTAAAAAAATTATCGTCTTCAAGCTCGAAATAAACAAAAGCTCTTTATATTTCTCATAAAATACTGGATCTATAACAAGACAGTCCATACTTGTATTTGCAAGAATAAGCTTAAGTCGTTCGATAGGTGAATATTCATCAAGAGGGACATACGCACCGCCTATTTTAATAGCGCCCAAAATAGCCGCGATACTATTAATATGCACGGTCGATAGCACACCAACATATGGGTTTCGTCTTATATCTTGTTTATTTTTTTTAAATATTTGGGCGAATCTATTTGATAAAGTATTAAGCTCTTCATACGTAACAGAACGCTTGTTTTCAAGATAAATAGCTTCATTCTTTGGATATTTTTTTACAGATTCTAAAAAAACATCATGCAGTAAATATCTCATACGCTCTCCATAGCAAAATAAAAAAATTTATATATTTCACGCGCACCGTATCATGCACAAAATCAGGTGTAAACTATAATTGTTTTTACAACTTTTCCACAAAACTGTTCTGCTCTCTTAAAAAATTTATTATTTTTGTAATCGATATCACCTGTATCAAGTAACGGCCTTCTGAATACTTGGGCATCTTTACCGTAAACAAAATCAAAATAATTAAAAATAAGTTCTTCGTTTTCTTTTGTATTATTCCAATACGAAATAAATAAAACATCACCTTTTCTTATAACGTTATTAATAGCTACACCAAAGTCTTTGATATATGAAACCACGTTAAACGTAAAAACATATAACGAATTACCAACAGGAACTTCATGCTTTTCTAATGCTTCGAGCGGCTTATTAAAAATCTTAATTTTTTCATCATGAGCAATTAAACTTCGCATAGAATCATTTAAAAACTGATCAGCTATCGGGTCAACAGCAACATAACGCCTTGCATGCTCATACCCCAACGATAAATGCAATAATGGGCCAGCTCCCACAACGATAAAATTCATGTCCTGCATAGAAGTATGATGCGCAACAAAATTATGTAATAATTGTTCTTCTTCTTTTAAATATTCATGAGTATACCCGACTGAATCAGGACAAAGCATTTTATAAAAAAACGAACGCTCTCTCATTTCATCATATTCTTTTAAAAGTTCTACATTCATGGTCATGAATATAATACCTCCCAATCCAAAAAATAAAGCTATCAATAACCGTTTTACACGAACCAAATCATACAAAAAAAGCATTCTTTTTTTCTAGAAAACTAAATACTTCAAACAAATTATGCCATTTTAACGGGGCTTTTGAACCATAAAAAAATTCACAATCTTTAACACACGAAAACTCCCGTTAAGCCCAATCAATACACGCTGTAACAAGCTTCGCTCGGCAACAGACTACTTGTTACTACCTGTAATCAGTTCAGCAAAAAAGCTCAATTTGATTTTTATTTTTTCTATGCTTACACTACCCGAACCAAAGACCTGTTAACCCAATACGCATAACGCATTTAAAACTATCGTACTTTATAAAACCGAGGGAACCCCATGAAGTTTTATACCAATCTTTTTATTTTCTCATTACTCTTATTACTTAACATTCAAACACACGCAACAACCTCCATAAACAATTTGCAAAACCTATCAGAAGAACAATCAAAAACGTGTATAAATTTTTTTAATGCCTTTAAAAACACACAAGCCAAAAAGTTTGTAAAACAGATAATACGTGAAAACTATTCTGCAGGGACCTGTAATTATCATCCCCAAAAAAACAACTTAGATTCTGATTCTATTAATTCGAAATGCGAAACCTTCGTTAACACTCTTTTTTCAGAACTCACAACAATTCAAAATACCCCTGAAAAACTGTTCCCGCTCATGCAAAAAATGAGCCGCAAGACAATACCTCAAAATCCTATCTGGTTCAAAGAATTATCCCAAGCATATGAACATTATAAGCGCACATACAGAGCACAGATGGACAATGCCATTCTTTCTCCTTTTATTGCCCAAACATCTTCGCTCGTAGATATCGGCTGTGGTGGCGGCGACTTTGTTGCGTTATTAAAACAAACAAACACACAATTACAAAAAGTTGCTGGTATTGACATTTTAGACTGGAGAACTCCCGGGCTAGACATTGATTATCATGTTGTCGATTTTTCAAAAGAAGGCGCAAAATCACCTGCTCAGTATGATACCGGCCTACTCATAACCGTATTACACCATGTCTCAGAAAATAGAGACAACATTAAGTTATTTTTAAATAATGCAAAAACAGCTGTCTCAAAAAGATTAATTGTTCTGGAAGATGTTATCGTTCAAGAACAAGATCTTGCCCATCCAAAAGTATCTCAGGCCCAAGCTTTAAACAAAAAACTAACACAGCCACATTTTTCAACATTTTTGAAATTTGATCAAGAAACACAAAAAGCCGTAATATCACTGATTGACCTGCTTGCTAATTCACTATCTGTTGGAATTCCAGAAATGCCTTTTCCCTTTGGCTTCAAACCAATAAGCGAATGGGTAAAAATTTTTAAAGAATGTAATTTTGAAATAGAACACATCGAAATCTTAGGTTTTATCGATAAAAAATTTAATCAAACAAGCCAAGCTATTTTTGTTTTAAATATATTGTAAAAACTATTTTCAAAAAAACTTAACGTAAAAATGAAAAAAATTTACCTTAAAGCGGGCTTATACTCGAGCTCATAGCCCTTAAAAAAAACTAACTCTTCGGTAAATATGTGGGATAATGCATCTTTACAACCACGATTTAAGTAAATCTTTTTATTCCAGCCTTCTCCTCCCGCAATATACATTAAATCGTTAATTTTAAGATTATACCGAGGGGCAATGGGTAGCGCGATTTTTTTTGTATCTTTTTTTGTAAATATTGTCTCAAGCGCATGGACATAGTTGTTTAATCTTGCATTTTTTTCTTCTTTTATACCAGGAACAAGCGCAACATAAAGCACCATTATAGGTACCGGACAGGCTGGAACCGTTCCATCTGCGTTAAAATAATTATACCCACGCATATATTTTTTTGTTACCTTAAAACCAGTAATAAAATCAAATCGATCTTCTGAAAACATTTGTATAAAAATTCTGGTAACACTATCACAATACTCAGGCTTAACTTGAATATGTATTTTATAGCGACATGCTAGCCCATCAATAATTTCCTGCCGAGCCAGTTTTTGTTGGTCCAGTGCAAGCTTTCCAAACACGTCAATCAGGCCATCAAATGTCCCTGCTATAGGCGCAAGCATTTTTAATTCGTCTGCCAATAACTCTTGAACTAACTTCTTTTGCTGAGCTGGTTCAGCAATTAACACATGATAATACGGATTACAAATACAACCAGAATAGCCCGCAAAAGAATATACGGAATCAGGAAAAAACTTAGATTTTTTAAAAGCAGGAACAAATCTATCCTCGTAAGCACCAATACGGTCAAAGTAAAACCACTTGGCTGATTCTCTATATTTAAAGCACCCCGTTTTATCTAAACATTCTTTAAATATGTTGGTCAATTTTTTCTCGCTCGTTTTCGTGCGAGATACCTCTGGCGTAATTTTAATCGCCCCACATAACGGCGCATGGCACACAAGTGCCATAACTAAAACAAAACAAAAAACTATATTTTTTATATTTTTATTTTTCACAAACAACTTTCAATTTATTTAAAGCAAACTCTTTGGCAAGCTGGCTATTCACCCGATTTTTATCAATATCGCCATATATCAAACAAACAAAAATAAGCGTTTTTTGTTCTTGCGTAACCCAGCCTACATACCAGGCAACAGATTTTAGCTCACCGTCAAAAATCCCAGCACCCGTTTTGCCGTATAACCTCCAGCCATTATCCAACAGACCAACAAACAAAAGCTTTTGCGTAAGCTCATAAGCTTGGCAAGATACCGGCAAATTAAAATTCAATAGTTTTGCTATAAATTCAATTTGCTCTGTGGGCGAAATTTTCAGGCTCGAGCACAACCAAGCTCTGTTCAAGCCATTATTTTGCCCAAGCTCTCCAGAAACATCACCGTTACCGTAATTAAAATCACGCACATATTTTTCAAACTTTTGCATACCCAAACGTGCCGTTATTTCACACGAATACCAAATACATGAATTTTTTATCCATAATTGCGGCGTATATGCCTGTCTCCAGAATTCAAACTCAGCGTTATATTCTTGCTTGTACGGCAATTCCGGCTCACGCTCGTTTTTCAATATTCCAGCATCACAACCCATTAAGCTTAATGCTATCTTAAACGTTGAACACGGGGTTTGCCGCGTATCACAATCGCCCTCTTTTGCAATTATATCTCCAGACACGATATCTTTTACGATAAAGCACATCGAGCTAGGCATTACGCTTTTTTGCGCATTATCTTGCCAAAAGCAGGCGCTCAAACAAATTAATAAACTTATACACGCACCAAATAATATAGAGCGTAAAGTCATAACATCACCGCTGCCCCTTTGTCATCCCAGACTTGATCTGGGATCCAGGTCCTTTATGAGTTTAGCCGAATAAATAAAACGTTTTGCCAGTATATTACAGAAAATAATCTTCTCAGGAAACATAAATAAACAAAAACAGACTTTTGTACCAATAAAAAAACACAAAAATAAGATTTTACTCAATTTTAACGTTTTTTATGATAGCCTACTTATATCAATCTATTTGAAATTGGGATGCAAAATTATGAGTCCAACGGTTTTTAGATATAAAAAATATCGATTTTTCTTCTTTTCTCGTGAAGAAGACAGGATACACATCCATGTCGCATCACCTGACGGGGAAGCAAAATTTTGGATCGAGCCGCTTGTGGCGCTTGCAGATTATCATGGACTCTCTGAGCGTCAACTAAGAGAGCTTGAAAAGGTAGTAAAAAATCATGCCAAAGAAATCACAGAAGCCTGGAAAAAGCACGGTCACTCCAGTTGAGATAAATATTATTTCTAAAGAAGGATTTTGGATTTCTGTTCATAAACAGGAATATTTTCTTCCATTCTCAGAATATCCATGGTTTCGCAAAGCAACGATTGAACAAATCTATGAATTACAACTGCTTCATGAAAAACATCTTTATTGGCCAACATTAGATGTTGACCTTGAAGTAAGTTCTCTCAAAAACCCAGAAGCCTACCCACTAAAATTCTCATAAATCTTAATCTCTATGCAAAAACAGGCTTTTGGGCCATAAAAAAACCAAACGCTCCCCATAAAAGCCCAAAAAATTACCCATATTTTAAATAGCACTTTTCTCTTTGAATAAAAAACCCATTGACTTTAGCGCGCAATTTGCTAAATTTATTCTATCTGATAATTAATATCAGATTAAAAGTACGCAGGAACTTAGTGGGTCTATATCGTAGGAAAAACAGGAAAGAATCGTGAAAACAAGCATGAACCATATATCTGGTACACACGCAAGCACAATTGCTTCGATGAACGTCGAACAATTGAATGGCTTGCTTTTTGCTTTTTTTGGATTCTTATTACTTATGTTTTTTACATATTTACCCAGGGTTTATGCCTATTAATTTAATATTAAAATAGTTTAAAGATACACCAAAGCCCCTGGGAAAAAACCAGGGGCTTTTTATTTAATCAGATTTTAAAGTACTTAGATTTTAAAAACGAAAGATTTATATGATGCACTCAATAGTTTCAAATTTAGCTTTAGCCCTTTTATCTGGTTTATTAACAACCAGAGGAGACCCCGCTTTGTAGCTACAAAATATAAAAATATAGTAGCCCAATAGTAAGGCCCTCTGGATAAAACCAGGGGGCCTTTTTTTTTACTCTTTTTTAATTTTTAAATCGAAAGGCTTTTTATGAAGAAATAAAACGCATGAACACGTAAAGAAAACTCGTACATGTAACGTAAAAAAACAGAACTAAATTAATGGAACTAAACTATAGGAAATAAAATGAACATACAGAAAAAATACAGATTCATATTTTTGTTAAGCATGGCCCTTGGCGCCAATTGTTGGTGCATGAAAGAACAAGCATACACGGAAGAATCTGGCTATCCTGTCCAAGCAATGAAACATTATAAAAAAACATTGCCCCAAATTAATGTGCCCCAGAATGAAAGCTCACATGAAGAAATCGCAACTGAAATAGCAGAATTACTCTGTAAACTCACCGCTCAAGAGAACATATCAGGAAAAGATGTTCTTATTGATAACATTAAACAGTTTGTTCGCCAGGATAGGCGCATAAAACTTGTGCTGACAAGTTTTCCACTCAAATCATCCAACACCACGACAAAAACACTCACGGAAACTTTTGATTTTGCTGATTATATCGGTTTGTACACGCTCAACCATATATGCAAACAAATAAAACGCATATATGACCCTGGGGCGAGAATACACATATATTCACGTGAGGTGCAAACAGACTATGCAAACAAAGTCACACAAAAATACTTTAACATAGACATATTCCCGGAAGAAGCCCGGCGGAAATATCAGCGGCGCCTGAAATTAATTATTAAGCATTGCTTCAGTCAACACCTGGAACTTGAGACTGTTGACGAAGAAATAGCTATACAAAACTATGAGCAGGTCGCCAAGGCTTACAGTCTTGCAAGACAAGGCCAGGGCCTAAAGGATTACCTTGATAGAAAAATATTTTGGGAAGAAGATCTCTGTTGGCTTCGAGAGACCAATCCAAAAACCTACTCAAAGAGCAAAATAGAGAAGTGTGCTAAAGACATAGCCAAATGCATGATCATTGGGTCTGAAGCAATGAAGCAAACAGTAAACCAATTACTTGAGGAGAAAATGTACATCAAGCTATCAATGCACCCGGACAACGAGGTAAACAATCACATAGGCTTTTCGCTTGTGTATGGAGCCATAGGAGCCCCTTGGCACAATGTCGTTGCTTTTGATGATGATCAACTTGTTTATGGACACCGTGATGACATAGAAAAACATGTCCAACAGAAATGTAAACTCAGCGATATGCAAGCAAAAAAAGCAACAAGCTGTTTGGTGAGAAAATGGAACCCACCAAGCTGTGAGTTTGAACTTGAATACGTAGATGTTACAAACGATTAAGCACTCTAGAAAAAAACACGCCACCAGCCCCGATGTACTCCCTTTACGGGGTTGGCGGCACAAAAACAACAAGAAAAGCGCCTGACGTTAATATAAATTAACGAACTTATTAACTTAATTAACTATAGAAGGGTGATTATGAAAAAATCACAAATAATTTCAGTCGGAATGGCCATGTTCGCCATGCTCTTTGGCGCAGGAAACATTGTATTCCCACTTGTCCTTGGACGAGATATGGGGGACATGCTTTGGTTTGGACTTTTAGGTTTTACCATTACTGCGATTGTAGTACCAATTCTTGGCCTCGTTTCAATAATGCTCTGCGATGGACAATATGATCTATTTTTAGGCCGTCTTGGAAAAATCCCAGGAGCTATAATTGCGACTATATGTATGATCGTTATCGGGCCTTTTGCTATCACGCCCCGCTGCATCGTCATTTCTCACGCAGGAATTAAACCATATATGCCACAATTCACACTACTCTACTTTAGTATATTTTGCGCGGCGCTTATTTATGCTTTCACCAGAAAACAAAACTCAGTAATCGACATAATTGGTAAATTTCTGGCCCCACTTAAAATAATTTTACTTCTCGTTCTTATTGTTGTCGGCTTTATGTTTCCAGCAGCTTTTCTTACCGTGTCTATGTCCTCTGGACAAGGTTTCACTACCGGATTAACAACCGGATTCGGCACCGGAGACTTGCTTGGTACTATCTTTTTCTCAGCACTTATCTTATCTGGCATAAGAAAAAGCATAGCTGATGCTGGACACATTGCCCCAAAAACGCTCGCAATAAAAGGCCTACAATCTGGCCTTATTGGAGCTTTACTTCTTGGGTTTATGTACACCGGCTTTTGCGTTGTAGCCGCATTTCATGGAGCAAAACTCGCAGGAGTCCAAGATGGTGACATCTTTAGCAAACTTGCAAATTTGGTCTTGGGCAGTATTGGTGGCCTGATGGCAAACATCACCGTTGGGGTAGCCTGTCTGGTAACCGCCGTTGCATTAACAACAGTTTTTGCCGACTTTCTGCAACGCATAATACTAAAAGAAAAAATCAGTTATCACACCTGCTTGCTCATCACTATCGCAATTACAACCATCATGTCAAACCTGGGCTTTGCACGCATCATGCAAATTGCTGGACCAATTCTGGATATTTTATATCCAGGACTAATCGTGCTTGCTATCGTAAACATCGCTCATGTTCTATTTGGTTTCAAATGGATCAAGGCGCCTGTCTTTGCAACATTTGCTATCACGATTGTTATACAATACTGGGATACTTTTCAGGCATTAATCAAATAAATTAAGTGAATCAGGAAATTAAAAAATCTTAAAAAAAACGATAGGCTCTCCCTGACGTAATAAAAGGAGAGCCTATCATGAGACATATAGCATATATACTGTTTTGTTGATAATTTTGTGAAGATGATTGATAAAAAAATATGAAAACTTCAAAAATAAACACAAAAGCGGTCCGGCACGCGATGCACGCTATACCAGCTACGTCTGCTATACAGCGCTACTCAGAACACAAGCATCAGCAATGGGACCCAATGCCATGCAATCTATTACAAAAAACGTACCTAACGATCTTTTACTTGTATGCCCTGGGCTTGTTTATAGACGCGATTGTATTAACCGGCTGCACACTGGTGAGCCTCATCTGATAGATTTATAGCGCGTACACAAAACAAAAAAATTTATTAGCACGAGCGACGTTTTGGCTTGCCAAAAAAGTTCGGGCTACGCGTAACCCGAGCTGAACGGCCGTGCTTTTTTAAATATTGAAAAAACGCCTGAGCCAACGATATCTTGAGTTTTTTCATCTTATTTTCGTCAATCTCTAATTGTTCAAGCAAAACCCCAAGGCATCTAGACAGCACTGTCTGCAACGATGCCTCTTCACCATCAAAGCCGAACTGCGCAGCCATAAGCTGAGTAACAAAACTTTGTAACGCTTTAGGGTTTTCAATTTTATGCTGCGCCAAAACTACTTCTGTGATTTCTTTTAATTCAGATCTTTGTTGCGCTTTAATCAGAGAGTTGGCATTGAGGCTCATACAAAAAAGCATTACGAACAAAAACTTTAAAATAACTAATTTACGACTAAAAGAACGCACGCGCATAAGATAACCTCCTATTAAATTTCTTCACCATAAATCGCAAAACAAACGTTATTTGAACAGGAAGCTTAAACCTAAAAAACAAAACTGTAACCCTTTTGCTCTATAAAAAGCCCATTTTTGAAATTTTCCCAAAAAACTTGGTAGGTTAGCGTTTTTGAGATATCCTGTATATCTACATAAAAGTGTTCTATTTTTGGGTCCCATTATTAAGAGCTTTAGCAAGGGACGTATTATGAAAGTCTCATTTCTTCTCATCTAAATAATATCAGCACAAGCGGGCACTTGCCTATATGCTCATATTTTTCGATTAAAAAATAATAAAAACAAACGTGCCCTGCACGCAATCACATTTTACAGAGTGTTTCATACACCCAAAGCGTGTATACGCACGTCTAACGAAAGTACAAATATGCCTCATAAAGAAAAAATGCACCTCAGAAGAGCAACCAAGCTAAAACGTCCACAAGAACCAACACGTCCATACCCATATCATGAAGAAGAAGTAAGCTTTGAAAATAAAACAGCAAGAATTACACTTTCTGGAACTTTAACAAAGCCAACTGGTACTGGGCCATTTCCAGCCGTTCTATTAATTGCTGGCATGGGGCCAAATGACCGCGACTACAATAACTGTAATCATAAAATATTTTTGGTACTTGCAGATCACCTGACGCGCAATAATATTGCCGTCCTGCGTTATGATAAACGGGGCACAGGCGCATCAACAGGAACATATGACACAACGATAACAAGCCAAGATTTTGCAGACGATGCACATGCTGGACTTGATTACTTAAAAACACGCCCTGACATAACACAAAATCAAATAGGCCTGATTGGACACTCTGAAGGCGGCATGATCGCATCTATGATTACTGCAAGCTCAAAAGATATTGCATTTCTCGTCATAATGGCAGGAGCAACAATAACATCTATCGATAACATCGTTGAGCAAACGGGTTTACAATTGCGCGCTGATGGTGCAAGTGATGCGCTAATTACACAAGACCGCGCGCTACGAAAACAAATTCTGACAATCGTAATACAAGAAACAAATAACGATAGCGCTCTAAAAAACATGCTTAAAACAGTTACCAACTATTGGACAGAATTGCCTGAACCGCTCAAAAAAGAATCATCAAAACATGTATTCACTTTTACACAGGCAAGAGCTGAAACTATGATCAATTTGTTTAATTCCCCATGGTATCGTTTTTTCCTCAATCACAATCCAATTGAAACGCTTAAAAAAATAACCATACCGGTACTTGTACTTAACGGCGACAAAGACTGGATTACGCATGCAAAAATGCTCACAACTATTAATAATACGCTCAAAGACGCTGGCAACCGTGATTATAAAACAATAGAACTACCCGATCTTAATCATCAATTCAGAACCTGCCAAACAGGCGCAATCAAAAAATATGCTATGATCGAAGAGACGATAGCACCGGTAGTTTTAAATATAATCTCAGACTGGATCTTAGAGCGAACGATTAATAAAAAGTAACAAAAGAAACATATATGCAAGACGATGCCACAACTAAGCAAACGGCATCGTCTTGCATAAAACCCAAATAAAGGAGAAAACATGGCATTGTTAAGGTATTTAGCTTATGGATTAAGCTTGATAACTATAATTTTTTTTATAGGAGCATGTATGAACAAATCTTCTCGATCATCTGGCACAGTGATAATAATAAACGGCCCATCTTCAGTCGGAAAATCAAGTATTATCAAAGCATTTCAAGCCAAACAAAATGCTCTGTGGCTATCAATTGGAATAGATAATTTTTTTGTCGGTGTTTTGCCCCCAAAGTTTTATTTAGAACGTACACCAGAACATTGGCCAGTCATGCAGGGTATTGCATCAGAAGACAAAGACGGTAAATTATTTACACTTAATATCGGCCCAGAAGGCAAAAAAGTTATTCAGGGCATGCATCGCGCAATCGCTGCATATGCACATGCCGGCAACAATGTTATTGTTGATTACATAAAGTACGAACAAGCATGGCTACCAGATCTTCAAGATACTTTACATGATATAAACGTTATTTGGATTGGAGTTACTGCATCACTAGAAACAATACAACAACGCGAAAAAACACGTAAAACATCGCCTGAAGGGCATGCCCGCAGCCATTATCATACAGTTCACCAAGGCATAACGTATGATTTGATGTTAAACACTGACTCTTTAACGGCTGACCAGGCTGCTGAACAAATTATTAACTTTATGACAAAACAAAAAACAAAATAAAGATAGGTACAAATATGTCAAAAGAACGTTTTAAAATAACACCGTTTTCTGCAGTAATTTTACGTAAAGATAATAAAATCTTGCTCATGAAGCGTGCCAGCTCAGCTATTAGTGGCGGCT
>JBDRBF010000059.1:0-6798 GCA_043822925.1 bacterium
TGGCCAGTTGCGGTAAAAAGCAAACTCAGGCACAAAAAAAAGAGCAGGTATTTAATGCGGCTGCTCTTTTATATCAAGAAGAGTCTGGCCGATATAAGACTGAACTTGCTATTTTGACGTCTGGATACACACAGAAAAAAGCGGCAAAAAAACTGGTTAATTTTGCTGAAAGTAACGAGTATACACGGTCTTTTTGGGCCTCGATACTCGTAGACAGACGTATGTCTCCTGAGCGTATCCCCTTGCATATGTATATTGATATTTTGCGAAAAAATGTGTCAAAACTAAAATCTAAAGAGAAAAAGCTTTCGAAAAATATAGATTATCCGGGGGCATCTGAACTTGGAGCAAAAATACGAAAATTGATGGACCGGCTCGATATAATAGAATTTTATATTACCAAGAGTAAAGATTATCTAAATGAAGACCGGTTTATTGCGGTGCTTTCGCCTCGATATTAGAGTTTTGGCTTAAGTAAGGTGATTGTAATATTTTTGGAGAGAACGTGGGCGTAAAAACTTACGTTCTTTTTTTTGGGGATGCGTTAGTCTGGGCATTACAGATTGAAACTTTTCTGTCTGTATGGGTGACTCTTTTTTGTTAAATTTTAGATATTCTGTATGCTGGTTTTAGTAGTTATGAAGGTGCGAAAGCTTGCTTGTCATTAAATTAAAGTCAGTGGGGTTCAATATGTGTTATGTAAAACGTCCTGTGTTCTTTTTTGTTTTATCTATTTTTTTATTAAGTGTACAGACGGGTGGTTTCTTCCAGCCATTATATTCTGAAACAAAACAGGCTGTTGCGCATAAAGAAATTGATATAGAAGATAGTCTTAAGAATATTAAAAGTAACTTATATAAAGAAACGCTTGATAATGGCTTAACGTTGCTTTTTTATCATAAAGAGCATACACCAGAAGTTGTGCTTAAAGTTATGTATGACGTGGGTTCAAAAGATGAAGAATCTTCAGAGTATGGTTTTGCGCATTTAGTTGAGCACATGATTTTTAAAGGGACGAAAAAACTTTCTGAGCAGGCTATTTTTGAAATTTCAAGAAAGTTTGGCGCTGAACCGAATGCATGTACGAGTTATGATAAAACGGTTTATCATTTTTATACAGATAATAAGAACTGGACGGTGTTTTTAGGCATTCTTGCTGATTGTATGGAAAATGTGAGTATTGCTGATGAGCATTTGGCTTCAGAATTAAAAACAGTTTTTGATGAACTTAAGATGCGGGATGCTGATGGCGTAGGCAATTGTTTTACAGAGCTCTTTCCATCTAATCATCCGTACCATCATCCAGTTATTGGATATAAAGAGAATTTGTTGAATCTTGATCCAAGTAGCGTTCGTGCTTTTTATAAAAAACATTATCGTCCTGACCGGGCAACGGTGATTGTTGTTGGTGATTTAGATAAAGATGATGTTATCCGTGAAGTAAAAACAGTATTTGGCTCAATCCCGTGTCCCCAAAAAATAATTGAAGAGCGAAAAGAAAATACTCAGTTTTCTTATATTAATAAAGACTTTTTTCAAAAAAACATCGTAATCTATAAGTCGATTCCAGATACCATTGTTTCATGTGTGTGGACGGTGCCTGGGGACCAAGATACAAAGAATTCTTTGTGTTGTTCGATAATGGGCATTTATCTTTCAAATAAATTAAACGATGTTTTATATGATAAAAAAGCGCTTGTTTCTTATGTTAGAGCTGGCGCTACGTTGATGTTAAAAGCCGGTGCGCTTGGTATTTCATTTGAGCCTCAAGCTCAAGAACAACAAAAAACTTCGGGTAAAAATAATAAAAAAAGCGCTCAGAAAAACAATAAAAAAAGTACCCCAAAAAGCACTCAAAAAAATATAGATGGAACGATTGAGACGTGTAAAAATATTATTATAAAAAAAATTGAACATATAATTACTCATGGGATTGCCCAGGATGAACTGGACAGTATACGGCGCATGATAAAAGTTGGTTTACTTAGGAATTTTGAGAAGAGTTCTTCAATAGCACGTAATCTTGAAAATTCTTATATTATTAATAAAAACGAATATCAAATTTTTGAAGAATTAGCGGTGCTTGATTCTATTATAAATGATGACGTTAAGGCTTTTGGCCGGCAATTTTTACGCCCAACGCTCATGAATATGTTTACGGTCAAACCACTAAATATCGCTGAAAAAGATGAATGGCTTTTATTGCAAAAAAAGATAGATGAATATGATACGTCTTTATTATTATTAAAAATGAGAAGTTCTGGATTGAGTAAAGATTTTCCAGTTCAGGGGCTACCTGATCCAAAATTGCTCGATGTTGTGGTTGAAAAACCAGATGCTGAATTTGATTTAGATAATGGGTTGCACGTTGTGGTAAAACAAAGAAAAGATGTCCCATTTATTGTTTCTGAGATTTTCTTTAAAAATGCGCATAAATTGGACCGATTTTTTAGTGAAAAGAGAAAAAGTTTTATTCCATATTTAGCTATGGGGCTTTTGCAAGAGGGTAGCGCTGGATACAGCAAACAAGATCATAGAAAGTTTTTTGAGAAATTAGGTGCGACCTGTTTTGATGGGTCAATTTCTTGTGTATCTTCTGATTTTGATGCGGTGGCTCAACGGCATGTGCACATTTTAACAAAGCCAACTTATCTGAAAAAAGCATTTGAGAAGCATTTAAAAGATATTATTGAATCGATGGAGAAATTGCCAGAAAATGAGCGTTTTGTCGCAAAAGATAATCTGAGCAAATATTTACGTCAAAATGATTTTTTGAGCAAAAAGACATTAGAAGACGATATTGCCGATGTAAAAAAATATACTCGTGCAGAGTTATTCGATTTTCATGGCAAGTATCTTGCGCCGCGCAATATGGTTCTAGTCATTGTTGGGGATTTTGACCATGCAATGCTTAAAGAACAGTTAGACCGTTCTTATGGCCAATTAAAGAATTCTGCGCAGGCGTGTGATATAGAAAAAATAGTAGTTAATTTTCCTGAGTTGCAAAATCCTGTCGCAAAAGAACAAAAAATCTATTTACCAAAAGAACGCGTTGTTTTAAATGCGGGCCGCATTACGGTTAAACGAGAAGGTAACGACTACTTTGGGCTGGTTTTTTTAGAGCAATATCTCAATAAAGTGCTATTCGAATTGAGAGAACAGCATGGTCTTTTTTATTCTTGTGCGTGTAATCTTGTTTTTGACTCAACCTGGGAGCAGCAGGGGCAAGCCAGAATTAGTTCTGAGCTTTCTTTAGCTAATATTGATGCCGTTGTAACATTAATTAAAACAGCTTTGAATAATATTGCAAAAACGGGAATATCTAAAAAAGATTTTGAAAGTGCGCGTAATTCAATTGTTAGTTCTTTGGCAAAATCCAATATAACTAATAGCGACGTTCTACATACTTTTGTGGCGATAAAAACGGCTGGATTTGAATGGGATTATAGTGATAAACGTCTTGAAAAATTTCTGAATGTTACGTGTGATGACGTGAGTGCTATTGCTAAAAAATATTTAAATCCTAACGACTGGTCGTTTGTAATTGTTGGAAGAGTTGGGCTGCCTGAGCAGATTGGCCCCAAAAAATAAGTTTACAAATTATGATGTGAACGAGCAAAGAGCCCTTGCATGGGCTCTCTATTTCTTTTTAAAAACAAAGCGCTATTATTTGTACGATTTTTAATAAAACAAACGTTGCCGATGGTGGTTTTTTGAGTTATGTGTTTTTTATATTAGTTTTTATATAGTGCTTATTTTATGGCGATATAAATATCGATTTCTGGCTTTTCTGACAAATATCTGGCGTCATAGAGTTCAAAATCTATTGTAAAAGCACGTTCAAAGTTTAGGTTGTTTTTATTTGTTAATAAATTTGACCACAAATCTGTCCAGAAATTAGCAATTGTTTTTGGAAATGGACCAGTAACGGTAAAAACGGCGTATTTTGCTGCCGGGATAGTGAATTTAATTAAGTCTGGATGGGGATTATTAAGGCTATTGTCAAAAGAGCTTACAGGGCAGCCAATAATTATTGAGTAGTTAGCTGTTTTATCATAGTTTGTGTAAATTCCAAGAGATGTCATTGGTTGTATTATGTTGGGGATAGCCTCGGGCGTATTATTTGCAAAGAATTCACCCCAAAATTCATCGATTTTCTTTGGGGCTGTTGGATCCATAAAATTTAAGGGCTGTTCTTTGCCAACAATGAGCGTTGTATCGAGGTTTACTATTTTATATTTCATGAGATTACTTTCTTATTTTGGTTTTAAACAACACGGTGAGAGCAATTATTTTTTTGCTGAAACGTAATTATATCAGTTAAAGTGATTTCTAGCATTCTTTTTACAGCTTCATAAGTATTAAATGCATTATGGGGGGATAAGATAACGTTTTTGAATTCAAGAAGATCAAACGCTTCCAGGGCTTTTTTAAATGTTTTGTCAGATGGGACTTCCGTTTTATCTAAAATATCTTTTTTGTTTATCCAAATTTGTTCTGCTTCAAAAGTATCCAATGCGACACCTCCAAAAATATTATCTTTGAGCCCCTGGCGAAGAGCAGACGTATCGACAATAGGGCCGCGGGCTGTGTTGACTAATAAAACGCCAATTTTTAAGAGTTTCAGGGTTTCAAAATTAATAAGATGATGTGTTTCAGGTGTATATGGCAGATGGATTGAAATGACGTCAGATTCTTTTAAGAGTGTTTCGAGTGAAACATATTTTGTATTATACACTGCTATTAATTCTGGCTTAGGTTTTGCATCATAGCATATGATTTTCATGTCAAAGCCACTGGCCATTTTGATTAATTTACGGCCTATTTTTCCTGTTCCGATAACGCCGAGGGTTTTGTTTTCCAGATCATGTCCCTGAATTGTTTTTTGATCAAAGTTGCCAAATAAGCTGTTTACATACGTGAGATTTAATTTTCTCGATAACATTAACATTAATCCCATGGCATATTCGGCTACCGATTGTTCGCAATATGATGGGATATTTATAACAGCGATCCCACGCTTTTTTGCATATTCGATGTCTATGTGGTCAAATCCGGTGGCTCGAGTGCTAATAAGTTTTAGTTTTGGTAGGGCGTCGATATGAGATTGATCTACTTTTGATAAAAAGACCGAGAGAATCTCGGCGTCGTTTATTTGGTTAATATGTGTTGCATCGAAAACTTCTATCGATGTGGTGATAATATCGATGCCTGTATTTTTGCATTGTTCGTTAATGTGTGGAATTTCCCAACCATTTAAATCGAAAAAAGCTGTTTTCATTACTATCCTTTCTTTTTTATTTGTTATTTAATGTACAAGGGCCTTTGGCAAAATCAATAAAATAATTAAGCCCTTGGGATTACCTGCTTGGTAGGTCCAAGGGCTTATAAAATTAATTGCTTATATATTTAGTTGAATTTATTCTACGGCTGGTTTTTCTGTTGCGGCTTCTTTTTTAGCTCCCCGTTTTTTAGGCGTAGGTTTCTTTTTAGTTGTTTGCTTTTGTTTTTTCTTAGCAGCTGTTTTTTTGTTAGACAATGCTTTTTTCTTAGCAGTTACTTTTTTGCTAGGTGATGCTTTTTTCTTAGACGTTACTTTTTTTCCTTTTTGTTTTTTTACTTGTTTATTGTGGCGTTCTTTTATTTCTTTATGTTTGCCCGTGGTTGTTTCATGCTTTTTTATTTGTTTTTCGTGGTGTTTTTTCATCTGTTCGCGTTTTTCTGTCATTAATTCATGTTTTTCAGCTAGAAATGCATGAATGCTTTCTAAAGCTTCTTTGACGGTTGCATCTGCTACTTTATTGATTTTGGCTTCCATGTCTGCCAGTTTTTGTTCAAATTCAGCATGTTTTTTTTCCATGGCTTCGTGTTGTTTTATGACGCCTTCATGGTGAGTTTTGAGCTCTTTTTTGATATTTTTAATTTCTTTTTCTGCCTCGGCTACTAAGCCAGAAAATACAAATGTGCAAATGGCTCCTGCCATAAGTAACTTTTTCATAGCGTACTCCTTTGTATGGAATTGATACTAAGAAACATCCTGTCACGAAAATAACAAGATTGCATACAAACGCAAATACTTTCTAAAAAAGATTAGTATTAATGTGTGCATGCTCTTATGCGTGATATTAAAGAATGGTGGGGGGGGGATTTATTTGCGTGAACAAAATTTTGAGATATGTAGTAATATAGCTGAGCGCCAAAAATTATTAAAAGAGTAGATTGTCAGATTTTATATTTAGTTCGAGTTTTATCCTCGCTATGCAAAGAATTGAATTAAACAATTTCGTAACAAATTTTTGATGTACCATTTTTGACTTTAATTTTGCGAATAATTATTTTACCTATTTCTTTTGTGGCATTTACATGCGTGCCGCCACATCCATAACTGGCAAATCCATCAAAGCCTATGATTCGGGCGTTTTTTCCTACGGGGACAAAGATTCCCATTTTTCCGGCTTGCTCAGACGACAAATTTGTTTTAATTATGGTGATATCTTGGTTTATCAGGTCGTTTACAGTGTCTTGTATTTTTTGGGCCAATTCTTGTGAGTTTTCTAGTTTGCCTTCGTATTCGACATACGGGCCGTCTGAAAAGTGATAGCCCTTGGTTGGTTTTATAGCTAAGTTAAGCTTTGTGATGGCGCAGTCGATTAAGTGCCCAGCTGAGTGCGATTTGGCATTTTTTATTCTTCGTTCTTTGTCGATCAAAAGTGTAACGTTTTCTCCTGGTGTAAAGTTTTCTTTTTCAAAGAAGCCCAGGTGAAAGACAATACCGTCTTTATCGAGGCGGACATCTTG
>JBDRBF010000060.1:0-54474 GCA_043822925.1 bacterium
AAGCATAAGCTTGCGCAAATCTTTTTATTTGGTGGTGATAGTTCTGGAAGTAGCGCAACAGGTGGGACGAGTGCTGGGCCGACAGAGACTGAAAAATTAACTAAAAAGATGGCAGAGCAAACTGATGCGTTTTATCAAAAAATTCAAACATTATTTGAGTCGCTCAATAATAATTCTGGAAATACTGAGAATTCAGGTAATACTGGAAATACTGGTGCAAAACCAACTATTCTTGAAGATTTCCGTAAAGATTTTTTTGATCAAAAAGAGAACATCACACTTACCAGATTACAGGTTGAGCTGAGTAAATGGCCTCGGTTTTTAAGGGTTCCACGTTTTCTTGGGTATAAAATGGGTATCGATTTTAAATCTTAAGATACGTTTTAAAAACGCGATTATCTAAAGAAACGGCTTTTTTGCTTGAAATACAGGCGAAAAGCCGTTTTTTCTATTTCTTAATA
This sequence comes from bacterium, assembly GCA_043822925.1. Classification (GTDB taxonomy): domain Bacteria; phylum Babelota; class Babeliae; order Babelales; family RVW-14; genus JBDRBF01. The sequence continues at coordinate 462 of JBDRBF010000060.1, forward strand.
ATATTGACATATTGTCATATTTTGTTAATATTAATAGGTATAAATATTCAAATATTAAGAATTATTTGGTTTTTTATAGATTATAAAAAATGTAGATTATTGGTCTTTATGTTCTAAAATAGGAGGATCTGTTATGAAAAATATTAAGAAAATGCTAATGGCTTTAGTTCTGGGTTTTGTCTTTGTTGGTAACGCGGGGGCGACAAAGCCTCCAAGAAAAGGTGGATGCATTACAGATTATTTTAAAGTCATAAAAATTGGTACAAAAAAAGAATCTGATAAAGGATCCAAATTAGGCGTCTCTTTGCCAAGAATGGATCATGAAAATATCAGTAAAACAGAGTTTGGCTTTAAACTCGCTGGTTTTATTGGTGGCCTTGGGCTTTCGATTTACACAGGGCTTGATTTACTGGCATTTGGGGCAAAAATTCTTATGGGAACAGATTGTCCTGTTCTTTCAGATGAAGTGACGCCTCGAAGCAATGCGATTGTTTTAGCTGTTTTTGAAGCGATAGCTCTTGGTTGCTTTGGAACACTATCTGTGTTGTGCTTGCGTGATTCTAAAGTTAGTGGTTTTATTAAAAAATATGGATGTTATGCTGCTTGTATGGCTATTGGTATTACATCTCTTTGGCTTATGAAATTAGTTTAATAATTAAATAAATAGTTAATTAAAAAGAGGCTCTCGATTAAGTTCGGGGGCCTTTTTTTTGTTGAAAACGCACCTGCTTTTGGGGTATTTTGTGTTTATTAATTCCAGATAGAATTAACGCTCGCTTGTTTTATCTGGGGTGTTGCTTTGGCGTTTCCCAAAGCCAGTTTAATGTGATATTATATAGGAGAATACAGTATAAATTCACATATGTAGATGGTTATAATTTAGGGGTTCTTTTTGGTTGGGGGCAATCAAATGGAAAATATTTTTTTTATAAAATCACGTTCTTTTTTCTTAGCTCTTGTTTTTGTTTCAGTTGGGTATCAGCTTTCTGCTGGACCAGATGGTGTAGTTAAGGCTTCACCGGTTACTGTGGCAGCGTCTAAAAAAATTGCATCAGTTATTACAGCAGCAAATAAGCCTGGTATGTCATCTGTAAAAACTTCAGAAAAAAATATAGATAAAATTTTTGAAGAAACGATGGCGCTTATCGAGCAAGATGATAAAGATCAAGTGAGTAATCAGGAAGCAAAATTGCGTACATTAAAAGAAAAATTACTTGAAGCTAAAATAAAAGAGCTTGAGAAAAGAAATCCAGCTTCTGATGGTGTTGGTAAAACAGCATGGAAGAGTATTAAATCAGCGATAACTGATTCATTAAAATTTTTGGCTGGTGAGCCATTAAAATATGCTTTTCTTTCATCGGTTGCGTTTGTTTTGGTTTGTAGAGCTAATAATATTAATGTAAAAGATGCGGTGAAGTACATTCTTGATTTTTTTAAACCGAGCCGTAGTAGTGATGAACAAAAGGAAAGCTATTGTCGGGCCAATTGTGATCCAGCTGATTGCAAGATCTATGATTTTTGTAACGTAAAAAGTAAAAATTAGGGGTTCTTTTTGATTGGGGGCAATCAAATGGAAGATATATTCTTCAAAAAAGTACGTTCTTTTGTGTTGCTATCTATTTTTGCTTTAGTAGGTTGCCAGCTTTTTGCGGTTAAAAAAACTATGCCGGTTATTACGGCAGAAAATAAAACTGGTAAGCTTTCTATAAAAAATATTCCAGAAATAAATATAGATAAAGTTTTTGAAGATGCTATGGCGGCTATTGAGCTTGATGATCAAGATCAAGTAAGTAACCGAGTTGCAAAGCTTCAAGCATTAAAAGAAAAATTAGTAGAGCGCAAAAGAAAAGAGCTTGAAAAAAGACATCCTGCTCCTAATACTGTTGGTAAAACAGCATGGCAAAGTATTAAAGGTGGCGTAACGGATACGGCGAAGTTTTTGGCTGGAGAACCGTTAAAGTATGCGGTTATAGCTGCGATTATTATAGTACCGTTGTGTAAAGTTACGGGATATAGTTTTAAAGATGTTTTTAAGTTGGTCTTTGGTGCAAAGACTAAGCCAACTACGACGAGCACAGGCAATTTTTTTGGTTCAGACGCAAAGACTAAGCCAACCTCAAACGAGAACCGTAATCAACTTGTTATTGTTAATAATCAGCCAGCTTCTGGTACAGGTAATATATCCGGCTCAAGTGTTATAAATAATAAGCCAGTTTCTGGTCAAGGCAAAAAAGCCACGTCATATTTTAGTTGGGAGACGGGCTACCATACAAATCCATTTGATAAGACACCAGGCCTGACGGCAGAAGAACGTTTGTTGTCGTTTATTGGACCAACGATTAATGGGGCTATCTGGGTAAAAAACAAAATTCGCGATATTTTACTGAAGAAAAAATAACTTTCTACGTACGTTTAGTTAAATAAAAAAGGCTTGATGTAACAATTGCATCAGGCCTTTTTATTGTTTAAAATGGTTTTTTTTATCTATTAATTCTCCCCTTTACATCTTTTTTTATGAATAAAATGGCGTTTATGCCTAATAAGTTAGCAGTCACCCTTTTTTTATTGCTAAAACATTGACAGATAGTCGTATTTTGCTATAATTATTTATATTAAATATGCAATTATAATGAAATGTTGATTGTATTTTAGTGTTTTGTTAATGGGGTGTTTATTCATATAACACGTAAATTATGCGTGTTTAAGTTCTAAAATAGGAGGATCTGTTATGAAAAATATACAAAAAATGTTATGTGCTTTGTTTATGGGCCTTATGTTTGTCGGTGGAAATTTGGGTGCCATGGAAAATTCAAATAACAATATGCAAGATGAGGTTAATTTACCAGAAAAGCGAAAAAGATATGATCAGGGTTCAGATGAGATTATTGAGAAGAAGCGAAGAAAAATTTTAGAAGAATCTAAAGAAGTGAAAAAATTAGAAAATAATGGTTCTAATTTAGTTGCTATCCAAACGGGTAGTATCCCGGTTAAAACATCAGTAATAGGTAATGACTCCGTTAAGCGTTCAGAAAAGTCAGAAAAAGTAGAAATAGTAGAAAAAGTAGAAAAAGAAGTCGCGAAACAGCCATCTTCAGTACCTTCAGGAGCTCCGGAATACTCAAATATTCCATCACTGAATTCAGTGAATTCAGGTGAACCAAAAAAAACAGGTGAGTCGGCAGTGCGCGATAAAGTGTGTTGTATCTCACTGAAAACAGTAGTTGGGATGTTGCTCGGAATTGGTGCTTTTTTATTGGCTAATCAGTCATGTTCTTTTAGCGGAAAGGGCATCTGCAAAGATATCTTGAGAGTTCAGAATCAAAGTTTATGGAAAGCCGGCGTTTTTGGGTTTTCTTCATTATGCCTAGCAATTCCAGGGATTTGGCTTCTTTCGCCTGATAAGTTTAAAGTTCTCTCTAAAACAGAAGCGTTTATGACGTTTATGGGCATTTTAGGAGTAGCAGTGCCTTTGATGTTCTTTTATTTACAAAAATAGTTAATCAAGAGAAGGGCTCATGCGTGAGCCCTTTTTGTTCTTTAGGTATTAAAATGGGGGATTTGTTATGAAAAATATAAAAAAATGGTTTAGTCTTTTTCTCGTTTTGGGTTTTGCATTTGTCAGTCAGTTGAGTGCGATGCAAAAACCGGTCTTAGTGTCGAATGTTTTGCTTGAAGAAGAAAATCGTGAATTAAGTAGATTAAGTAGTGAGATAGAATCTTTAAAAAAGGAGAACGAAACTCAGGCTCAGATGCTTGATGACGCTAAATTTGTATTAGAAGAAAATTCTCAATTAACCGCGAAGCTAAAATCGTTAGAAGGTTTTATTGGGGGAGATGCTAAAAAAGAGAATGAAAAAATCGAGATTGTCGGGAATCAAGCAGCGCTTAAAGAAGTTAGGAGTGAGCTTAGTCTCGTACTAGAAGAAACAAATAAATATATTGATGATTTGCTCGGTGAAAAGGCGGAAATTACTGAACGCGCGGTTACGTTAATGAACGAAAATGAGTTTTTAAAAAACCAGCAAGTAGCTGAAAAACAAGTAAATAAACCTCAAGCCAAGCGAATTGTGCGTTATATACCATCTGTATTGGTTGGTATGGTTGCATTTTTGCTGGGGAATTCGGTTTATTCGTTTTCTGGTTTAGATAAAAATATTGTGAGAGTTCAGAATCAAACATGGTCAAACTTTGGTTTGGTATTGGTTCCATTTCTTGCGGCAATGTATTTGACGTATCATTTATTGCCTTATGAAACAAAAAAAGTTTTGAGAAGACATGGCTTTGCGGTTTTTTTTACCGTTATAGGCATCGTTGCTTTTAATGCTTTTTTTGCTTGTACATTAAAGAAATAGAGCAGAATTGTGAAATATAAAAATGGAGGACTTGTTATGAAAAATGTAAAAAAGATGTTATTAGGACTGGTTCTGGGATTTATGCTTCTTGGTAATGCGGGTGCTATGCAAGGCGCAGGACCAGCAGCTGCTCAAAATCAACAGAATGTTGTTCAACCGCCGTTTCCTCTAATGCCAGCTATTAATCAATTGACGCAAGCGATCGAACGACGGGGTCCTCTTGTGATTTTAACAATCAATGAACGTTTTAAAAAAGATGTCAGCCTGTTGGTTAAGACGGTGTGCGTGGGTGTTCTTACGTTCGGTGCGCTTGGTTTGTATAAATATCTTCATAAAAGTAAATAAAGCAATGTGGCTTTTGTGTTAGAGCCTAAAATATAAAAAGAGGCTTTCGATCTTATTCGAAAGCCTCTTTTTGTATGTGAACTATTATATGGATCTAGGGCCGCGCATGCAGAGCATGCTTGTGCCGAGGCTAAGTACAAGAGTCAAGCCGATGGCTTGAACTCTTAGGCTGTTAATATACCGTTTGGGTCCACTCGATTGGGTCGACAGAGATATTATTTACGATAATTTCCCAGTGTAAATGGTAGCCGGTAGCATAACCGGTCATGCCGATGGTTCCTACCGAGTTGCCCTTCTTGACCATATCGCCAACTTCTATATCTGCAAAGTCGTTCAAGTGTGCGTACAGTGAGCAGACGCCTAGTCCGTGATCAAGAACAATCGTGTTTCCGGTTAATAAGAATCTGTCTTTAATAATTACTTTACCTGTTTGACTTGCCCAGATAACTTGCTTTGGATGATTGACTAAATCGATACCATGATGGTAATACATGCCGCGTTCTGGGGTAATTCTTATTTCTCCATGTGGCGTTGCTATGCGAGTGTATTCTGTTGGGTATTCAAAAGCGCCGGCCCAGAGTTTTTGTTTAGGAGAGCTTTCTACCCATTTGGCGATAGCTGTTTTTAAGATTTTTGAGTTCATACTGATCTCTTTTTCTTCATCAAGCTTTTTGGTGCTGACGTTGAGCGGAGACGCCTGTTTTTTGAATGGGAACTTAACTATTTGGCCCTGGGCGTTTAACGTTACGCTATTGTGTACTGCGTCTTCTAGCTGGGCTGTTATCATAGATTCACCAGTGCTATCTTCACAGTCTACGGGAATAAAGCATTCGTATACGGTCGACGTCGTTGATTCTGGGGCACATTCATAGTTTTTTGTGAAGAACGAGAGCGTCGCTTTTTGTAGTTGCTTATTAGCTTGAATTTTTACGTGCATGGTTTTGCCCTGGTCTACTTTGTAGCTTGTTTGTAAGAATGCAGCTTTAAGTGGGGCATTATCAACGAAAAATTCATAATGGTCGTTTGACGTATTTTTATGGGCACTTGCATCAATGCTTGTGATATCAAGTGTATGTTTGCCTGATGTCATGGTTGTTGTATCAAGCGTGAGTGGGATTTCAAAAGACTGGGCCCGTACTTTTTGTGAAGCGCCAAAATCAAAAGGTTGTCCATCAAGCTGCATTGATACTGTGTCGATTTTATAGTCGTTATTTGCTGAAATTGCCCAGGTTGCTGTGTCTTTGTATGTGTCACCGTTTTTGAAGTTTTTAATGAAAATTTGGGGCTTTTCGGTATGGGAATAGTATTTGAAGATCTTTTTTCCAATAAAGAATGACGTTGCAAGTATTATAGTAATTATTGCTGGTACTTTTAGCTTGTGCATCATAAATTCTCTCTTATGGGGTAAGAATATGTGTTTTAAATATGTTCGAAAACTACTGAATACTATAGCGATTTTTTAACTTTTCGCATGTTTTTTGTGCTTTTTTTTAGATCACGTGTATTTCGGGTAGATTGTTTATTGATATATTTTATGTCTGAAATAAAGGGGCATGCGTTATGGGCATACAAAGAGATTTTTTTGTGCAGATTAAAGAGCTTCCGGCCGTTCCTGGCGTTTATTTATTTAAAGATAGCACCGGGCAGATTGTTTATATTGGTAAAGCTAAAAATCTAAAGTTACGTGTTTCGAGTTATGTGCAAAAAAATATCGATATGCGCGTGGAAGCTATCATGGAATCTGTGTGTTCTCTTGAGCATATTGTGACGCACTCAGAACTTGAAGCAATGTTGCTTGAAGCAAAACTTATCCAGAGCCATCAGCCTAAGCATAATGTCTTGCTTAAAGGCGGCCAGCCGTTTTTGTATATTCTTATTACAAGCCCTGTTCGTGGGCTGCCCGAAATCAAACTCGTACGTAATCAGAATAGTAAGGGTACTTATTTTGGTCCGTTTATTGAAAAAATGTCGGCACGTAAAGTGTTCGACTTTTTTATTAAAACATTTCGTTTAAAGTTGTGTGGCAAAAGAATAGAAAATGGGTGCTTGTATTATCACCTGGGTATATGTTCTGGTTCATGTAAGCCTGATTTTGATGAACGTGCATATATTGAGCGTTTAGAGTTGGCCAAAAAGGCACTCAAGCAGGGGCATAAGAAATTTCTTGAGTATCTTGAATGCGAAATAAAAGATAGTAATAAACTGACGAATTTCGAAAAATCTAAACAATTACATGAGTATTTGCTTGCGTTTGAGTCTGTCTTTAAGGCGATTGACACTAAAACTTCATATATGGACGATTTAACATACAAAGAAATATGGGTTTTAACACACGACCAAAATGCTTTATTTTTATTTACTGAGCGCGATAATTTTTTGAAAAAAAAGAATGTTTTTTATTTCCCGTACGCCAATCTGGGTACAGATTTGGGATCAGTACATGATGCGTCGCAAGATTTGCAAGCAGGTCAAGTTGTAGGCGCAGGTGCTAGCGTAAGAGCTGGTGTTGGATCAGGTGCTGGGATAGATGCAGGACTGGTCGCCCAAACGTGTTTAGAGTATTTCTTAAGTTATTATCGTACTTTTTATCCTGCGGCAACTATTTTAGTAAATTTTGAGATCTTAGAGCATGAGCGGGAGCTGGCTGAAAATTTTTTGACCGAATGGCATAAGCGTAAGATGTCGGTATCGATTAAGAAGCCTAAAGATGGGCATTATGCAAATCTTGTTCATATGGCTGCTATTCAGGCACAAGAAATACAAAAACGTGAAGCAACGCTTGCTTTAGCGCTTAAGCGCTTGCTTAAATTAGCTAAGCCGGTGCATACGATAGATTGTTTTGATATTTCCCATACTCAGGGCACTTTTATGGTTGGATCTTGTGTGCGCTTTACTGATGGTAAGCCAGATAAGAATAAGTTTAGGCATTTTAAGATTAAAACAGTTACGGGTCAGGATGATTACGCAAGTTTGCGTGAAATTGTTGCCCGAAGATATAAAGACACAAGCGAATTGCCTGATTTAATTTTAATTGATGGTGGCAAGGGACAGTTGAGTTCTGTCAGCGATTTGGTTGGCCAAACTGACATAATTGCGCTGGCCAAACGTGAAGAAACTGTTTTTTCGAAGAATTTTGTTAAAGGCAAAATTCTTGACCAAACCCAATATGCCTCACAAATACTTATGGCGTTGCGCGATTATGCGCATCATTTTGCTATTGGCTATCATAGGTGCCTGGGGTTAAAAAATACTAGGCTAAAGAACAAGAACGCGTAGTTACGCTACGCTCGTTATTTACAAAATGATTCTTTTTTTGAAGATGTGCGTATTTAAAATTAATTTGTAGGTCATTTCTAATTTTTTTGAGGCTTATATTATCAGGCCCATAATATGCGTATCAAAATAGGTTGAGTCTATTTTGACTGTTTGAGTAAGAGTGCCTTCGATAACAAAACCAAATTTTTTGTATAATCCAATTGCACGTTCGTTATTCGTATGTACGGTTAGTTGGAGTTTTGTGATGCTGTTATTTTTTGCCCATTCTATTCCCGTAAGCATGAGATGTTTGCCTATAGATAGTCCCCAATATTTTTGTAAGACAGAAAGGCCAAGTTCACCGACGTGAGCCAGGCGTGCTTTATCTGAACGTTGCAACGAGAGTATCGATATAACTTTATTGTTTATTTTTCCCACCAGAAATAGGCTGAGATTGTTCTTGAGGCTTTGGGTTAAAATTGTTTTTTCTTCTTCTTCTGAGATGTGGAATTCGTTGAGCCCAAAGGTCAAAAAATCGGTTTGGCCGCCAATGGCGTTGAGATATGTAATAATTTGTTTGGCATCGTCTGGTTGTGCTTGAGTTATCGTGAGATTAAGATTGTTGGTCAGCGTTATATGTTTTTGCATTAGTATCTCTTTTTTTAAGCGACTTAACTTTTTATGCAATCGAGTTCGTGCATCGCGTCTTGTTTTGCTACGGCCACGAGTTTATTAAGTTTATTGAAAACAGGAAGCCAAGAGCGGGGTTTGTCTTGTTTTATTTTTTTTACGTTTTTGTACCAGACTTGTTGTTCCTGTGCATAATGGTCCAGCCAGCGCCAGTCGCTTATATACGGTGTGAGTAAAAAAACTTGTTTTTCCAGCGCGCCAGCCAAATGGGCAATTGCTGTATCTACGCTGATAACTAGATCTAAGTTTTCGATAATAGCTGCTGTATCTGCAAAGTCGTTTATGTGCTCGTCAAGGTCGATAATCGATATGTCGTCTGGTACGTTTTTGAGCTGTTCGTGACCAGCAAATTTTTGCAGCGAATATACCTGAATGCCCGGGATTCTACATAAGTTATAAAAGTGAGCTAGTTGTAAAGATCTGTTTTTATCGTTTATGTGTGTTGGGTCACCTTGCCAGGTGATGCCAATATTAAAGGTGTTTTGCGTAAAAAGCTTTTTAAAATTTTGTATGTGTTGTGTTTGAACCGTAAGATATTTCTTGTGAGCGATGCAATCTTGTAGGCATATATCTAAAAAATATGGCAATTGTAAGAGCGAGACATAATAATCGATGTGTGTGTTTTGATATTCTTGCGCATTACTTGAGCTGTCGATAATTGTTACGCCTAGTGGGGATTGTTTTAGCAGTGCTACTAAAGAATTTTGAGGCTTAAAGAGTACTTTGGCGCCGCGTCCAACAAGTTGCGGTAAAAAACGGCAGAATTGGAGCGTGTCGCCTAACCCTTTTTCAGTATAGACTAGAATAGTTTTGTCTTTTAATGGTTGTACGCCAGTCCAGGCCGTGCTGTCTTTAAGGGAGATTCCCAAGTTAGCATTAAATTCTTGCTTTATTTCTATATCTTTTCTAAAGCGTTCTTCTTTGAAATTAGAACTTATGCTTAATGCTTTAAAATATGTTTTGAGCGCTGCATTTAGATTGTTACTTTGCTCATGCGTTATTCCCATGCGATCATACGTGGTAAGATTGTCTGGTTTGTATTCGAGTGATTTATTGTAAAATTCTAACGCTTTTGGATAATCGCTACGCTTTGCGGCCAGGTCTGCAATTTCACGGTAAATTTCACAGCCGTCTTCGTTAAAATGTTCAATCGTGTAGGTGATTGCGGGTGTTGGTTCTTCGTTGTTTGGAAAAAACACGAACCAGACAAGCAAGCTTGCGCCTATTATTATCGAGAGTTTTATTTTTTTTTGCATGTCTGGTCCTGTTCTTTTTGTTACTTATTAAATATTTCTTTTATTGTAGCCAAAGAACCCATAAGAGCGCTTGATTCATATGGAAGTATGATCATCTTGCCTTCTTTGTCTTTGGTCATTTCTGGTAGTGCTTTTATGTAATTAAGGGCGATCATGTATGGCAGTGGATCTGCGCCAGGGACAGACTTTTGAACAATCGTAATAGCATCAGCTTCTGATTGTGCAATTAAGCGTCGAGCTTCTGCTTGTCCTTGAGCTTTTGTTATCTGAGATTCTTTTTCGCCTTCTGCGTTCAAAATAGCTGCGCCTTTGAGCCCTTCTGATTCTAAGATTAAAGCTCTGCGATCACGTTCTGCTTTCATTTGTTTTTCCATCGCAATGAGAATGTCTTGCGGTGGGTTTAATTCTTGGAGTTCGACGCGGTTAACTTTTATGCCCCATTTATCTGTATTTGAATCAAGAGTCTCAGTAAGTACTTTATTGATGTGGGCGCGAGATGTTAATGTTTCGTCTAAATCAAGAGAGCCAATAACGTCTCGTAGGGTCGTTTGTGTAAGCTTTTCTATTGCTAATGGCAAATTGACAACTTCGTATACAGCTGCTTTTGGATCGGTAATTTGATAGAAAAACACTGCGTTAATTTCCATAGTGACGTTATCTTTTGTGATGACGCTTTGTCTTGGGAAATCATATACAGATTCGCGTAGGTCTATGCGTTCAATATACTGAATATAACGGTACATAGATTTGCCGCGTGCGTCTTCTTTAGTAAAAGTCCAAGCGACTAGGCGTGGTTTGTCTATGAATGGCATAATAAAGTGTAGGCCTGATGTAAGCATGCGATGATATTCACCGAATCGTTCAATTAAAATGACTTCTGCTTGTTTGACAATATATGTTGAAGCTGCAAGAAATATCATAAAAAAAACGGCTAGAACAGCAAAGAATATAATAATAAGCATATCGGGTCCCTTTTCTTTTTTCTTAAGATTAAGAATAAGATTAAAAATTATTTAACGAGTAATTTGTTACCTTTTACTTTGATAATTGTAACATGTGTGTTTTCTTGGAGTGCTAAATTATCGTGAGCTATTGCCATCCATTCTTGGCCGCCAATACGAACTCTTCCTGGCTTTAGGGGCGCAATAGCTTGGGTTACAACGCCTGTTTGTCCAATTAATGCATCGATATTTGTTTTTAGTTTAGGCGTATTTTTTTGAATAAAAAGTTTTTTGAGTATAAAAAAACCAATTATTGTAGCAAGTGTTGCGCCTGTTATTTGGAGTGTGAGGCTAAATTCTAATAACGTGAGGCCTGCGGCTATTGCGCAGCCGATAGAAAAAGAGATAAAGAAAAATAATCCAGGAGTAGCTAGTTCAAGTAAGAGAAATATTATGGCTGCGATGAGCCACAAATATCCAATGCCTGACGACGATGTCATGAATGATGCTAAATTATTTATATAAATATCTATAAACATACACATGTCTCCTAATTAGTTTTATAGGGCAAGAATTCTTTGACAGGCTTATGGTGAGCGCCCGTGGTGCTGGTCAGCCATAGCCTTAGCAACGGCTGGGAGTTTATCGAAGCATGAGCTAATAGCTTTAAAACACATATAATCAAGTATAAATTATAACTGATCGAAAGACAAACGGCTTTTGCCTGATAACGTTATCTAATCGTTAAATTGCGTTTATTTTGCTAAAAAACTTAGGCTGTCTACGATGTCGTCAATTAAAGATTGCCACTTGTAATCTTTATCTATGCCGATCTCTAAAAGTAGCGCAGGGGCAATAATGCCTGCCAGCGGTGCTATTGGTAATCCAAATGGGCCATAAAAGTCGAATTTCTTCTTATCTTCTTTGGTTTGAGTAAAAACTGTTTGCATGTGTTGGCCGAGTAATTTGCTGGTATTAATGTTGCGTATGTGTGATTGATCGAGGGGGATAAAGTCGAGCGGGCTATATGTGTTTGCTGCAAAATCTAAAAGTGGGTTTTGTACGCGTTGATAAATAAAGATTTTTGGTTTTGCTGATTCTTCTTTATAAATTTGTATACGTAAGAAAAAGTCGATATCAAGTCTGTTTGCAAAAGATGCTATTTGTAGGGGTTGTATCTCTTCTCCTGCTGTGCGAGTCAGGAGCGCTGTTGTGCCGTAACGGGTATATAGTGCTTGTTTGAGTGCTTCTGCAAACGCGAGTGTTTGTGCGCGTTCATAACCTTGGCTTAACTTGCGTTCTGGGTGCCCGACGTCCCCGGCGGGATCGATCATGATTGTATTATATTTTGGCTGGAAAGCGTGAATTGCACTGGGGTTTATGCTCATGATTATGAGTGTGATTGCGATTAAAGCGTAATTAAATTTTGAGGCGTTAATCATGTGGGACTTCTCTCTCGTCTATTTGTTTAATTTACACATTAATATAACGTTTTTGATAAAAAATGCGAACTCTAAAGCGTTTTTGTTTTTTATGAACTTGTGGTACAACTAATACGCGAATTTTGTGATAAAAATAGAGCGTAGAGAATATGGACCCAGGTGTCGCCAACTGTTTTGATGCTTCGACAAGCTCAGCATGAGCGCAGATCAGGGATAGTGCTTCTGGGATGACAATAAAAAACGGAATAAAAATAAGAAAGAAACAGATGTCTCCAGATTTAGATAAAGACATATCGATGCAGTTTTGGGATACACAAGCAGCACAATTGGCTTGGTTCAAAAAATGGGATAAAACACTCGTTTGGCAAGAACCAGAAGCTCAGTGGTTTGCCGGTGGCCAGTTAAATGCTGCATATAATTGTGTCGATGTTCATGTGCAGGGCTCTGGTCGTGATAAAATAGCGATTTATTGGGAAAGTGAGACTGGCGAGAGTGTTTCTTGGACCTATCACGATTTATATAAACAGGTAAATTCTTACGCATATCAGTTACAGCAGCAGGGTGTTAAGAAGGGCGATATCGTTATTTTGTATTTGCCCATGATTCCTGAATCTGTCGCGGCTATACTTGCTGTCGCCCGTTTGGGTGCAGTGCACTCAATTGTTTTTTCTGGCTTTAGTAGCCAGGCTTTGCGAGACCGTATAAACGACACTCAAGCAAAATATGTTATTACGGCAGATATTGGGTATAGACGTGGCAAAAAGCTTTTGCTTAAAAAAATTGTTGATAATGCTCTTGAGGGGCAAGAAAGCTTATCTTGTGTTGAATTTGTATTTGTGATTAAGCGAGAGCCAGAAACTAGTTGTTCTGGGGTAGTATGTCCTGAGCGTGATGTTATTTTGCGTGATTATGCGCGTTTAGCTCTAGAGCGTAAGCATGATATCTTTGTCGATCCGGTGCCTGTCGATTCGATTCACCCGTTATTTATATTATATACGTCGGGCACAACGGGCAAACCCAAGGGCATCGTGCATTCGACTGGTGGATATTTGACGTATGTTAGGGCTACTTTTCAGTGGGCTTTTGATATTAAGCCTGAAACAATATATTGGTGTACGGCAGATATTGGCTGGATTACGGGGCATTCGTATGGCATTTATGCGCCACTTTTGCATGGGATTACCATGGTAATGCATGAAGGGGCTCTTGATTATCCAGATGCAGGTATTTGGTGGCAACTTATCGAAAAATACAAAATATCTGTTTTTTATACTTCGCCAACAGCTTTACGTTTATGTATGAAGTTTGGCGACCAGTGGCCAGAAAAGTATGATTTAAGTAGCTTGCGCGTTTTGGGTAGCGTTGGCGAAGTAATAAATCCGGAAGTCTGGCGTTGGTATCATGAAAAAATTGGTAATTGCCAGTGTCCAATTTCTGATACGTGGTGGCAAACTGAAACGGGTGGCTTTATGATATCGCCTGTTCCTGGTTTAAATACGATTAAACTTAAGCCCGGGTCTGCGACGTTCCCATTGCCCCATATAGATGTCGATATTGTTGATAAAGATGGGAATAGCTTGCCCGCAGAAACTAAGGGTTTTTTGATTGTCAAATCTTTGTGGCCAGGCATGGCCCTTGGAATTTATAACGATAATGAGCGTTTTAAAGAAGTCTATTGGTCGAAATTTAAGCATGCGTATTATTCTGGTGACTATGCAATAAAAGACCGTGACGGCTATTTTTGGTTGCTTGGCCGAGCTGATGAAGTTCTCAATGTTTCTGGACACCGTGTTGGTACGGCAGAAATAGAAAGCTCTGTTGCAACGTGTCCATATATTGCCGAATCAGCCGCTATTGGAGTTCATGATGATATAACGGGAGAGGCTGTTGTTTTGTTTGTGGTTTTAAAAAATAATGCTCAAGAATTGTCTGATGCAAAAAAAATGCCAGACATGTCTGGCATAATTACGCAGGTTTTGCGTGAACAAATAGGCGCATTTGTTAAGCCTCGTGATATTTATTTTCTGAGTACGTTGCCTAAAACAAGATCTGGCAAAATTATGCGCCGTTTATTAAAAGCGGTTGTTCAGGGTAATGCGATGGGTGATATGAGTACGCTTGAAGACGAAACGTCGTTGGATCAAATTAAGATGTTGTGTGATCTGGTTAAGCTGCCAATAAAATAATCTAATAAAATAATTTGAAAATATAAAACCGGTCGTTAAGAAACGACCGGTTTTGTTAATTCTTGAGCCGTATTATTTGTGTGTTACCTGCGTGCAGCTTGAGTGCCTGAAGAAAGCTTCGGCAACATGTTTGTGCGTACATAGTTTTGTTGATTTGGCGCAAGCAAGCGGCTTTGTAGCGCAGCCTGAAGAAGGGCTCCTAGGTTTTGTTTTAGATCTTCGTTTGCCAAGCCTTGATTAAACGCTTCAAAAATTGCCTTGCTAAAGACATCTTGTGTTTTTGCATTTATATTGCCCGGCATATTGTTTACTTCTTTAATTAAATTTAAAAGTGCTTGTATCGTTCCTGATATGAGTCCCAATTTGTTTATGTTTTCTATTTCTGTTTGGATCAATGGATTTATGTCGTTTTCTTGAGACGCTTGAGCCTTTTTGGTTTGAGTGGGTGCTTGTTGTTGTGCTTGTTGGGTGACTTGGGCTCTTTTTGGCCGCATGCTTTGCTGTTGGCGTGTTCCTTGAGCTTGTCCTGCTTGTGCTGGGTGTGCGACTTGTTGTGTTTGTTGCATTTCTATTCCGGTAACCCCAAAATCTGCGTGTGATTTAATTGTTGCTTGAATTGTCGGATCGATTGTTGTATTTGCCACAAGTAAAATCTCTTTGTTTGTTCGTGTGTTTGGTATGAGTTGGTTTTTTATTATGGAGATTAATTCTGGGCTGCTGGTAAATAGCCTGCTGGAAGCTGCTTTTTGGAGTAGATTAAGTGTGATATTTGTTCTGAGTTCCGGATTTTGTGTTCTTTGGTTGAAAATTTCGATAATTGCGTTTAATAAAGCTTGTTGCGTTTGGGGGCTTAGAACACTTTGTTTTCGTTCTTCTTGGCTTATGAGAGCTTGTAGAAGGTCTATGCGTTTTTGATGTGAATTATTTTGTAGCGCTTGAGTAATTTGGTTGGCAATTGCTGTTTCTGGAATTTCTAGTTTTGGTAATTGTGCATGTATTTTTATAAACCCCAAGCACAGGGTGACTGTGCTTAGGGTAAATAATATTTTTTTGATGTTCATGCGTATGCTCTCTTAATTATTTGGCGACTGGAATTGCTTTAGGTGCGGTTTTCTTAGCTATAGGTTTTTTAGCTGCTGGTTTTTTAGCTGCTAGTTTTTTGACTGTTTTCTTTTTGACTACTTTTTTGACTGTTTTTTTTGCTGCCGTTTTTTTTGCTGCTGTTTTAGCGATTGGCGCTTTGGCTGTCTGAGTTATTGTTGTAACAGGAGCTGTTGTTTTTATTGTTGGAGATGTCACGGTTGTTGCTGGAGTTGCTTTTGCTGTAACAAGTGGGAGCATTGTTTTGGCCACATATTTTTGTTGTTCTGTATTTAGTAAAGGTGTTTGAGCTGCTGCTTGTAGGAGTTGTTGTATGTATGCGTTTGCGGTACGTGCATCATTAAAAGCATTGACCAAAGTTATTGCAAATGCTTTTTGACTTTCTTGGTCAAAGTTTTGTCCGGCTGCTTGTTGCATGAGGGAATAGAGAGCTTTAATTTTTTCTACGGAGTTTTCGATTTTTTCGATGTTTTGAATTATTTCAACGTTTTGTGATACTTCTTGTTTGACTGGGGTAAGTGCTAAAGTTGGTTGGGCTGGGGTTGTAACTGTTGGGGCTGGGGCAAGTGTTAGTGCTGGTCTATTTAGAGCTTCTTCTTGTGCTATAAAATCCATAGAGGGTAACTGTTGGGCTTGAGTTTGTGCTATTGATAGTGTGAGGGCTAAAGATGCGAATAGAACTATTTTGTTCCTATTTGTCATGACATTCTCCTTGTTTTAGGCCGACAAATCTCTATCAGTTGTAAAAATAACGTATGTATGTGCATGGTTTAACGTTACCAAAAGAAAATATCTGTAAGCAAGGGTTTGAGCAAAGGGGTACAAAAAACTTGAAATCTTTTGGTAATAACAGCATAAGTAACGGCATAATTATACATTTTTCTTTTGTGAAAAAAACGATATGCTTATGAGCTATAAAAGGGTTTTTAAAGCGTGAGTTTTATTAGTCTATAAGCGTTATGTCTGTAATAAAAAGTAAGTAGTAATACATGAAAATAAGTAAAATTCCTGGTTTTTATAATAAAGCACGTGAATCACGCCTCATGATTTTGCAAGAATTTGCAGGATTGGACGAAGCTGATATGGCTGTTTTGGCGTCCAGAGCTCCACTTGATTTCCAGCAGGCAGAAAAGCTTATTGAAAACGTTGTGGCTATTATGCCATTACCTATGGGTATAGCGACTAATTTTGTAATTAATGGGCGAGATTATTTGGTTCCCATGGTTACTGAAGAGCCGAGTGTCATTGCTGGTGCAAGTTTCGCGGCCAAATTGGCGCGTGAAACTGGTGGTTTTTTTTCGCAGGTATCTGGTTCTATTATGACTGGCCAAATTGTTTTGGTTGGCGTTAAAGAGTCTGAAAAGCTGCGCGAGCATATAGAACAAAGTAAAAAAGAGCTTCTTGATTTAGCAAATAAACAAGATGCAAAACTTGTAGCGCTTGGGGGCGGGGCTCAAGATCTTGAAGTTTACGTTGTGCAGACAGATCGTGGGCCTATGGGTACTGTAAATTTAGTTGTCGATGTAAAAGATGCTATGGGCGCAAATATTATAAATACAATGCTTGAAGCGATAGCGCCAAAAATTGAACATATATCAGGTGGGACAGCACGGCTCAAAATAGTTTCTAATTTGGCAGATAAAAGACTCGTGACTGCGCATGCTATCTGGTCAAAAGATATATTGGGGCCAGATGTTATAGAAAATATTCTAGATGCGTGTGCATATGCCCAAGTTGATCAATATAGGGCGACTACGCATAATAAAGGCATCATGAACGGCATAGACGCTGTTGCGCTTGCAACAGGTAATGATTTTAGGGCAATAGAAGCTGGGGCGCATAGTTTTGCAGTTCAAGAGGGGCTTTATAAATCGTTTACAAAATATGAAAAAGATAAAAATGGTGATTTACTTGGGCAGATAAAAATGCCATTGGCTGTGGGTATTGTTGGCGGTATGACCAAATGTCACCCAACAGCTTGCGTTGCGTTAAAAATACTTGGAGTAAAAAGTGCTGGTGAACTTGCTTCTGTGATGGCCTCTGTCGGGCTTGCGCAAAACTTTGCGGCGCTCAGGGCTTTGGTGACAGAAGGGATTCAAGCGGGGCATATGAAGCTTCATGGAAGAAAGGGTCGTTCGTGATTGAAGCTCGAGCGTTTGCTGGTATCGTTGGATACGGTGCGTATATACCGTACTATCGAATAAGTGTAGAAGAACTTGCCTATGCCAGGGGCGGCGACGTAAAAAGAATAATATCTTCGCTTGCGATTAAAGAAAAATCGGTTGCTGGTTCTGATGAAGATGCGGTAACAATGGGTGTTCAAGCGGCTAAAAATGCGCTTGCGCGTGCCGGGATTATGCCAAATTTAATTGGCGGTGTATACGTTGGGAGCGAGAGTCATCCTTATGTTGTGAAGCCATCGGCAACGCTTGTTGGGCAGGCTCTTAATATTGGGATGCAGTATTTTGCTGCTGATATGGAATTTGCCTGTAAAAGTGGTACAGCTGCTCTACAAGCATCTATGGCTCTTGTGCTTGCGGGTATGTGTGAATATAGTTTGGCGATTGGTAGTGATACTGCTCAAGCAGCGCCGCATGATATTTTGGAGTATACGGCATCTGCAGGAGCTGCAGCGTTTATTCTTGGTCGAAATCCAGCAGCGTGTGTTGCGTTGATTGAAAAAACAATATCTATTTCGACCGATACACCAGATTTTTGGCGAAGAAGTTCTCAGAAATATCCTGAGCATACAGGGCGCTTTACGGCTCAGCCTGCTTATTTTTATCATGTTGTAAGTGCTGCTCGCCAAATTTTTGAACAAAATTCTCTCAAAGCTTCAGACTTTGATTTTGTTGTTTTTCATCAACCAAATGCTAAATTTCCTGTTGCAGTTGCAAAAGAGCTTGGTTTTACGCAGGATCAATATGGGCCTGGTTTGCTTGCTACAGAAATTGGCAATTCGTATTCAGCAAGTGTGCTTTTGGGTTTAACGAGAATTTTGGACCATGCAAAATCTGGTCAGCGGATTCTTGTTGTTAGTTATGGTAGTGGTAGTGGTTCTGATGCGTTTATTATAAAAACAACAGAACGTATTACTCAGGTGCAACAAAAAGTACGTACGACTGGGGATTATATAAAACAAAAAAAAATGCTTACGTACACCGGATATGAAAAAATGATAACCGGATCTAAACATGAATAAAAAAAAGAATAAATTGGCTCCGGATCTGGTTCAAGGGTTTGGGATGGCAAATCAGGTAGTCGTTATTGGTACTGGTCATACGAAGTTTGGGGAATTGTGGGATAAAAGCATTCAAGATTTATTGTTTGAGTCTCAAAATGAAGCGCTTGAAAGTGCTGGAATTAGAGCTACTGATGTTGACGAAATAGTTGTCGGTAATATGTCGAGTGAAGTTTTGTCAGGACAGTCTTTTTTGGGTGCAGTAGCAGCTGACGTTTTGGGCGTGAGTGTGCCAAGTTACCAGGTAAATGCGGCGTGTGCTTCTGGTGGTGTTGCCTTGCGTGCGGGCGTTATGGCTATAGAATCCGGCCGGGCGCAGGTTGTGCTTATTAGTGGTGTTGAAAAAATGACCGATATCCAATCTGACCGTGTGTCTGCTGCGATGATGAGTGCTGGCCATGCTGAAACTGAAGCATTTGTTGGTGCGACTATACCGGGGTTATTTGCATTAATTACTCGTGCTTACATGAATAAGTTTGATATTACAAGGCGCGATTTGGCTCAGGTGAGTGTGAAAAATCATGCGCACGGTTTGTTAAATACTCTGGCCCATTTACGTAAAAAAATTTCGATAGAAGATGTTCTTGATTCACCAATTATAGCTGACCCATTAACGTTGCTTGATTGTTCTCCAATTAGTGACGGAGCGGCTAGTCTTGTTTTGTGTTCTTTGGAATATGCTCAAAAGTTAGGTAAGCCATATGTGTCTGTTCTTGCTTCGGCAATGGCAACAGATTGTTTGAGTTTAGCTGGGCGTAGTGATATTACGACGTTTAAAGCGACAGTGCAGGCTGCGCAAGTTGCATATAAAATGGCGGGAATCACCGTAAAAGATATAGATGTTTTAGAAGTACACGATGCTTTTAGTTCTGCTGAGTTTATGGCGCTCGAAGATCTTGGTTTTTTTGCACCGGGCACAGCTGCGCAAGCAACTATAGCAGGAGTTACTTCTTTTACGGGTAAGCTGTCGGTTAATATATCGGGAGGGCTGAAAGCAAAAGGGCACCCCGTAGGAGCAACAGGTGTCGCGCAAGCTGTTGAAATTGTTCGTCAGCTATTTGGTCAGTGCGGTCAACGCCAAGTGCCAGGGGCTAAATTGGGGCTTACTCATAATGTTGGTGGCCTTGGGACAACCGTTGTCGTGCACATATTTAAAAAGAGTTAAAATATGACAAGCCCAATATCTATTTGGCGTAATAGAGAACATCGCTTTCAGTTGTATGGTGTTATGTGCCAGTCTTGTAGCGCAAAATATTATCCCAAAAAATATGTATGTTTGTGTGGCGAGAAAAAATTTCAAAAATTTCAATTTTCAGGTAAAGCTTGCTTGGTTTCTTATACTCAAATAACAGCTATGCCGGCTTCGTTTAAGCATGATAGTGTGTATTGTATTGGTTTAGTTGAGCTTGAAGAAGGGCCGCGCATACTTGCTCAAATAACAAGTGTACAGCTTTCTGATTTGTTTATTGGGCAGGAGCTATGCGCTGTTTTAAGAAAATATTCTGCCGATGGAGAAAAAGGTATAATTTCGTACGGGGTTAAATTTATTCCGAAAGAAATGTTGTGAATACAGGATATGGTTTTGGCAAAACAATACTTTTTGGTGAACATTTTGTAGTATACGGTCTACCAGCACTGGCAGCAGCGCTTGATGTGAGTACGACGGCAACTATTACTGCTCTTGATTGTGAGCAGTCATGTTTGATTGATAATAGGCCCAAGGTTCCATATTTTGTGCCAAGCAAGTATGAGCAATATAACAATATGTTACATCGTATTTTGGTGTACATGGGTATTTTTAAGAATATAGAAATTACGTTGGCTGGAAATCTTATTGTAATGTCCGGTGGTATTGGCGCGAGTGCTGCTGCTGCAGTAGCGATTGCGCGGGTAATAAATAATTATTTTAATTTACGTTGGAGTGATGAGCAAATTAATCAGGCGGCTCATATTGGCGAAGGCGCAATTCACGGAAATCCAAGTGGCGTTGATAACACAGCGGCTCTTTTTGGTGGGGTGTTTTTGTATCGGCGCGAGCTAGAAACAACTTTATTTACTCGTCAAAATATTAAAGTCTCGGGCCCCGTAAATATTGTTTTAGCTGATAGTGGACGTGTGAGCGATACAAGCAAAGCAGTTGCAGATGTTGCAAAGTTAAAAGAAGAAAAACCTGAATTTGTTCAAGAAGTTTTTACGCGTTATACGCAATTAATTATTGATGTACAAGAAGCTATAAAACATAAAAGCTTGATAGAGCTTGGTAAACTTATGAATCAAAACCAAGAACTGCTCGTTTTACTGGGGCTTTCGTGTCCTGAGCTTGATCGTATGATCGTTATTGCACGAGAAGCAGGAGCTTTGGGTGCCAAGCTTACGGGCTCTGGCCAAGGGGGCCTTATGGTTGCGCTAACGCCGGAAAAAGAAGTACAAAAAAAAGTCTCAAGTGCTTTGCGTAAAGCCGGCTATGTGACGATTAATACCAGTATTGGTGGATAAATCTAACGTTATCGCCTGGGCCTGCGCTGGTCTAGCTGCACAGTTTTGTATTTTTAGTCTCGTCAATATGCCGTATGTACCATCGTATATACATTGTTGTATGTATATGATATGTTGGAATATGTGTTTGTGCGTCTGTCGTACTGAGCTGTTTTATTTTCGGAGGGTTTTTTATGATTAAGAAATTAGTTAAACATGGCAACAGTAGTGCACTTGTGATCGATAAGCCAATTTTAGATATTCTGAATATTAATGAAAAAACTGAACTAGAAGTTACGACTGATGGGCTAACGCTTACTATTAGGCCAATTGTTAAGGGAAAGAAAAGCGTTAAAAAAATAAGTGCTGATAAAGAGATTCAAAAGTCTTTTGAAAAAATTGTTAGCAAGTATGATGTAGCTCTTAGAAAATTAGCAAAGAATTGAACGTGATGAAATTAGCCTGTTTTTTGTCTGTGGACGAAGTTGTTCGAATTCATGATAGCATGATCGATAAATTCGGAGGCGCCTCAGGAATAAGGGAGCAAGGGCTTTTGGAGTCTGCCATTTTTCAGGCACAAGTTGCATTTGGTGGTGATTTTGTATGCCAAGATGTTTATGAGATGGCGGCTGCATATCTTTATCATATCGTTAAAAACCATCCATTTATTGATGGAAACAAGAGAACAGGGATTGTTGTAGCTACGTCATTTTTAGACTGCCAAGGGTATGAGATAGATTTATCCCAGGACGAGTTCTATAAGCTTGCGCTTGATGTAGCGAATTCAAAAAAAGATAAGCCAGCGATTGCGCGCTTATTGAAGAAAAAGATCATTGAAAATTAAATTTCTTATTTAAAAAAATAATTATTTATTCTATTTCAGTATCGAAATTTCAATGGGATAGAGTTCGTTGTCTTCCCAACACTTTTTTATATTTGATGCTGTTTGCTCATCAAAACAAATTGCTATACCACAATCTCCACCACCAGCTCCAGAGAGCTTTGCAGCAGCATTATAGCGCTGTGCGCATTCGATTAATAAAGCCATTTCAGGCGTTTCTAGGTTGCTGACACTTGCATGCGCGAGTTCGCGTAACGCGTGTGTATTTTTTTTGATTAAATCTAAAATTAAATTATTATTTTTATTTTTTAGTGCCATAAATAACTGTGTTACGATATTTTGTATGTTTTGGCATAAGTTTTTGTGATTTTCTGGGTTTTGAGTTTTAAATTTTTTCATGTGTTTAATAAGCTCTGGTGTTGAAGCCGAATATCCAACAAAGCAGGCTTGTAAGATGAAATTTTCTGGGAGTTCAAAAGTTTGTGCGCAAAATTCTGGCCATATTTTGTGGGCAAGCGTACTGATTGTATTGCTTGGATTTGCATGCTCTTGCATAAGCCAGTAAGTGTCAAAACGCTTATAATATAGTGGCTTTTGATATACTGACGTAGCTATATCGTAGCCGCTATAAATATTTTCTTGTATTCGGTAGTGAGCCAAATAGCTTAATTTAAATAATATCTCTTTTGCTTCTTGAGATTCTGTATTTTGCTTGTGAAATTGTAGAATAGCTTTAATTAAGGCAACAGTTACCGCTGCGCTTGACCCGAGCCCAAGTTTGCGTTTTGCGCAGGTGAAAAGCATTTCTTGAGAATTTATATGTATAGAAAATTTCTGAATGGGAATATTTTGTTCTTTGAGATATAAAAGAACAGTTTCTATTGTTTTTTGCGTTAAATTAAATTGTGCGGGAGTTTGTTCTGTTTGTGAGGTTATTTGTGTTCCATCAAAATATAAATTAATAGAATTTATGCCTATATCAGGGGCGCATACGTGAATAGTTTGAGCTTCTGTGCTTGTGATGGTTACGTAAACAAATTTGTTGATGGGAAGCGTTATGCAGCTATTGTGTGGTTCAAGAATTCCCCATTCACCAGAAAGCATAAGTTTGCCTGGAGCTTTTACGTGTATGTTATTCATGTTTGTTATTTGTGGGTTTCGATAATTGTTGGTTCTTGTGCAATTGAACATTCGATAATATTTATGACAGATTTAAGCTCTTTTAAGTGGGAGACAACTATTTGCGTGTCTTGCTCAAGGCATATGATTTTTACATTTGGGCCGGCATCAGTTGTGAAGTATGTGTGAAGATTTTCTTTTTCGCGTAAGTTTTTGACTATATCGATTATGTCGTGAGTTGCCTGAAGGCGATAGTCGATTTTTGGGTTTGTTGTAAGCATGGTGCTGAGCATTCCATACCAGTCAGATTCAATTAATTCGCCGACTTGTACGATATCTTTATTTTTTATTGCGTGAATAATTTGTTTTATTCTTTGTTCAGATTCTGTAATCCAATGATTGTAAAGGGGGCTTGTTTGTGCGGTTAATTGCATGCCAGCGCGTGAACTTATCGGTTTTTTGCCTGTATCAACGATTGCAATAATAACGCGAAATTCAGGCCAATAATCTGGTGGGAATATTTGTTTGGCATAAGAATCAGAGCCATCTGGTTTTTCGCCTTTGTTCCATAAAGTAAATCCACCATAAATAGAGCGACATGCTGAGCCAGAACCGTGACGGGCTAAGATCGATAGTTTTTGTTTATTTAAATTTAGGCTGCATAACGTATTAAGTCCCATTGCAATCGCCGCAAAGCCACTGGCGCTGCTGGCCAGCCCAGCTTGTGTTGGGAAGCTATTATGGGTATTAATTGTAAAATAATTGTTTAGGGCAAATTTTTTACGAAAGAAGTTTAGATAATCGAGAATTGGCTGGACAGATGCTTGTTCTTCGTTGTTCCAAAGCCAGCTTATATTTATTTCGTCTTTTCCTGAATTATTAATATGTATAGATGTGACGGTTTCCAGTGGGGACAAAGAGACAGAAAAGCTGCTTTTAGCAGGCAACATGAGTTGTTCATCTCGTTTGCCCCAATATTTGATAAGGGCGATATTTGGATGAGTATGAACTGTTACTGTGCGCATGAGAGCCGTTTCTTTGTTATATTTACCGTTAAATGTTCTGGTTTTTAATTTAAGAGAGGGCTTGTCTAAAGCCCTCTTCTTGTGTTCAATTAACTTGTAGAGTATATCAAAAGCTCTCGATTTGTGAATAAGGGCCGGTTATTCCTGGTTTTCGCTTTTCTTCCTGTTCTTTTGTTCCTTCTTTTATTATCTGTATGAGCCGCTTGGGTTTTGGGTATTCTCCATATTTTCTTTGCATTTCGTTTTCGTATTGTTGCGTGTATTGTTGCGTGTATTGTTGGGGTTGATTTTTTTGTTGATTTAATGCTTCTTTAAATACGTTAAATAGATTTTCTATGTGTTCCATTTGTTCATATAGTTTCATACAGAGTTTTGCGCGATAACTATCTGTTTTTGTTCTTTTTATGATTTTATATAGATCAGTGAGTTTGAGGCGGGCTGTTTTTATTGCTTCTTTGAGAAACATTGTAAGGTCAAGATTAGGTGAATTGCGATTTTCTTGTTCGGCCACGTCTTTTTTTAGGTTTTCTGGCATTGGTTCAAATTCTTGTAAGCTTATTAAAGATTTTATTAGGATATCGATTTTGGTGGTTAATTCATTTTTTGTTTTTTTTTTCTATATTATTTTTTGTTTGTATTGTTTTTAATATTTCTGATAAGTTACAAAGGTAGGGTAGGTGGTCTTTATAGATTTGTTTTGCTGATTCTTTAAAAACACTCCCGTTGTCTGAATTAGATTGAGTCCATATATTTTCTGTAAAAACACTCCCGTTGTCTGAATTACATTGAGCCCATATATCGTTTTTTTCCCCACAATTGTTCATTGCTCCATAAGAATTTTCAGTGCCGATTGCCAATAAGTTAAGGGCAATAAATAGTGATAATAATAGTTTTTTCATGATTTTAACTTTCTTTTTGTTAGGTAAGTTTTTTAGCTGAGAGAGAGCTTTTTAAGTTTTTTTATCAATTTTTCGATTTCGCTTGTTATTTCCCGATCTTGTTGTTTAAGATAGTTTATTTTTTTATATTCTTGTTCTAGTTTTCTTTCTAGTTCTCGTGTTTTTGTATTTATATCGTAAGTATCTTTTTTGTTGTTAGATTCTTCTTCTTCGCTTTCATCATCATTATCTTCTTCTTCTTCTTCTTCTCCTTCTTCTTCTGATAATAGAGTGTCCAAGAATGCTTGCGCGCAGCTTACGATCGTTTTTTCGATAGTAATTATGATGATTGGGGTTATTTGTTTTGCTTCAATGTAGTTGAGCCCCCTGTAAAAGCGTTCTATTGCTTCCTGAAAAGTTTCGGTCAGAATATCATATACTTCGTATTGTTGTATTTCGTATTTTTGTTTTACCTGGGGTATGAATGTTGGGGCGATGTCGTTAATTAGTGCATCTGAAAGTGATTTGATATTGATCTGGCCTTTATTTTCAGACATGTTTTTTATTAAAGCTTTTACTATGGATTCTTTTGTTTCTTTCCCAAAACCAAGCTCGTGAATGCTGTTTCTGTGATCCTCTAAGGTTTTTGTGTCGAATTCGTTTTGTGCTTCTTTGAACCATGTTGCTTTTAATTTGTCTTCACAGGAGGCAATTTCACGTTCTAGCAAAATTAAAACTTTTTTTTGGATATCGGTTTCTTCTATTTTTTGTTGGCTATTGTTTTTTTTGTTTTTTTTCTTCATGCAAAAGACGTCAGGTGACAAGAGTGCGCTTAACAGGACTAAATAGGCTAATAACTTTTTCATAATAGAACCCTTTATCGTTTAATGATTTTAGAGCGATGATAGACTAAATTTTTGGTTTGCCCATTGTGTATATTTTTATTGTTTCCTCGTACACATCCCCTAGAAACAGAGTAATTGTTTTGATTGCAGCATCAAAAGCTTCTTTTTCTGAAATAGTAGTGGTTTCTTGTGGTGTGAGTTCTTTTGTTATGAATTTTACAATTCGTCGTTCGAATTTAAGATCTAACGCTGAAAGTTGTATTTTATGAACTGTGTTCATGGTATTGTTAATTTGGGGTAACAGTTCTATAGCCATATGGCTATAGATCATTTGAGCGAGAAATGTTTTTTCTATGTTTTTATGCTTTGTTGCTTGAGTTATATTGGCAAATAAGTTAGTGAGCCCTCTTATGACTCTTTCTGTGGCGAACCATGGTAATATAAAGAGCATTTTTGCTGTGTCTTGAGTCTGTTGTTTACAAAATTCAATTGTTTTTGTTTTTATGTGTTTGCATAGAAAATTTTCTGCGCATTCGATGGCTTTTTTGTTTGGTGTTTGGTTTTTTTGTGATAGCTCTAGGGGTTGCTTTATGAAGCTATTTGTTTTGGTGCTATTGGCGCTCTGGGAGCGTTGTGTGTCTATTTCTTTTGATCTATTAAAAGCGTAGGCGTCACGTAATATGGTTGTTTCTTTACAGATTTCATCATTTTCAAATGGTTCGTCTTCTTTGTAATTGAGTTCTTTTTTATTTGTTTCGTTTATTTTGGTTTCGAAGTTATTCCATATTTGTGTGTATTCTTTTTTGTAGTTATTTAAGAGCTTTTTATATAGTTTTTCTAGGAAATTGATGATTAAATCAATGCTTGTTGCCAGAGCGTTGTTTAAAACCTCAGTTTCTGGGCTTTTTTTAATAAAATCGTTGATCGTTGTTTTCATATTTGTATGTAATTTTGTTTTGAATTTATTTTCGAGTTTTGTAGCTATCGCGTTAAAAATATTTGTTTGTAGCTTTTCTATGAGATATTCAGTCTGGATTTTTCCAGTTGTTAAATTTCGTTCAAAACTCGCAAATAGAGCAGCAAGCTCGTTTGTTATGTGTTCTGAAAATCCTGTATAAAAAATAAAGTTAATTTTTTCTTGGTCTTCAGGATTTCGCACGCTAAATGTATTTTGTGTTTGGTGTAGGGAGATATTAATAACGTTAAGCCAGTCTTTTTCTCTATCGATTATATGATTTTTTTGGTTTTTTTTGCTTTTATTTTTCATGCAAAAAATGTCTGGCGAAAAAAGAAGGGAGCTTAATAGGACTAAATAGGCTAATAACTTTTTCATAAAAACCTCTATTTAATAAAGAATTAATTTTGGCTGTGATATGTTACAGATATCTATTTTTTTGTGTTAAAAATACAAGTGTATTATCAAATAATAATATAATTTTCAGACATAGTCAAACGGGTGTCAGTAAAAAGTGCGTGAAATAGCTTGCTTTTGATTTAAAAGTTACAAGTAGAAACTTTTAAATGCTTTGAGCGACAGTTTTTCGACAGTTTTGTAGATACTGTTTTTTTGATTACAGTTTTTTGATTATTGATTTAAAGAGTAGCTCTGGATTTAGTTGGACCTCTTCTTGTTCAATTACCGTACATAACTGTGGGTACTGCGCTGCTATTTCATGTGCGTTGGCAACCTGATGATTGGTTGTTTGGGCAACAAGGGGGATAATTATGCATGGTTTTTCGAAGAAGACAAGTTCAAAGAGCGTTCCTGCGCCTGCTCTGCATATAACTAAATCTGACAGTGCGTAACAGTTTTTTATATTGTCATAATAATCAAACGTGAACGCTGGAATATTATGCTTATTATAAAAAACGGGCCAGTTGGTCCAGTTGGCGCTCGTCTTATTGTTGTTTGTGGTGTTGATTGGGTTTGTGATTTTACCGGTTTGGTGAATTACTTGTATGTGTTTAAGTCTGTCTGGGTTTTGGCTATTTTGTTCAATAAATTTTTTGATTAAATTATTTAATAATAAAGACCCCTGAGACCCGCCCAAAATAAACAGTGTTTTGCGTGATATGTCGAAGTTATGTGTATTAAAGTTTGGCGTGAGATCTTGTTTTAGCGTATTAATAAGTGCTATTAGATCTGGCTTATTATATATTTTGTCTTGCTGCGTGAATCTAATTGGATACGTGTGCAATTCGCATTTATGTGCGTTCTTAAAGAATAAGAAATTAAAGTATAGTGCTGTCTTTTGAAAAACTATTGCAATTTTGTGTGCAAAAATCGAGAGCAGTTTTATTGCTTTTCCCGGGATAACATTAAGTTCGTATAGTACGATATATTTACCTAGTAGGCGCCCAGCTAGACAGACAGGTATAGCTATTAGTCCTCCAGTAGTGATGATTTTTGTAGGCTTAAGCTTTAAGCAATAATAAAAGCTTTTAAGAAATATAGCTGGGATTTGCCATAAGAGTGCAGGTAATCGCCAGAATTTGCGTAACGAAAATTTGTTTAATGCGCAATATATTATATTGTTCAAGAATTTATTATGTTCAAGAATTTTTTGGTCTAGACTGGCTTTTTGCCCGAAAAATAAAACATAACCAGCAGGGTTAGTTTGTTTCCATTGTTTGGCGAGCTCCAGCGCAGGGACAATATGGCCACCTGAGCCACCAGCTACGAGAAATAATGTTTTTTTTGTCATCGTTTTGTTGCTAAGAGAGCTTTTTTGTTTTTAAAGTTTTTTTGCGTTTGTGTTAAAAGTGTTCTTATTATGGTGTCGTTTGGTGCAAGTATATGTGCTCGTTTTAAGAGTTTAATAGCTTTGTCTGTCGATTCTTTTTTGTTTTTGTCAGATAAGAGTAGCAGACAGGCATTTGTGTGTAAATAATAAGAGCATTCTGGATAGTTTTTTATGAGTATGTCTGAGAGTTTTAATGCATCAGAGAGTTTGGTTTTGTGTGTATAATACAGAACGGCAAGTTGGTTAAGGGCTGATGGATCGGTTTTATTTAAATCAATAACGGGGGTATCTGTATGTGCTATTGATTGGAGTGTGCGTATAGGTTTTTTATAATTTATCGCCTGTTTAAGTATGTTTTCAGTCTCTTTGATAGGCTTATTTATAGTGAAATAAATGTGTCCAATCTGGAAGAAAATACTGGATCTAAATAATGGGTCTTGTGCTGTTGTAAGTAGCTTATTGTAATAGATGAGTGCTTTTTTATGGTTATCAAGATCAAGATATAAATCACCAAGTGCAGCCATGATGCCTTTTGATGGACTTGTTTTTGCGATTTTTTCAAGTGAGTGAGTGATGTTTTGTACTGTCACTCCTGCTTGGCGCAACAGTAATAGTGTGTGTATGACTGATATGTTTTGTGGATTTGTTTGTAACCATTTTTCTGTAAAAGCAAGGGCTGCCGTTGGCTTTTTGAGTGTGAGTAATATTTCTATTTTTAGTAGTCGTGCTTGTGTAAATAGTGCGCTATTAATTGGTGTTGGTATGCTTGTGATATTAGGTGTATTTGTGGTCGTTTGTTTTTCTTGAGCTTGTTTTGCCCGTTTTTCTTGCTCGGTAAATTGTATGATTGCATTATTAATACTTTCAAGTGCTTGGGGTAATTGTTTGGCTCGCATTTGTGTGAGTGCAAGATTAAAGAGGGTTTCTGGTTTGTTGGTTTTTACTTTTTTTAGATAATCAGCAGCTTCGCCATATCTTTGTTGTGAAAAGAGTAGCTGGATTAATTGTTGTTCTACTTCTGTATCCTGTTCTGTGATCTTAAGATACTGTTTGTAGCCGAGTATGGCATCGTTAATTGACCCAAGTTTTTCATGTAAATAGGCTTTGAATAGCCATGCTTTTTCAAAATGGGGGAACAGTTCTAAACTTTTTTTGATTGATTCTAAAGATAGAGCCAGTTGTTTTTGTTGTTCATATATTTTTGACTGTAAAAAGTGAAATAAAAAGTGTTTTTGTTTGAGCTCTGGATTTTCTAAGCATTTATTTAGATATGCAATAGCTTCTTCATGTTTTTCGTTTTTCATGAGTGCTATCGATGTGTAATAGGCTATTTGTGTATTGTCTGGATATTGCGCGTTAAGTTCGTTGAAAAGTTCTGAGGCTTCGTCTTGGTTGCCGGCATAGAGCGCGCCTTGTGCGAGTATTAGTTTTACGTCGATATTATCTTTAAATGTTGTTTCGAATTCTTTTTTCTTTTCTTGATATACTTTGTTGATAATATCAAATCTTCCTGCATCAAAAAGCAAGTATAGGAGTGCTTCTGCGGCAAAAATTGGGACGTTTTTGTGTTGCAAATCTTTATGGACATCGAATGCTTTATTTAAGTGGCGAGAGCATTCTTGGGGGTTTTGTGAGAGTTTGCCTGCTTGGTGCTCGTAGCAGGCTTCTAGATACTTGTTATAGGTTTCTACTTGTTCTGTTAGTGGTTTTGGTTCTTGTTTTGGTGCAAAGAGCGTTGGTGTTAAAAATAGGCATAAGAGCAATGTTTTACATGTACGTCTCACGTTTCGTCTGTTCAGTGCATGTCTCTTTTTCATTCTTAGTCCCCCCGTAAGCAGATTGATTTTTACAACGAACCAAAAAACTTTCAATAACGTCGCGTAGGTCTGAGTCTTTAATTTTTTGCGTAATTTCTTTTTCTTTATTACTTAAAGTGTACTCAGTACGTTGCTGCTTTTTCAAGCTATTGAGAAGATTGTTGGGATCTGCTTGTTCTGTTTTAGATACTGTGGGACGTGTGATTACTTTAAACCGAATGTCTTTGATGTAGTTTTTGCCTAAAAATGCGTTAATTTTTTCGATTAATATGGGGGATAGGAGCCTAATTTCTTGTGCCCATGCTGGATGAGTAACGCCTACGTGCAGTTGGTTTCCGTCTATGTGCTGCAAAAAGACGTTGGCTTTTAGTGGGCCAATAAGATTGTCCCACTCTTTAAGTAGAGTAAGTTTCCAGTGGTGCTCTTTTGGAATTAAGCTTATTAAAATATTTCGTATTGGTTTTATCACGCGTTACTCCTCTTGTCATTCCAGACTTGATCTGGGATCCAAGTCCATATTAGAACCTTGTGAGAATTTATACTGGAACTTTACCTGAAAGTAAACAAGCTTACTTTAATAGAGCATAAGAGCAAAAAAAGTTTTATCTAAAAGCTTTTCTTATTATACTGAGGATCTTTTACTTTGAGTCTTATTTTTAAGCATTTATATTATTGGGTATGTTTTATGAAAAAATTAGCTTGTTTGTTTTTTCTAAGTTTGTCTTTTGGGTCTCCTGTTTTTTGCATGAAAAAGACAGGAAAAGTTAAAGAGCGGGAAGCGTCTAATGTGATAAGGCAACAGCTTTCTAAAAAGTGGTATAGTGAATTAGAACGCAGACTGAAAAAATCGCAGGAGCTTTTTGCTAAAGACAAAATATCAAAAGAGCTTCATTATTTTATTTTTGGGGTTGGCTTTTGTTCTGGCTGTAAGCTGGCTATAGTTTCTA
Source organism: bacterium (assembly GCA_043822925.1). Classification (GTDB taxonomy): domain Bacteria; phylum Babelota; class Babeliae; order Babelales; family RVW-14; genus JBDRBF01. The sequence goes on from JBDRBF010000060.1 coordinate 31,962, forward strand.
TGTTTGTAGACATGGAGGTCTGCCTAAAAACCAATGAAATAATCTCAAAAGATGCGTTGAGAGAAGCTGTCAAGACGAGACTTGCTTCGGCTATATTTAGTTTGTTACATGCAAAGATTGGTATTCCATTGGATGTCTTTAAGGGTACATATGCCAAGTTTTGTGTGAACTTTTTTAGAGAAAAGGCTCAGGCTGTTGTTTTCTTTGATTTTTCAGAGGCACTTAGGTTTGTTATTTATTTTATATCCTGTTATTTGGAAAAAATTGATGGGGCTTTTCGAGCATTAGACGAAAAAGAACAGAATAATCTGAAAGAGTGGGCGGAAGTCCTGGATGCGTTACAGCTATTAATTGCGTCTAAGGGGGTTTGTTTGTAGGGCACTAAAACGGTGATGATAAATAACGTATTAAGTTAGTGGTGAGAAATCGAATATATAGAAAGTTTTTTATGAAAAAGTTATTGGCTTGTCTAGTTTTGTTAAATTTGTCTGTTGTTACGAGTGGCTTGGGCATGAAGATGCCTGAGCCAGATTTTATATTTTTTGACAACGGACCTGGCTTGTGTGATGAGTGGGGAAAATTGGTCAAAGAAGCATTTGATGCTCGTCAAAAGTTGTGTGACGAGTCTAGTAGGTCAAAGTATGCAAAAAAACTTATTCGTGAGATAGTTCTGAATGTTACGTGTCGGGATCTTATTGTTGCTAGTTTTACAGAAATCAACGGGCTTCTCTCTATGCCATATTTTAAATCTGAGATGAAATCTCTTCAGACATCATTTTTTGAACCAATGTTTAAAAAGATTTTACCAATTCTAAGGCAAACGTTTAAAATTTCGGATCAGGTTTTAAGAGAAAAATTCAAGAGTTTTATTAAGGAATATTGGATCATTAACGAGATAAAACTTCACGCAGTTTTCTCGAATCAGGTATTATTTCTTGTTCCTGATTTTTTTACTGAATATGTTTATTTGGTATATAAGAGTTTGCCGGGGATGAAAAAAATAGAAGAGATAGAAAAAGCAGGCTTCAAGAAGAAACATGCTATGCCCGTAATGCTTGAAGAGCTTATATTGGGGACATATCAGGGTAAGCTGCTTGATGCTAAGAATCAAAGAGCAGTGGAGACGAATCTGATGATATTCAGAGAAAAGGGCATAGAGATATCGTCAGATTTATATAAACAAATTCGTTCATATTTTGATCCATTGGTTGATTAAACGTTCTGTCTTGTAATTTGATTTCTTGCTACATATAAAATGTGTATACTAGGGGCAGGGAAAAAGAAAAAATAATGCGTAAGATAAAGGGTTTTTATGCAAAATACCTGGCTGGTGCTCCTGCCCCCATTAATCGTTGTTCTGTGTGCTGCTCTTATTAGACATGTCAGGTGGTCTTTGGTCGTTGGAATTATATCAGCGTTGATGATAGCCTATGATTTTTCAGTAACTAAAGTAGTTCCCGAATTTTTTTACAAAATATGGGCGACGACTGAGCTTGGTAAGATTAAATCGTGGCAAGCTGTAAAACACTTAGATTTTGCGTTCATATGCTTATTCTTGGTTGTGCTGGGAGTTATTATAGCTGCACTGCAATTTTCAGGAGGCGCATACGCCTATGGTAATGTTGTTTCAAAACGCTTGAAAAATGCCCGTCAGGCAGAATCTTCTTCGATTATTTTGTCGTTTTTCTTTTTTATAGATGATTATTTTAGCTGTTTAATTGTCGGTTCAGTTATGCGTCTTATAACTGACCGGTTTAAGGTCCCGCGCGTTAAGCTTGCGCTGCTGGCTAATTCTATGGCTGCGCCATTGGCTGTATTATTACCCATTTCAAGTTGGGCTGCTTATATTATTTTGCAAATTGGACAGGCGGGAGTGGGCACAAGTTCAAGTACTGGCGTTACGGTTATTGGCGATCCGTTTTATGTGTACATGAATATGATCCCGTTTTTCTTTTATTCTGTGATTACGATATTTTCTTTGTGGTTTATTGTGCTCAGGCGTGTATCGTACGGGGTGCTTTGTACTCATGAAGAGATTGCGCAAAAGACCGGTAACTTATTTGGTGGAAAGACGCCTGAGACTAAAAAAGTTGATACTATTTCTGACGATACTATAGCGCAGAGTTCTTTATGGGATTTTATTGTCCCAATTGGGTCTTTGTTCTTAGTCGTTATGCTTATGATTTTGTATACGGGCGATTGGTGTTTTTTTGGGGGGAAAAATAGTCTTTTGCTTGCGCTACAAAATGCAAATTCAAGTATATCGTTATTTATTGGTTCTTTTACGGCGTTAATTATTACGTTTAGTTTTTTGTTTGCGCGCCAAAAAATAAATCTTATACAGATCGTACATGTGTGTCGCGAGGGGGTTATGATTCTTGGGCCTTCGGCTATCACGTTAATTTTAATTAAAACGTTTAGTAACTTGTTACGTTTTGATTTGGCTACGGGAAACTATTTGGCTCAAGTACTTATTGGGCACGTGAGCATAGTGTTTTTGCCAGCTATATTTTTTCTTGTTGCTGTTTTAACAGCGACAATGATTGGTTCTGCGTGGGGAGCGATTGGAATTTATGTGCCGATAGCTATACCGTTATTAATTTCGTTATCTCATGTTCAAACTCCTGTTAGTTTGGCTGCGTTGCCTGCGTTGTTCCCGTTATTGGGGGCGTTAATTTCAGGCGCTGTTGTTGGTAATCACTTATCGCCAATGTCCGACACGATGCTTATGGCCTCGACAGGTACTGGGGCTAATCATATGGATGTTATAAAAACACAGTATAGTTTTACGTGGCCGTGTGTTTTTGCGACAGCTATAGCATTTTTAATTGCAGGCTTGCTTGTTGGAGCATGTAGCTTGAAGCTTAATATTCTTATATCTTTAATAATTGGTCTTATTTTGAATATGTTGGTGCTGTCGTTTTTGAATATGAGAAAGCAAAAAAAATAAAGAACATCATGCATGTTGCCCAGGGTTAAAACCCGTGGGCTAGCTGGAGCTTCGTGCGCTGCACGATGAGATCGATTTATATATATATTTTTTTTAATGAGAAGAATTATTTTATTGTTATGAAGTTTATTTTAGACCGGTGTTTTAACGCCGGGCAGAGGGGGGAAAGAAATCGTGAAGAAATTAATTAAGGGTATTATAGAATTTAGAAGAAGCTCGCTCGAAGAGTATCGCACTAAATTTTCAAAATTAGCATTGGAGCACAAACCAGATGCGCTCTTTGTTGCTTGTTGCGACAGTAGAGTTGTTCCTAATGTTTTTGCATCAAGCGATCCAGGAGATTTGTTTGTGGTGCGTAACTTGGGAAATTTGGTTCCACCGTATCATTGTACGTCTAAAGATGATTATGAACGTGATATTTCTGTGTCAGCAGCTATAGAATTTTCTCTTTTGGGGCTTAATATTCGAGATATTATAATTTGTGGGCATTCTTCTTGTGGCGCAATGCATGCGCTTATGAATCACAATGTAGAATCTAAGTGTTTAAATCAATGGCTTGAGTATGCGGCTCCATCGTATAAAAAGTTTGAAAAAATGGGAGTGTTTGATACGGAGCTTACGCAATGTGATTTATTATCTCAAATAAACGTTCTTCAGCAGTTAGATAATTTAAAAACGTACCCGTTAGTAAAAGAACGTTTACAGAATAATACGCTGAGGCTTCATGGATGGTGGTTTGATCTAGAAACAGCTGATGTTTATATTTATGATCAAAAAGATGAGAAATATGTTTTGATTCAGGAGTAAGATGTCCGGTGGTTCATCATGCGGAGCCCATAGGGCGGAGTATGAGATTTTTGTTAGACCGGGGTTTTAACCCCGGTCTATTGTTAACGATTTAAATAATTATTATTTGCTGCTTTTTTTACGATCACCAGCTCTTAAAAAACGTTTTCTCAAACGAATGTTAAGTGGCGTGACTTCGATGAGTTCGTCATCGTTGATCCAATCAAGTGCTTGTTCAAGTGTCATAACCAGTGGAGGTGTAAGTTTAATTGCATCGTCTGAACCGGATGCGCGCATGTTTGTGAGTTTTTTCTCTTTGGTTGGGTTAACATCAAGATCGTTATCTCTGCTGTTTTCACCAATAATCATACCTTCGTATACGCTTGCTCCAGGAGCACAAAATAAAATGCCGCGTGTTTGCAGGTTATCAAGAGCAAAACCATTGATTTTGCCGTTTTCCATGGAAACCATAGCGCCTTTTATTCTTTTAGGAATATTGCCTGCAAATGGTTCATATCCACTGAATCTATGGCTCATCATACCAGTACCGCGTGTATCAGTTAAGAATGAACTTCTGAAACCAATAAGGCCGCGTGCTGGAATTTTGAATTCTAGGGTGACTTTGTTGATACCATGTGGGACCATGCTGGTTAAAATTGCTTTACGTTGACCCAAGGTTTCCATAATAATACCTTGGTGTGTAGCTTCTATATCAATGGTCAATAATTCGTAAGGTTCGTATTTTTGGCCATCTATTGTTTTATAAATAACTTCTGGCGCTGAAAGTTGAAGTTCAAAGCCTTCGCGGCGCATTTCTTCAACTAAGATACCAAGATGTAATTGTCCACGGCCTGAGACTTTGAATGTGTCTCCAGCTTCTGAATCTTCAACGCGTAAGGCTAAGTTTGTTTTTATTTCTTTGAATAGACGGGTACGGATTTGACGTGATGTAACAAGAGAGCCTTCTTTTCCACCAAATGGTGAGTTATTTACAGAAAAATTAATGGACAGTGTCGGTTCATCAACTTCGACGTATGGAAGTGGTGCTGGTTTATCGACATTGCATATGGTACTACCGATAGTGATTTCTTCTTCAAAACCAGTAATAGCGATAATGTCGCCAAATTGAGCAGTTTTTGTTTCTACTCGAGAAAGACCTTCGAATTGATAGAGTTTTGTGACGGTTACTGGACGGCTGACATAGTCGTTTTTGCATGCGATAACTTGGTCGCCGACGTTAATCGTTCCGCCAAATATACGTCCGATGCCGATACGTCCCATATAATCTGAATGATCTAAGTTTGTGATAAGAAAACGTAATGTATCAGATTCTTGGCTCGGAACTGGAATGTGTTTTAAAATTGCATCAAAAAGAGGTTGCATGTTTCCTGACAGAGCTGTTGGATCTGTTGAGGCAAAGCCGAGTCTTGATGATCCGTATAAAATTGGGAAGTTAAGTTGTTCTTCGTGTGTTGCTATATCTAAGAATAGATCGTTAATTTTGCTTTCAGTTAATGGGATGTCGGCGTCTTTACGATCAACTTTGTTTATAAAAACCATTGGTTTTAAATTAAGTTGAAGTGCTTTTTGAAGCACGAATCTGGTTCCAGGAAGTGGGCCTTCTGCTGCGTCAACAAGCAATAAGAAGCCCTCGACCATTTGTAATGTGCGTTCAACTTCTCCACCAAAGTCTGTGTGGCCAGGGGTGTCTACGATGTTGATTTTTGCGTCAGGAAGGCGTATCGATGTATTTTTTGCAAGAATGGTGATTCCACGTTCTTTTTCTAAGTCTCCGGAATCCATAACACGCTCAGTAGATGCGGTGGTAACGGTTCCTGATTGCTTGAGTAGCTCATCGACCAACGTTGTCTTTCCATGATCGACGTGTGCAATAATAGCGATGTTTCTGATATCTAATCTTTGTCTAAAACTCATAGGTCCCTCTATCAAAATTTTTGTAAAAAAGGTTAAGAATTCCCCGAGCCCCAAAAAGCATTTTTATTAAAAATATTCTAACACAGTTAATTGCACGTAATAAATGAATTTGAAAAACTAAGAAGAAGAAGCTTTTAACTGCTTCTTCTTCTTGAATCGATGCTTTCTTTTTTTTCCAGATTTTCTTGATGAGTTTGTTGAATGAGATCTGGGATTAAAGCCATTTATTAACGATATTCGTGAATATTAGAGCTGGTGAATGGAGCAATACGGTAATAAAGCCATACTGCGTGCTATTTGTATTTGGGTTGAGAGTTGTCGTTGGTGGAAATAGCAGTTTCCTGAAACACGTGAAGGTAATATTTTGAATCGTTCTGTTAAAAACATTTTAAGCAGAGGGGTGTTTTTATAATCAAGTAATTCTTCTTGTTCTGGTTTACCGCAGAAACGGCAATGTTTTAATGTAAGATACGATTGCTTACGGATTTTTTTCTTAAGTAACCGTTGGCTGATTCTTAGTTTAAATTTTTTTGACATATTTAAGCCCTTTTATTTTCTTTATTCTTCTGTTTCTTCAGGTGCGCCATGTACAAAATCATCTGATGATACGCTGTCTAGAAGGTTTTCAATTTTTCCTTCTTTGAGCATGGTATCGATGCTGCTTGGTCTGCTGCTATCGATGCCTTCAGGTTTTAGGTAAGCAGTTGGAGCATTCGCATCAAGAGCGATAGTGACAGAACGCAAAACTGTTTCGTGGCATTTAATAGTCAAAAAAGCGTTAATCTTTTTTGCAGCTTCAGGAACAGTTGTTACAGGAAGTTCATAGCGGGCAAGAAAATACATGCCGTAGCTATTTTTTTTGACCGGATAAGCAAGTTGGAATTTACCCCATTTATCAAAGGTAGTTAACTTGCCTTGTAGATCTGTACAGATCTTATCGAAACTGTTTTCGATAGATGAAAGCTCGTCGTTGGTTATTTCTGTGCGTGCAAGCATGAGCGTTTCGTATCTTTTAGTTACCATTACGGTTCTCCCAGCAAAAATATGTTTTGTTACACTTTGAGTACTTCACGGTGGGAGATAGCAGTCATCCTCAGAACGGTGACGGCTAACGGAACCATGAATCGCTTTAACTTAGACATAAATAATAGCAAAATCGACGATTTTAACAAGTAAATCTTGATATAAAGATAAAGAAAACGAGAAGATAAATAATAGTTTTAATGGCCTAGCGTTAAAACACTAGGCTGGTAGCAAATTTCAGGCGATTACGCCTGATGAACTGGCTCTTGATTTTAAATTCTGGTTTTTTCCTCAGGCGTGAGCGCCTGATGCTCCTGCCAGCCTATGGTTTTAACCATAGGCAAAAAAAAGGCCCGGTTATGCAACCGGGCCTAAATTATAAGATTTAATTTACGATTATGATTCGAAGTTTTGGTATCTATGAATAACTTTGCCAATAACTCTAAAATGGTCTTTACCACGAACTAAAGGCGTAGGCGCTTGTTTATGGTTGACTGATTCTAGAACGATAACTTCGTCCATAAAATTTACTTGTTTGATTTCTCTTGCCATGGTGTCATTACCATATTCAACAGCAACGATGTCGCCTGAATTGGTCCAAACACCAGGTGATATTACCAAAAGGTCGCCTTTAACAAATGTAGGCGCCATAAGGTTATCTTCAACTTTTAAGCAAAAAACGGCAGTGTCGGTTGTTCCTAAAACAGGAACAAATTTACCTTCATAGCCGGTTTTTTGTTGGGTAATTTGATTATTAAATTCTGATGGCTGAGCTGGAATTTCTCCAACAATAGGAGCCACCGTAACTTTGATATTAACGTTGGCTGCAGCGCCGTTTGTTTTTGGCATTTCGACGTTTGCGCTTACGTTATCAGTACGGTTTTTTCTGGTATCAAGAACATCCATTGGATCTACTTCAAAAGCATCTGCAAGTTTGCGTAATGCGTCTTCGTTCCAACGTCTTGTTCCATTTTTGATGTGTGTTAAATAACTTTCAGACATACCTGTTTTTTCGGCTAAAACTTTGGTTGTCCATCGGCGTTCTCTGAGCATCTCTTTTACACGCAACCGTGTAGATGTGATCTCTTTATTATCTATTTGCTTTTCCATGAGTAACCCCCTTTATAAAAGTTAGTAATATTATTCTTAAATTTTCATGCGCCATTTATTCGCATGTGCTTTGGTTGCATCTTAGTGCAAAATAATTTGCAGGTAAGATTGTTGTTCGAGCAAAAAGCTTATTCGAGTAACTTTATCAGTATGGCCAAATCTTTCAAATAGTCAAGTGGGTTGTGACACGTGGGAACAATATTAAAAAAATATGTAATATATGATTTCTGCATGAAAATCTTGGTTTTTTGATCAAAATAGGCAAAAAAGTGGGCTTTTTGCTTGTGTTTATATTAAGGAAATAACTTTAGATATTGTTTATCTTTGAAACTTTTAAAATCAAAGCTTCAGCCAGGTTTTCAGCTATTTCTACTATTATTTGATTGCGTGATTTTCTGTTACAGGGGAAAAGCATGCTTAGGTAATTATGGCTTTTGTGTTTGTCGGGGTATCTGATATTAAAATCGTTACAAATTTGTATGCTGTTTTTTTTATCTAAATTATATGATGCGAGAAAATTTTTCTGTGCAAAAAGAGGGATTTCGAATTCTGGTGTCAGGCTATCAATCAATACTGATTGTAAATCTGTTAGTACGTTTTGATAGTCGAATAAATTTATATTTATGTGGTAGATTTGGGCTGGAATTATCAGGTCTTTGGGTATTTTGAGGTTTTCTTTTAATGCTTCTTTAATCGTATCAATTATTTCGTTTTGTGTATTTGCGTCGAGAGTTTCAGATTTTTGGGCGTTAATTGTTATTGTATCTTGTGTTAAAATTTGGCTTAATAATCCCATAGATTTTGAGCCCAGTGTATTATTATACGTAATAATTATATGTGTTTTTTTGCGATGTTTTGTTTTAGTTATTTTTTTTCGTAGGTGATCTGTTAGTTTGGCCAGCTGTGTAAACTTGTCTTGGTCATAGGCTGGGCAGTCTCGGTCGTCATAATCTATATTTTTTAATGTAATATCAAGCGTTTTGTCTTGTTTTGTAAGCGTATTAATAAGTGCGTTAGTTTTTTGTTCAAATAATGTGTAGTACTCGCCTGTTTTTATTATTGGATTATTTAGCCAGGACATGTATTTAACGTTTTTTAAAAAGCGGGGGCCAAAGTGTTCGTCGTGTCCAGCCAGGAGCCAGACTATAACGTCTGTGCGTGTTTCTGATATTTGGGCAGCTTGTATATTGGGAACTGATAAGTTTGAGAGAGCTATGATCGATATAATAACGATATTTTTAATAAATTTATTCATATTATTTTGTTTCGTTGGTTACGATTTCTTGAATAAGTTCTCCTAAAAACTCTGCGGTTGCTTTGACGGTAAAGGCTGCGCGTTCTTTATCAGATAGTTTTGGTTTAAGACAAATTTGTGCTTTGGTGGGGGGGGCAAGAGCAAGTTCTGCGCAGACGCGTTCTAGATTAAGATTGTGCGTTTTGATTTGACCTTGTTTTGTCGTGATGCGTCTATTAACTGGAGTTTCTCTGTCGACATCGTCTTTCATGAGTATAGAATCTTCGCTTAAGTCGTCATTTGACATGTTTTCAGAATCTTTCATGAGCGTTTCTTTTGAAAAATTAATATTTATATGATTAATTGGGGCCTGTTTGGATAAATTGAATGGGGCTGTGTTTAATAGTATGTTTAAATTTTTAAAAGCTTTGTTGCCCATTGAGTTTTCATAGGTTATGAAAAACAAGATTTTATCATGATTTCCTGTTTGTGTGATTTGTCTTGCTACGAATTTGTTAATAAAGGTTTGTTGATCAATAGAGCTGTTTTCTTGTACTTGTAAAAATTCGGGATCATCGTAGTTTACGTTATGGAGCTCTATGGTTAATTTTGGTAGGTTTTGTTTGGGGGCTTGTGCGATTATTTTGTTTTTATTGTACGCATCGTTCATGTTGAGTATTTCTATATTGAGCTCAGGTTTATTTTTTCTGAGTTTCATAAGTTTTTTATCGAAAAAATGATAATAATTGCCTATATTTTTTGCTTTGCACCAGCAGGGTAAGCAGTCGCAAAGAAATTCTGTGTTTTTATTTGAAAAAAGTTTTCCAAGAGTGTTGTTGTCTCTTAAAAAATATATTACGATTGCTTTGTCTTTTGGGTTGGTCGATTTCATCGCTTGTATGCATGTGTTAGAAGCGTTGGTGAGCATGATAAGAAGAATAATTTTTGTGATTTTTTGAGTCTGCGTTTTGATAAAACTGTTCATTTTTCCCCCTGATAAAAATGTCCCGTTTTAGATAGTATGAGTAATTTCTGAGTGTGAGCTATTCTTTAAAAAGTGTAGAAGATTTGGGAACGTAAAATCAATAAACTCAGAACATTTTGAAAAGTATTGAGATAAGAATCCAAAGAGCTTCGCTGGCAAAAACGCCTGAGCAAAATGCGATATATTTTTCTTTATCTTTAGGAATTACAGAGGCAAATCCACCTAGAATAAGTCCAAACGAGATTTTATTCGGCATGATAATGCCACCAAAAGTCATGGTCGGGCTTATTTTGAGTTTTTTGAGTATATAGCCACAGAGTATGCCAATGCTTACGACGTAGCCATTTAGATCTAAGCTCTGCACGAGTAGTGCGCGTGAGTGGCCTCGGGAGGCTATGAGTTTATCTGAGCCGATCTGTAGATGGGTAAAAAGTACGTGCAAAATTAGGCCAATACTTACAGAAGTTACAAGTAACCCTATCCATTGAGCCATATGAAGTTTTGACCGTTTAATTGAGCAAAATTCGCCTGTTTTATAATCGAAGAGTAAATCAGATGCTGTTGCAGCACAAATGCTAAAAAAGACCGATATGGCGGTAATTTGTGAGAAATTAAGGCGAAACATAAATATCATTGGGATAGTTACGTACGCAGAGTATCTGCCAAATTGCAATAGCCCTATTTCTGAGCTGATGTAGCAAATTTCGTAGGTAGCTATAATGGTGAATGTCAGAAAAACGATTTGGGCTAAGATTGAAAATTTGAGGTAACAGAGAACAGCAATAGAACTGCTGAGAGCAAAAATAGGCTCAGCTGTTCTAAAAAACGCTGCAAAATTATATTTTTCTGAAATATTTGAGTTTATTTGTTCGTTTGGACTTGATATTTGATTCGGGGTTTGATTTTGCAGGTACTTGAGAGAATGTTTTATTATTTTGCTTAAAAACGTATAAATTTCTTTTAGGTAATTTGAAACTCTATTCATGTAATATGCGGGTTTGCTTAAAATACCTAAAAGTAACTCAGAGACGACAAGCCCCGAACAGAATGCAGTTATAAAGTTATTTTCATTTATGGGGGCAAACAATTGGAAGGGGAGAAAGAGGCTGTGTAGATTAAAAAATGGTATTATGCTGTGTTTTATAAATATGCCAACGAGTAAGGGATAGGCAAAAGCAGGGCCTATGGCGAAGCCGATTGCCCATAACGTTGGCCAAAATTCGAAAGCGAGAGCTTCTCCACAGCGATGTTCAAAGAATTTTATTGTTTTTGGAATAATTCCTACAAATCCAAAAGCTCCATCGCGTAAAAAACTTAAGACGAGAGCGCTGGCGACTCCAAAAAACATGGTTATAGTTTGTTTGAGTTGTGATTGGGCTGCAATAATTTTGTAGGTGAGCTGGCTGACGGGAAATAATAGTTTTTCTTGGTCTATAAATTTGGGGGATAGAATTCTGCCTAAAAATATTCCTAAGCTGCCAGCAGCGAGCGTTACGCTTAAAATGAGTAAATAAAAGTTCCACGGACGAAAGACCATCCATTCTAAAAAAGTCTCTCTATCTAGAAAATAGAGCGTTGGGAGGGCAAAGCCGATACCAACAGCTATTATGCCGCCACCGGCAGCAATGGATTGGATAAGAATTATATCTTGCTTGTTTTCTAGATTTGTGCTTTTTTTTCTGAATTGAGCGAGTAAACTTGCGACTAGTACTAGTGTTGGGGCTATCCAAGGTCCAATCATGGTAGCAACTGAAATATATGCCAGTATTGCTGTGGATATGATGGTTAGTATGATTCCGGTGCTTAAAACGAATAAATTCATTGTTTCTTGGGGTTTTTGTATTATTTAGTAATAATTTTTGGCAAAATAGCTCTTTCTCGAGAGTCTTTGATTGGGATTATAAGCAGGAAGCTTTGGATTGTATAGGGTGAAAAGTAAAATATCTTACTAATTTGTGCATTTTAAAAGAATACAAGAAGTGCTAATTTGTTGTGTTTTTGGTATCGCAATAATTACAATTAGTAATGAAGAGGTGTGGACTTGGCCTAGAAACAGTAAAAAAAGAGGCAAGTAGGTGGATTTATGAGTAATAGCAAATCTCAATTGCGAAGTAAGACGATTATTAGAGTATTGGTGGCTCTTTTTATCGCAATTGTGATAGGGCGTGCTATATTTCGTTTTTTCTTAGATCAAAGCGCTGGGGAAAAAGAAAGCGGGCGATTGGTTTCTTTGCGTGTCCAGACGGCAGCAAAAGAGGCTGATGTTTTTTTTGTCCAAGATGGTGCTTCGTTTGATTTTAGAAAAATGATTCAACTTGTAGATGCTTGTAGCCGGGTAAAAAGAGAAACAGCATTGCATTTTGAGGGTAATGTTTTAATGCCGGGCAAAGCGATTGACCGTGATGAAGTTGATTCTCTTTTAAGAGAATTGCTTCGTGAACGAGAAAAGTTAAAAGAATATATTTGGGACCTTAAGGGTTATAGTCAAACTGGAATGTCTATGAAAAAATATCGATCGTTACTATATTATACTGAAGTTTTAGAAAACAGAATTGTCGAAATGCGCGACTTGCTTGCACGTAAAAAATAAGATTACCTCCTGTTAAAATACTCGGCTCTCAAGAGCTTCAGGCTTGCCAGCCAGAGAAGAAGATAAAAAAATAGAGAATTTAGTGCTCAGGCGCAATCGCCTGAAGTTTTAATAAAAAGCCTAGGGTTTCAACCCTAGGCTTTTTAAGTTCTTGTGTTGGGGAGAGTCTTTTAAAACATCTTCCAGGTTCGTGTTATTTTGGTAGTTTGATATCCAGTGGGAGCAACACATGCTTAATAACTTCTGAAACATTTTCAACTAAGAAGATCTTCATGCCTTCAGTTATTTTGCCCATATCTATGAGATCTTTTTTGTTGAGCATCGGCACAATAATGTTTTGTAGACCATGTTGTTTTGCTGCAAGTATTTTTTCTTTTAAGCCACCGATGGGTAGTACGTTACCTTGGAGATTAAGTTCTCCAGTCATGGCATAGCTTCCGGAAATCTTACGTCCAGTAAAAGCAGAAATAAGGGATGTCAAAAGTGTTATTCCGGCAGAAGGGCCATCTTTTGGAATTGCTCCAGCTGGCAAGTGTATGTGAATATCGTTAGTAGTAAATGCTTTTTGTTGTAGACCAAGTGATTTTGCGTTTGATCTGATATAGGTTAATGCTGCTTGAGCTGATTCTTTCATGACGTCTCCTAGTTGTCCGGTGAGCATAAGTCTGCCTTTGCCTGGCATAAGAGCGGCTTCAACTTGGAGCATTTCTCCGCCGTATGGGGTCCATGCAAGACCATTAGTGACGCCTATTTTATCGGTGTTTATGATTTCTTCTTTAAGTATTTTTCGTGGGCCAAGATACTCGGCCATATTTGTTTCTGAGATTGCGAGTTTTTTATTTTCTTCGACATATGCACGTGCCTGTTTAGAGCAGAGCCTTTTGATGTTTCTATCTAGTTGTCGTACGCCTGATTCTCTAGTATACCCATCGATTATTTCTTCGATTGCTTTTGCTGCGAGCGTGAACCCTTTGGTTTCAAGGCCAGAATCAAGGGCTGCTTTGGTTACTAAGTGTTTTTGAGCTATTGCAAGTTTTTCGTCTGTTGTGTAGCCTGCAAGTTGTATGATTTCCATACGGTCTCGCAGCGCTTCTTGTATTTGGCTTATGTCGTTAGCTGTTGTGATAAACAAGCATTGAGATAAGTCAAAATTTACGCCCAAATAATTGTCATAAAACGTTTTGTTTTGTTCAGGATCAAGTACTTCAAGTAAAGCTGAAGATGGGTCGCCACGTTGCGATTGGCCAACTTTATCTATTTCATCGATAATTATTAATGGATTTAAACTTCCTGATTTACGTACTGCTTGAATAAAACGCCCAGGTAATGCGCCGACATAAGTTCTGCGGTGTCCACGAATCTCTGATTCGTCGTATACGCCGCCCAGGGATATTCTAAAATATTTTCTGCCTAAGCTTTCAGCAATTGATTTACCCAAAGATGTTTTGCCGGTACCAGGAGGTCCAGCAAAGCATAATATTGGTACATGGCAATCGTCTTTAAGTGCTTTGACTGATAAATAATCCAAAATTCTGTTTTTAATTTCTTCGAGGCCAAAATGATGATCATCCAAAACTTTGCGCGCATGTTTAATATCAAGATTGTCTTTGGTATAAACACCCCATGGCAGAGCCAGTAGCCATTCTAAATGTGTTCTTATTACAGCTGCTTCCATAGATTCTGGCGATGTCTTTTCTAGGCGTTTAAATTCTTTTTTGCATTCTGTACGGACTTCTTCAGGCAATGGAATTTCATGAAATCTTTTTCTGAGTTCAGATATGTCTGATTCGTCTTCTTCTCCCAGTTCTTTTTGAATCGCTTTCATTTGCTCGCGTAAGTAATATTCACGTTGAGATTTATTAATAGAGTCCCGGGTTTCGTTTCTAATTTTTTCTTGTACACTTGATATTTCAACTTCTTGTTCCAGGTGCTGATAAATGCTTTCAAGAACATTTATTATGCTTTTCTTTTCAAGCAAGTCTTGAGCTTCTTGGACCGTAAGATTAAGATGGGAAAGAATAAAGTCGCAGACGCGCTCTGGATCATCTATTTGCGATAAAATTATCTGGAAGTCTGGCCCAAAAGCGCGGCCTTCGGCGACAATTTTTTCAACGAGTGTGAGTGTTTTTTTGATTAATTTGTCTGCTTGGTCTTTGTCATATTCGCGTTCCTGCGGGTCAAGTGCGACTATTTTGACGCGTAAACTCTCGTTGTCCGAGAGAATCTCTTCTACCGTAGCTTTTACTATGCCCTGGACGAGTATTTTTATACCCCCCTCAGGTAGTTGCATGACGCGCATAATATTGCTTACAGTTCCTACGTTGTATAAATCATTAATGCTTATAGGGCTCTGATAATCTGACGGCTGCTGTTGGGCTGCAAGTAAAAAGATCTTACGAGCGCCTTTAAGAGCTTCTTCGACACCCTTGATGATTTTTTCATCAAGTATTAAGAGTGGCACAACCATTTGCGGGAAAACAACCACATCTACCGTTGGTACAACCGGTAGTATGAGTGGTATATCTTCCTCAAGTAAATGATTTCTCTCTTTATCTGCCATTGTTTCCCCCTCCCCAATAGAGTTGAATGTTAAGATGGCTGTTTTTTGAGAATTCTTCTTTAATCAAATCATAAAGAAATTTCTTTGGGTAACACAAGAGTCTTGCTAATATGTGAAATAATACTTGGAAAATAGCGTATTTTTGTGTTTTGAGGGTGATATGAGCAAAGAACAATCCGTGCTGACCGCTGTTAGCGTTAAAAAAGATTTTTGGCAGGGCAATAAGCTTGTTTCGGTTCTCAAGGGGATAAGTATCGAATTTACGCAGGGTTTGACCTATGCAATTACGGGAGTTTCTGGTAGCGGTAAGTCGACTCTTATGCACATTTTGGGTGGGCTAGACTCGTCGACTTCTGGCACAGTTCTTTTTAATGGGCATGATATTTTTTATTTGTTTAACAAAGAAGAATTTAGAAATAAAAATATCGGCTTTGTTTTCCAGTTTCATTATTTAATCAAAGAACTTACGGTTCGTGAAAATATTATGTTATTAGGTCTTATTCGTGGTGAAACTAAAAAAAATTGCATAATTCGGGCTGACATGCTGATTGAAAAAATTGGTTTGCAGCACCGAGCTGACTTTTATCCTGGACAACTTTCTGGTGGGGAGCAACAGCGGGTCTCTATTGCGCGGGCTATTTTTAATAAGCCTGCTTTTTTACTCGCTGACGAACCGACCGGTAACTTGGATGCTCAAAATGTTCAACAGGTAGTTGAGCTTTTGCTTGAAGCGCGTCGGGACTGGGGCATGGGTATTATCGTGTGTACTCATGACGAGCAGGTATATAAACGTATGGACATTGTTCACACGATTCACGACGGTTTGTTTACGTCTTTGTCATCCCAGACTTGATCTGGGATCCAAGTCAACTTTCCCCTTTTAGATAGCTTTTTCTTAGATGTGTTGCATTTAAGTAACAGATTGGATAAAATGTTAATAAATTTTGAATTCCATTAAAAAAGATCTTTGTTCGTAAGGGAATCGATGGGCTACAAAATAAAGACTTATGAAACATCAACAGGAAAGCGTCCATTTGATAAGTGGTTCAATGATCTTGATGATAAAAAAGCTCAGGCGGTTATCGATTTGAGGCTTGAGCGAGTTAAGATGGGTAATTTGGGCCACTGTGATCCAGTTGGCAATATGGTTTTCGAACTTAAATTTGATATTGGTCCCGGATATCGAGTATATTTTGGCAAGATAGGAACAAATATCATTTTGCTTTTGTGTGCGGGGAGTAAAAAGGCTCAACAACGAGATATTGAAAAAGCAAAAAAATATTTTCAAGAATTTAAAAATTCAGGGGCACGTTTATGACAAAAAAAATAATAAAAAAAATACCTAAAAAAGTAACAAAAAAAATATCACGATGTGTCGACTATCATGATACTTTAATCGAGCGACTCAAAGATCATGATTATGCTGTTGCATACTTAAATGCGGCAATTGAAGAAAGTTTAAAAGGCGACGAAGAATCGCAGCAACTTTTTCTCAATGCATTGAGAAATGTAGCTGAAGCGCAAGGTTCTATGAGTAATCTTGCCAAGCGAGCACAAGTCAGAAGAGAGAGCCTATATCGTATGTTATCTAAAGATGGGAACCCTCAGTTGAGTTCTCTGGCGTCGCTTCTTAATGCGATGGGTTTTTCCCTTAACGTGCGTTAATTTAGGCAAAAAAACATGCAACATAATCCAGCAAGCTTACATCTTTCAAAAAAATCGATTGTCAAAAAAACGTTTCAAGTAGGGGCGCTTACGTTCCTGAGCCGAATGCTTGGCATTTTACGCGAAGCACTCCAAATACAATTTTTTGGCATCGGGATACTTTCAGATGCCTTTATTGTTGCTTTTAGAATTCCCAACTTATTTCGGCAAGTATTTGCCGAAGGGGCCATGAATGGTTCTTTTGTTCCAGTTATGGTCCAATTGGTTAAAAAAGGTAAAAAAGAGGTCGCCAGTGGCCTGGTTTCGTTAGGCTTTATTTTTTTTCAGAGCATAATTTTGCTCTTATATTTGTTTGTATATTTTAAGACAGAATGGGTCGTTATGCTCTTGGCTGCCGGCTTTTCGGCTGATCGGGCAGCTCATACTGTAGAGTTTTTGCGTATTTTGTTTCCGTTTTTGTTTCTGGTTTCAGCGAGTGCACTTTTTGCTGGGGCGCTTACGTCTGTGAATCACTTTTTTATACCTGCTCTTGGGCCAGCAATCTGGAATTTTGTGTATGTTCTTATTATCACTCTTGGTATTTGGTTTAAATTAACGCCTGTGTTTATTTGTTGGGGCGTGCTGGTTGCAGGAGCCGTCCAACTAATATTACATGTTATTACATACTTTATGTGTCACTTTACGTTTGGGCGCATAACAGAAGAAGTTATCGAGTCTTTTAAGCTTGTGCTTCGCAAGTTTATTCCGTGCTTTTTGGGCGTGAGTATTATTGAAATTAATCTGCTTGTCAGTGGCATAGTTGCTTCGTTTTTGCCTGAGGGCTCAGTTTCGTTACTTTTTTATGGTGCTCGTTTTTTACAGTTACCCATTGGTATTTTTGCCGTAGCTTTTTCGAGCATTTTGCTTCCCCATTTTTCACGTCTTGTGTTATACGCGCCACGGCGTATGAGTTTTTACTTGCTTGAAGTTACCAAGTTTGTTTGTTGGGTTATTATTCCGATTACGTTATTTTTTGCATTAGTATCAAAAAATTTGTTTGTGACGCTCTTTTCTTTTAAGTCTGGCGCACTTGCCCATGCTGATCAAGCTGCCTGGATCTTAATTGTGTATATTACGGGGCTTTTATTTATATGCCTGAGCAGGGTGCTCATGAACATCTTTTATTCATTTAAAGATACTGTCTCTGCCACAATAATTTCTGTCGTAGGTGCTTTAGTTAATCTTGTCGGTGATATTATTGGTATGCAAATCTGGGGTGCTTATGGTATTGCTGGTGCTGCTTCTCTGGCTAGTTTAGTCATGGTAATTTTGAGCTATGTGTTTTTGCGCAAAAAACATAATTTGCGTTTTTATCCCGGTAATTTTATAAAATTCTTGGCGCGCTATCTGGCCCAAATTAGTGTTTTTATTTTTATTGGTTTTGTTTTATATAGCATGCTTAACTTTTTGTTTGCTGGGCTTATGCGTGCAGCACTTGCTAACCTGCTTGGCTTTTGGTTTATTACCTGTTTAGCTTTTGGTCTTTTGTTTCTTGCGCTTCTTATTACCAAAAAAAGATTTGGGATTCGCGTTTACTTTATTAAACGATAAAACTTGGATTCTAACTGTCGCCTATGATGTGGCTCTTGTAGAAAGTGCGCCATGACGTGGTTGAAATTATGCCACGTCATGGTATAATTTATATCATGGCGTGGCGCAATTCATATCTTTAGGCGTTAAATTTCTTAAAAAAGAGGGGTTTTTGATGTTTTTTAATAGAAATATTACTCAAAAGTTGCAGGCTGCATTGAGCCGATCTCCGGTTGTTTTATTAACGGGAGCTCGCCAAACGGGAAAAACAACGTTAATAAAGCATTTATTCGTGCAAAAAGGGTACACATATGTCACCTTTGACGACGTGCGTTATTTATCAGCAGCAAAAAATGACCCAATTGGGTTTTTGAAAGATTTACCAAAGCCGACCGTATTGGATGAGGTGCAAAGAGTTCCTGAGCTTTTTTTATCGATAAAGCATTATGTTGATGAAAATCGTGTGCCTGGCTTATTTATTTTGACAGGGTCGGCCAACCCGTTACTTATTCCTAATTTGGGAGATTCGCTGGCCGGTCGAATGGAGATTGTTGAACTATTTCCGTTATCTCAGGGGGAGATTGCGCACAAGAAAGAGAATTTTATACAAAATATTTTTGCAGCCAACATTCAGGGTTTAAGTGTAGGTGATGGTTCACGGGAAGAGCTTGCCAAGAAGTTGGTAACCGGCGGGTTCCCACAGGTACAGACGTATGACAGTGATGGGCGGGAGGCCTGGTTTAATGCGTATCTTACGACAATATTGCAACGTGATGTGAAAGATTTGGCTCGCATAGAGGGTTTAACACTACTTCCAAATCTTTTAGAGTTGATTGCAACACGCGTTGGAAGTTTGCTTAATGTTGCTGAACTTGCGCGAACGAGTGGGATATCAACGTCAACGCTGCATCGGTATTTGACGCTGTTGGAAACGCTTTATTTAATTACGTTGCAGGCGCCCTGGAGTACGCATTTAGGTAAGCGCCTGGTTAAGGCACCAAAAATTTATTTGGTTGATGCGGGGATACAATTACACTTACTGTCTGCTGATAAACAGCGTATTTTGACTGATACAAATATGCTTGGAAAAGTTGTAGAAAATTTTATAATAACTGAGATTTTAAAACAGATATCTTGGGCTGATGTGCGTGTGAGATTATATCATTACCGGACAGATTCTGGGGTAGAAGTTGATATTATTTTGGAGAATGCTTCAGGTAACGTTGTTGGTATTGAAATTAAATCTGGTGGGACGATAATTAGTGACGATTTTAAGGGCTTGCGAAGTGTACAGCAGGATTGTGGCGACAAGTTTGTTGCCGGCATTGTTTTGTATTCCGGAGTAGACAAAATTCCGTTTGGTAACAATTTGTGGGCAGTGCCTATCAGTACTCTTTGGAGTTAGAAAAAAGGAGAAGAAGATGGTAAACGATCTGTTAAAAAGAATCGACAAAACGTACCGATCTTGTTCTTGAAGATATTTTCGCAATACATAAACTTATTTTGCAAAAAATTGATGATACTCATGCAGGTTTTTTACGTACAGTCGCCGTTCGCATCACCGGGTCTCAGGTTCCACGGCCTAATTATCTTAAAGTTCCACACTGCTCGTCTTTTGCTTAATCTTGTATTACTGCAAAGCGGCTACCCACTTGCGATAATCGAAAAAGAAAAGCGCTTGGCGTATATTAATGCAATCGAAAAAGCTTTATTGCATAACGACGAGCAAGATTATTATATGGTCATACTTGAAGCAATCGAGCACAGCTTGGATAGTTATCTTGAAGCTATGGCTGAATCTAAAATATAAGACCTAATAACCGGGGTTAAAACCCCGGTCTAGTAAAAGTTTCGTGCTATTCAGCACGAGGAAATCGAATAATAAATTGGTTTATAATTTGTTTTATCATGCGGCGCCCATCGGGCAGAGCATGAAGTTTGTTTTAGACCGGGGTTCTTGTCCGTCATAGCCACGTAGGGCGACGGCTGGATTAACCCCGGTCATGATCGTGTAATGAGAATGGGTTTCAAATTATAGATTTTTAGAAGTTTACAACGAGCTGTCCGCCAAAAGTATGCATATCAATAACATTTTTGCCGTCGACAGGGAGTTTATAGAAGAGCTGTACCTGTGGTGTAATACTCTTAAACTCTGTCAAGAAGTCGTAACTTGCTGAAAAAATCATGTTGTGACTGCTCCATTCTTTTAAGTTATTTGCATAATTGACGGTAACATAATTAAAATTTGAATCTTTTGGTGAAAGTTCGTCATCGTCATGGCCAACGTATTGATACGCTACTTTTGCGCTCAAGCCTTTCCAGAAATGGTGCAGCCCAATAAATGGGTTAAACTGCCAGGTGAATCCGTAGCTTTTTGTTGCGTTGCCTTTATTGAGCAATAAAAATTCTGTTTGTTCTGAGTATGAAAGTAAGCGGCGTATGCGTGTTTTATCAAAGAGATACATAAAATCGCCATTTACCCCAACTTGTATATGGTGTGGGAATTTTGCCCACAGGCCAAGTCCAAATGGGATTCCCCATGCACCGTCGCCATAACCAAGTGGCATGCTGAGTGCTTTATCTTCATCTTTTTCTTTGCCAGTAGGGCATGAGACGCCAGCGTAAACATTAAATATAAGTTTATACTTAAAAGCGTCATTTTTTTCTGGCTTATAAACATCGCTCCAATTTAACGTGACAACTAGATCGCCGACTCCCGTCTGGTCCCAGTTACTCAGGTCCAAGTTGCCCCATTCTTTGACGAGTGTTTTTAAGTTTTTCGTCAGAAGTTCTTTGGTGAGATTATCTTTGCCTATACCGGTATCTTTTGAATTGAGTGTTAAGTCGGTCATCTTAAAGCCGTCTACTTTTTTGTATACGATGGGCAAGTAAGCGTTAATTGCAAGCTTGCCTGGGATATCAAAGGGGAATTTGTAGCTTCCAAATAATGTGACATCAAGTTCTGTAAAGTCTCCGGTAAATAATTGTTGTCCGCGTGTTTCTGTTGGTTCGCCACGTTCATGTACTAATAATTGTGCGCGAACGAGTTTTAAGCTATCTGGAATATCGCCAACGGGTTTGATGATCATATCTATTGCTGATTGCTTTGGATCTTGTAACGCCAAAACGTTAGCGCGTTTATCGTCCCAGCTTTTGCCGCTTGACCGGCTACCGTACTCAGCGCGTGCGCCGAGTGTGTAGTTGATACTCTTTATATAATTTAAGCGCAGTTCTTGATCTGTTGGTCGAAAAAAGTTTGTTTGTGCAAAACCACTGAGCGTGCTTGTTACCAGTACGCTACTGACTAGTACGCTACTGACCAGCATTCTGCTAATCGGTATCACGTTTAATAATATTTTTTTCTTCACGTTTCTGTCCCTTCTATATTTTTTGTCATCCCAGACTTGATCTGGGATCCAAGCCTTATTCCTATTCGTTGACTCTTACGCCCCAGTGTCCAGGATAAACCCATGCACCAGATGCAGAATCTCTGACCGGGAAGCCAACATTATCGAGTTTTGTTGCTGTAGCACCAAGCAGTGTTGTTAATTCTGATGTTTTTGTTAGATAATCTGTGTCATTGGTGAGTGTTCTTATGTTTAATAAGTTGCTTTGATACAAAGTTTTTGATTGTGTATCAAAAAATACTGAACCATCGGTGCCTATATAGTGGCGATACGCGCCCAGGTCAAACATAAGTGAAGCATCGTTGCCGTCTTTGTCTTTTATCGGTGTGATGACGTTTGCATCATCAGCAGCTGCTGCATCGACAAAGAAACGATAAATCTTGCCTGTATCTGTGTCATAGTTTATTGCAAATACGTACAAATTACCTTTTTCTGAAGTTACTGCTTTGTTAGATGAAACATACAATAATTGTACAGGTACGCCGTCAATCATTGACGAGCCATCTGCTTTATTAAGCGCAGCTTTTTTAATGCCGGTTGCTGCTTTAGGAGCAACAAATAAACCGGTTGTTGTTGCAACAATAAGCTTTGTATTATTTATCATGAGCATATCAAGCCCGTAGCCCTGTTCTTTGGTGAAATTCAAGACGATATTTGCTGCAGCAGCATTTTGTAAGATTGCTCCTGTTGAGAAATCGA